>JBMOMS010000216.1:0-44643 GCA_049324895.1 Chloroflexota bacterium
AGGTCTTCGCCCGTCACCCCGCCGACATCCGCGACTTTTTGCTGGTCACCGCCACCCTGCGCGACCTGGCCCCCGAAGCCTGCGACGCGCTGCGCCTGGCGGCGGGCCGTCCCTCGGGCGACTCGGCTTCGATGCTGGCCTACCTGCGCCGCCAGGACTTGTTCGTGGTCGAGACCGCCGAAGGCTCCCTGCGCTATCATCACATCTTCCATAATTTCCTGCGCCAGCAGGCCAGGCCCGACGAGCGCCGCCAGTGGAACCGCGCCGCTGCCGATTATTTCCTCGCGCAGAAGAATCCCGAATCTGCCATCTATCATTTGCTGGATGCCCACGCCTGGGACGAGATGGCCGACCTGTTGGACAGCTACGCCGCGACCCTGCTCTCCAGCGGACGCCTCGACACGCTGGCGACCTACATCGCTTCGCTGCCGCCCCTCAGCCTGCATCAACATCCCATGCTGGTCTTCACGCTGGGAGAGTTGGCCCGTTTACATTCCCGCTTCGACGAGGCCCTCGGCTGGTATCAACAGGCCGAGACCATCTGGCGTTCACGTGGACAGCAGGATGGCGTGGCCCGTTCCCTGCGCGGACAGGCGCGCGTCTACCTCGACACGGTCAACCCCGCCCAGGCCGAGCGCCTGCTTGAAGAGGCCATCCGCCTGAGCGACGGTTTCGAAGACCGCGAGGCTCAGGTGCGTCTGTATGAACTCCTGGCCGAGAACAAGCTTAACTCGGGCCGCGTGGACGAGGCCGAGCGGCTGCGTCAGCGCGCCGATGACCTGCGCCTCGAAGGCCCGTCCAACGATCAGTTGCTCTTCCGCGTGCTGCTGCGCACAGGCCGTCTTAACGAGGCCCGCCGCGGGCTGGAGGAACACGCCGAAGCGGAGAAGCGCCAGCCCGTCCAGACTCCGCGCGCGCACCGCGAGACGATGTTGATCCTCTCGCTGATCTATTCCTTCCAGGGACTGGGCGAGCGCGCCCATCAGGCCGCGCTCGAAGGCACGCGGCGCGGCGATGACCTCAAGTCGCCGTTCGTGACCGCGGTCGGATTCATGCGCCAGGGTCACGCGTTGATGCTGACGGGCGACCATTACGCCGACGCGCGTACGCAGTTCGAAAAGACCATCGAGATCAGCAATTCTCTGAATGTCTCACGCCTTTTGGTGGAAGCCAACTGGGGTCTGTGCCGCGCCTGCGGCTATCAGGGCGACCTGCCCCGCGCCCAGTCGCATGCCCAGCAGGCCATCGAGATTGCAGCCCAGGCGGGCGACGAGTGGATCGCGTCCCTCACGCGCCTGACGATGGGCGCCAGCCTGATGCTGGCCTCGCGCTACGAGGCCGCCGAGGAATGGCTGGCGCGCGCGGTGCTGGGTTTCCAGGAATGCAGCGACCCGTTCGGGCTGGCCGCGGCCCGTTTGTGGCTGTGCTACGGCTGGCTCAAGCAGAAACAATCCGACCGCCTCGAACGCCTGCTGCCCGAGGTGCTGTCCGCCTGCCGCGAGGGCGGCTACGGATTCCTTTTCACGGGGCCATCGCTGTTGGGCGCGCCCGACGAGCGCATCTTCACCCCGCTGCTGCTCCTGGCCCGTGAGCAGGGCTGGGACGCGGCCTACGCCATCCGCCTGCTGGAGGAGCTTGGTCTGGCGGGCGTGCAGATCCACCCTGGGTTCAGGCTGCGCGTCCAGGCGCTGGGCAGCTTCCAGGTTCAGCGCGGCGCGGACGTCATCCCGCCCAACGGCTGGCGGCGCGAAAAATCCCGCCAGTTGTTCCAGTTGCTCATCACGCATCGTCACGCCCCGCTCGACCGCGACCAAATCTGCGAGGCCCTGTGGCCCGAAGCTGAGCCCGCTGTGGCCCAGCGCAATTTCAAGATCGCGCTCAACACGTTGTATCAGACACTCGAACCCGAACGCGACTCGGGCGAGGATTCGGCCTTCGTCGTGCGCGACGGCTCGACCTACACCCTGCGTCCCCACGCCGACCTGTGGCTGGATTCCGAGCAATTTGCGAACGCCATCCGTGAGGCGGGCAAACCCACCTCCGATCCGCTGGCTCTGTTGGAGCAAGCCGTGGGCCTGTATCGCGGCGAGTACCTGCCCGACGCGCTCTACGAGAACTGGGCCGCCGAGGAACGTGAACGCCTTTCCACGCTCTTCCTCGAAGCCGCCGACCGCCTGAGCGAGCTGTACATCCAAAAGGAAAAGTTCAGCCAGGCCATTGACTTGTGCCAGCGCGTCCTGGCCCAGGATAACTGCTGGGAGCGCGCCTACCGTCACCTGATGCTGGCCTATGACAGCATGGGTGACCGCGGACAGGTGGGCCGCACCTACCAGCGCTGCGTCCAGGTTCTGCGCGACGAACTGGATGTCTCGCCCTCGGCGGAGACCAGAGCGTTGTACGAAAGATTGAAGGCATAATCCTGTTCGTGTCATCCTGAGCGAGCGTTCTTCCCTGGCACCGCCCGCCAGGGCAGGTGTGCGAGCGAAGAATCTCGCTCGTCGTGGTAGAGATCCTTCGCTGCGCTCAGGATGACACGACTTTCTTGTAACTCCCCCGTGACCATCCCCTGCTATGCTTGGGCCATGAAGCCCGACGTCCCGCCCACCATTTCCTCCTTCGTCATCCGCTTTGTCGTGGAAGACGCCTCGGACGAGGGTGGGACTCGCTCCGCCTACCGTGGTGCCATCCGCCACGTGCAAAGCGCGGAGGTTTTGAACTTTAACGACTGGCAGGAGGCGCAGGAATTCATCCGCCGCTTTGTGCCGATTGAAGACGGTAAATAATGTGGCGCGGGATGGCATCCCGCGATCCAAACTTTGGCGGGATACCATCCCGCCCCACGAATAATCCAAACTGGAAGGTCTCATGCGCAACGTACAAATTCTCTCCACGGGCAGTTATGTCCCCGAACGTGTCGTCACCAACGCCGAAGTCGACGCCCTGATGGGCGAATCCACCAGCGAGTGGCTGCTGGCCAACGTCGGTATTAAAGAACGCCGCTGGATGACGCCCGAGCAGGTCACCTCGGACTTGATCGTGGAAGCCTCGAAGAAGGCCCTCGAACGCGCGGGCATCAGCGCCGCCGACCTTGATCTGATCATCGTCTCGACCGACACACCCGACTACCTCTCACCGAGCACCTCCATCGTGGTGCAGTATAAACTTGGCGCGGACAAGGCGGGCTGTTACGACGTCAACTCGGCCTGCGCAGGCTGGGTCACCGCCGTGGATCAGGGTGCCAAGTACCTGATGACCGAACCGACCATGAAGTACATCCTCGTCGCGGGCGGATACGGCATGAGCCGCTTCATCGACTTCAAGGACAAGAAGACCGCCAACCTGTTCGCCGATGGGGCGGGGGCGGTCGTGTTGGGCGTGGGAGAGGAACCAGGCTTCCTGGGCAGCAACCTGCTGGCGGTTGGTTCCTTCCACGATGCGCTGGGCATCTACACAGGCGGCACCTTCCGACCCTGCACGCCTGAGAACATGTCCCAGTTCGGCGGCCCCAAGGTGGAATTCGTCAAGAAATTCCCCAAGACCTTCAATACCGAATACTGGCCCAAGCTGATGCAGGGCGCGCTCGACAAGGCAGGTCTGACCTTCGATGACGTCGATCATTACTTCTTCACTCAATTGAATCTGCGCACCATCGAATTCATGATGGACTTGCTCAAGCAGCCCATCCAAAAGACTCACTGGGTCATGGACAAGTGGGGCTACACAGGCTCCCCGTGCGTGATCATGGCGCTGGATGATGCCATCGCCCAGGGCAAGGGGCCTAAACCTGGTGACACGATCCTCTTCTGCGCCAGCGGCGGCGGGATTACAATGGCGTCATCTGTTTGGAAGTGGACAGCCCAATAAGGAGATCCATGTACATCGGCGATTACCTGGCTCGACGCGAACTTTACTCCCCCGATAAACTCGCCTTCGTGGACGCTGGCAAGTCGCCCGAGTGGCGGCTGACCTTCCGCGATGCCAACCGCCGCGCGAACCAACTGGCGAACTGGCTGCAATCTCAGGGCATCGGCAAAGGGGATCGGGTTGCCATCCTGGCCCGCGACGGATATGAACACCTCGACCTGTTCTTCGCCTGCTCCAAGCTGGGGGCCATCCACACCGCGCTCAACTGGCGCCTGCATTGGCAGGAACTGCTGGAGATCTTCCGATACACCACGCCCAAGCTGCTGGTCTTCTCCGACGACTTCAAAGACGGCGTCTCCAACCTAATTACCAATTACCAATTACCAATTCTTCATTTAGACGGCTCTGGTCTTCCTTCCTCCCAACTCTTCGAGTCTGTTCTTCAATCCTCCCCCGAAACGCCCATCACCTGTCCCACCCTCGAAGCGGAGGACATCGCAGCGCTGATCTTCACAGGCGGCACGACAGGCCTGCCGAAGGCCGCGGAAGTCTCGCACCGCATGATCGCGTGGAACACGCTCAACACCGTCATCCACGATGTGACCCATAATGACGTCTACCTCAATGTCTTCCCGATGTTCCACACGGGCGGACTTTTTGTTTACACCCTGCCGCAGGTCATCTTCGGCGGGACGACGGTGCTGATCCGCGCCTTCGACCCTGCCCAGGTGCTGACCCTGCTCGAACGGGAGCATGTCACCATCTTCGGCGCGGTGCCGACCATGTATCAGATGCTGACCACTGCCCCGAACTGGGACTCGGTCGACCTCTCGTCGCTGCGCTTCTGCACCTCGGGCGGCGCGCCGCTGCCCGTCCCGCTGGTGGAAAAGTACACCACCGAGAAGGGCATCCGCTTCAAGCAGGGCTTCGGCATGACCGAGTTCGGGCCTGGCATCTTCGCCCTGGCGCCTGAGGACGCCATCCGCAAGGCAGGCTCGATCGGCCGTCCCAACTTCTTCGTGGATGCCCAGATCGTCGATGACGGGAACCACTTCCTCGGCCCGAACCAGGAAGGGGAGTTGGTGCTCAAGGGGCCGTCGTACTGCTCGGGCTATTTCAACAATCCCGAGGCCACCGCCGAGGCCGTCGACGAGCGCGGATTCTTCCACACGGGCGATGTGGCCCGCTTCGACGAGGAAGGTTACTTCTTCATCGTCGACCGCAAGAAGGATATGTTCATCAGCGGCGGTGAGAACGTCTACCCCGCCGAGATCGAGAAGGTCATCTACCAGAATCCTGCCGTTCACATGTGTGCGGTGATCGGCCTGCCCGACTCGAAATGGGGCGAGGTGGGCAAGGCCTGCGTGGTGCTCAAACCAGGCGCGGCGTTGAGCGAGGCGGAGCTGAGCCAGTTCATGGCCGAACGGCTGGCAAAGTTCAAGGTGCCCAAGTCGGTGGCCTTCCTGCCGTCCCTGCCCATTTCGGCGGCAGGCAAAATTCTCAAGCGCGAGCTGCGCGAGCAGTTTACAGGCAAGGAGTAGTCCATGTTCAAACGGCTGACCAATATCTTCGGTACCCCCAAGAAAAAGACAGGCCCTTTGCGCGAGGAGTTGCGCATCGGCGTGGTGGCCAGCCTGTCGGGGCAGACTGCGTTCTACGGCCTGACGGGCGTGCGCGGATTCCAGATGGGCATCGAGTTTGCCACGGACGCATCCTGGCAGGTGGGCGGGCGCGACATCCGCCTGATCCTGGAGGATGATTACGGCGATCCCGCCGTCGGCCTGGAAAAGGCTCAAAAGCTGGTCGATGAAACCCACGTCCACCTGTTGCAGGGCTGCACCTCCAGCGCGGTTGCGGTCAAGATTGCGCATGAGTATAAGGGTTTGAACTGCGTCTTCATGGTGGCGGTCGCCGCCACGGACGTGCTGACGGGCGAGTGGTTCAATCCGCTGGTCTTCCGCACCGCCTCCTCGACCATGCAGGATGCCATGACGGGCGCGAAGTACGTCGTGGAGCACCTGGGCAAACGCGTCTATCTGTTCTCCGCCGATTACATTTGGGGGCACCAAAGCCGCGCGGCCTGGTGGAAGCTGGTCACCGAGAATGGCGGCGAAGTGGCGGGCGACCTGATGGCCCGTCCCACCGAAACCGATTTCACGCCGTATTTCGATGAGATCCGAGCTGCCAAACCCGATGTTTTGGTTCCCTCCTGGGCGGGTGCAGGCACGGCGCAATTGCTGCTTCAATTGAAGGAAAGCGGCCTGACCCAGACCTGCAGGATCGCAGGCGGCATGGCCGATCACAGCGTGCTGGCCGAGGCGGGCGGGGCCGCAGAGGGCATGATCTGCACCGTCAAATATTTCCACGACTTCCCGAAAAACCTGGTCAACGACTGGCTGACCGCCCGTCACATGGAGCGCTTTGGCGAACCGCCCGACGTGTTCACCGAAAGCGGATTCTCCTCGGGCGTGGCTTTGGTCAGGGCCTTGCAGAAGACCCACGGCGTTACCGATGCGGAGCAACTGGTGCGCACCCTCGAAGGCATGAGCTTCGCCGCCCCGAAAGGCACGTACACCATCCGCGCGGAGGATCACCAGACGCTCCAGCCGATGTACCTGGCGGAACTGGTCTCGGTGCCTGGCGTGAAAGCCTGCGAGCCGCGCCTGATTCGCGAAGTCTCGGCGGAGGAATCCGCGCCGCCCGTCCTGCGCGCGAAATGAATCCACAGATAAACACAGATGAAATGATCGATCAAACATTTGTGTTTATCCGTGTTCATCTGTGGTGAAAATTAATCATCGTTAATTGGAGTCAGGCGGCGCTGCCTGTCTCCATCAAATCACAAGGAGAAAATTATGCCCACAGTTCCAACCCTGACTGGTATTACCTCCAAAATGGTGGATACCCCGCGCCTGAAGATGCACGTCCTCTTCAGCGGCCCCGAAGATGGCACGCCCGTCCTGTTCCTGCACGGCAACGCCTCCTCGGCCACCTACTGGGAGGAGATCATGCTCAAGCTGCCCGCGGGTTTCCGCGGCATTGCGCCCGACCTGCGCGGCTACGGCGACACCGAAGACCAGTTAATCGATGCCACCCGCGGCATGGGCGATTGGATCGACGACCTGTTCGGCCTGCTGGATGCGCTCAAAGTGGAGAAGGCTCATGCCGTCGGCCACTCCATGGGTGGGACGCTGGTGTTTGGTCTCGTTTCGGCGAATTCTTCCCGCATCCTGAGCGGGACGGTCGTCAACCCTGGCTCGCCCTACGGCTTCGGCGGCTCGAAGGGCCTGGACGGAAAACCCTGCTACGACGACTGCGCAGGCTCGGGCGGCGGCGTCGTCAACCCCAACTTCCCCAAGCTGATGGCGGCGGGCGACCGCTCCAGCGATGACCCGCAGGCCTCGCCGCGCGTGGTCATGAACAGCTTCTACTGGAAGCCGCCCTTCGTCCCCGCCCGTGAAGAGGACTTGCTTTCCTCGCTCATGACCGAAAAGGTCGGCGACCAGAAATATCCTGGCGATTTCGTCCCCTCGGGCAACTGGCCCAACGTTGCGCCTGGCAAGTTCGGCCCGATCAACGCCCTCTCGCCCAAGTATGTCGGCGACAGCGTGGACAAGTTCATCGCCGCCTCGCCCAAGCCGCCCATGCTGTGGGTGCGCGGCGACTCGGACATGATCGTCTCGGACAACTCCTTCTTTGACCTGGGCACGCTCGGCAAGCTGGGCTACGTCCCTGGCTGGCCTGGCGAGGAAGTCTACCCGCCCCAGCCGATGGTCGGCCAGACCCGCAGCGTCCTCGATCAGTACACGGCGCAGGGCGGCTCCTACGAGGAAGTCGTCATCGCCGACACGGGCCACACTCCCTATGTGGAAAAGCCCGAAGACTTCATGGCCGCCCTCGCCAAAGTCTTGAAATAAAACAACCCCCTCCTGCCTCCCCCAAATTCCCAAGAGCGGAATTTGGGGGAGGTGGTGTGGTTACCCCTCCCCCCATTTTCGCTCTTTGAAAATGGGGGGAGGCCGGGAGGGTGGCAGGCTGGTAACTGCCTTGTAACACCCATCCGTTATTCTTCCATCATCAGGATGCTCTGTATGTCTCAAATCCGTGCCAACGGCACCACCCTCTACTACGAACTCCACGGCCCTGAACAGGCCCCGTTGTTGGTACTCAACAATGGCATCATCATGAACGCTGCCAGCAGTTGGGCGTTTCAGACCGCGACGTTGGCGAAACATTACCGCATCTTGCAATACGACTGTCGTGGACAGGGACAGTCAGAGCATCCTGGTGGTTCCTACACAATGGAAATGCACGCCGACGACCTGGCGGCCCTGCTGACGGCGCTCGGGTACGAAAAAGCCCACGTCGCTGGGATTTCCTACGGCGGCGAGGTGGCCCAGGCTTTCGCGCTGAAATACCCCGCGCGGGCGCTCAGCCTGATCCTGGCCGACACAGTCAGCGAGGTGGGCGCGGAGTTGCGCATCATCGTCGACTCGTGGCTGGATTCGGCGCGGGCGGCGAACTCGGAGGCCTTCTTCAACGCCACGGTGCCGTGGAACTTCTCGCCCGCCTTCATCGCCGCCAATCCCGCCCTGCTGGCCGACGCTAAAAAACGCTACGCCCTGCTGGATTATCCAGCCGTTGTCCGTCTGTGCGAGTGCTTCCTGGATGTGGACTTTACCTCCCGCCTGGGCGAGATCCAGTGCCCGACCTGCATCCTCGTCGGCGGCGCGGATCTGTTGAAAGGCCCCGCCTATGCCTCGATCCTGAAGGCAGGCATTCGCCAGGCGGAAATGCACATCCTGCCAGGCTCGGGCCACGCCTCCTGCTGGGAACGTCCGCAGGAATTCAACACCATCGTGTTAGGATTTCTGTCCAAGTAAACATCTTGAAAGACCGCGGAGCGCGGACTTCAGTCCGCAAGTCTAAAGCAGACTAAAGTCTGCACTCCGATTTCGCTACCACTAAAAAAGGAAAATCATCATGCGCATGAAAGATAAGGTTGTGCTCGTCACCGGCGGCGCGGCGGGAATTGGCAAGGCCACCGCGCTGCGTTTTGCCGAAGAAGGCGCGAAGGTCGTCATCTGCGACCTGAACGAAGCCGCCGGCCAGGAAACCGTCAAGCTGCTCGGCGAAGGCGCCGCCTTCTACAAGGTCAACGTCGCCAGCCGCGCGGACGTGCAGGCTTGGATCGACGAAGTGGCCGCGAAGTTTGGCCGCATCGACGTGATCGTCAACAACGCGGGCATCCTGCGCGACGGCCAGTTGATCAAGTTCAAGGAAGGCCAGTTGGTTGGGCAGATGGCTGAAGCCGATTTCGACCTGGTCATCTCGGTCAACCTCAAGGGCGTCTTCAACTGCACGCAGGCCGTCGCGCCCGTGATGGCCAAACAGGGCGGCGGCGTGATTCTCAACGCCACCTCCATCGTCGGCCTGGACGGCAACTTCGGTCAGACCAACTACGTCGCAACCAAGTCGGGCGTGATCGGCATGACCAAGGTTTGGTCGCGCGAGTTGGGCAAGTTCAACATCCGCGTCAACGCCGTGGCGCCTGGTTTCACCGCCACCGAGATGGTCACCGCCATGCCCGAGAAGGTGCTGGACGGCATGAAGGCCCGCACGCCGCTGGGCCGCCTGGGCGATCCGCGTGACATTGCCAACGCCTATCTGTTCCTTGCCTCGGACGAGGCCTCGTTCATCACAGGCGAAACCCTGCGTGTGGACGGCGGCATTGTGGTCGGAACGTAAATTAAGTTTCAAGTTCCACGTGTCAAGTTTCAGGTGATCTGGAACTTGACACGTGGCTTTTTTGTCTACTATTTTTGGAGTCCAGAAGTTCTGCTTCTGGACATTCCCAAAAGTCCGCAAGTAGAACTTGCGGACTCCCAGTTCAGACCCGACCTGCACCTGGAACTCGAAACTCGATGAACTCTGCCGACCTTCTCAGCAAGCGAGCCAACCTGACCCCCAATCGTGAAGCCCTGTATGACATCACGAGCGGGGTGCGTTATACCTTTGCGCAGCTCAACCAGCGCGCCAACCGGGCCGCGAATTTTTTGCGCGAAAAGTACAACGTCCAGAAGGGGGAGCGTGTGTCCATTCTGGCGCACAACAGCATGGCTTATGTGGATTTATTGTTCGGCCTGGGGAAGATCGGCGCGGTGCTCGCTCCGCTGAACTGGAGATTGACGGGCCGCGAGTTGACCTACATTGTCAACGACTGTCAGCCCAAGGTGCTGATCGTCGGCCCCGAGTTCGTGTCCGTGTACGAGGAGATGCGCGGCGAGATCCATGTGCAGCATCTCATCTCGCTGGAAGGAGCAAACCTTTCAGGTGCTGACTCCTATGAAGGATCGCTGGAGCAGGCCTCGGCGTCCGAGCCGGAACGGCCCCTCGTCGAAGCGGACGATGCCTGCTGCATCCTCTACACTTCGGGGACGACGGGGCGGCCCAAGGGCGCCATCCTCCCGCATCGACAGGTGCTGTGGAACGCCATCAACACGGTCATTTCGTGGGGCTTGAGCGAGAAGGATGTTTCGCCGATTTTGACGCCCATGTTCCATTCGGGCGGACTGTTCGTTTTTCTTGTGCCATTATTCTACGCGGGCGGACGCATCGTGATGGCCCGCAGTTTTGATCCCGATGCTTCGCTGGACTTGATCGTGAGCGAACGCTGCACGGTTATCCTGGGTGTGCCGACCCTGTTCCAGGTGTGGATGAACTCGCCGAAGTTCGAAAAGACCGATTTCAGCCATGTACACTTTTTCATCAGCGGCGGCGCGCCCTGCCCGCCCTCGTTGATCGAGGCCTGGAACAAGTCCAAGGGCATTGCGATGCGCCAGGGCTACGGCTTGACCGAGGTGGGCGTCAACTGCTTCTCGATGACCGACGAGGACGCGCTGCGCAAGATGGGATCGGTGGGCAAACCGATCTTCCACAGCCAGGTGCGCCTGGTGGATGCCGACGGGAACGATGTGCCCCAGGGCCAAACGGGTGAGTTGATCATCGCAGGGCCGCACGTGTGCGCGGGCTATTGGAATCGTCCCGAGGCAACGGCTGAGTCCTTGAAGGATGGTTGGTTCCACACGGGTGACATGGCCCGTCAGGATGAGGAAGGTTACTTCTACATCGCGGGCCGCTTCAAGGACATGATCATCAGCGGCGGCGAGAACGTCTACGCCGCCGAGGTGGAAGCCGTCTTCCGCGAACACGCCGCCGTCGCCGATGCCGCGCTGATCGGCCAGCCCGACGAGAAATGGGGCGAGGTCGGTTTGATGATCGTGGCCTGCAAGCCAGGCCAGTCTGTGGGCGCGGAGGAATTGCTGCAATTCTGTCAGGGCCGCCTGGCGAAGTACAAAATTCCGAAGAAGGTTCAGTTTGTCGAGGGCCTGCCATACTCGCCGTATGGTAAGGTGATCAAGGCTGACTTACGAAAGATGTTTTTGACGAATTGATGATGAAAGACGAAAGAGGAAAGAGGCGGCTCTAATTGATTGAGATGCGCCCCTGTCCCCTTCCCGTACGGTGAATTTTCTTTCTTCTTTCCTTCTTTCTTTGAATGGAGTGAACCATGCCGAAAGTCAAATCCAACGGAATCGAACTCTACTACGAAATCCACGGCGCGGGCAAAGCGCTGGTGCTAATCTCGGGGTTGGGCTATCCGCTTTGGCAGTGGCACAAGATGGTGCCGTTCCTGGCGGAGCACTTCCAGGTCATCACCTTCGACAATCGCGGGGTGGGGCAGAGCGACAAGCCTGCGGGGCCGTACACCGCGCAGATGCTGGCCGCCGACACGGCGGGTCTGCTGGACTCGTTGGGAATCGAGAAGGCTGTTATCATGGGTCACTCGATGGGGGGCTTTGTTGCGCAGGCCATGGCGCTCGATTTTCCGCACAAGGTCGAAAAGCTAATCCTGTGTTCGACCAACTTCGGCGGGCCGCGCCACGTTCCCGTCACAGCCGAGGCGATGAAGGTCTTGAGCGACGTCACCAGCGACGCGGTCACACGCTTCAAGAACGGATTGGTTGTCAGCACCGCGCCCGGCTGGTCGGAGAAGAATCCCGAGATGATCGAGACCTGGCTCCAGTGGCGCATTGCGAATCCGATCGAGCCGGCCTCGTACCAGGCCCAGATGATGATCGGGCTGGGACTCATGCCCGAGGCTGCGGCCTTCGAATCGAAGCTTTCCAGGGTCGAGGTTCCGACCTTGATCCTGTTTGGCGAGCACGACAAGGTAGTTCCACCCGCAAACGCTTCCCTCTTAGCGGAGAAGATCGCAGGAAGCCAGGTAAAGATATTTCCCGATGCGGGGCATTTCTTCCCGATGGAAATCGCGGAAGCCGCCTCGCGCGCTGTCATCGAGTTTGCAAAATAGGAGGTTCCCCGACCTAAAAAAACTTGTCCGTTTACAACAGTAGTTCAACTAATAAACCTAACAGGAGAAGAAATCAAATGAAGCTGTTCCGCACGTTCGCCTTTGTGTTGGTTGCCATGTCCCTGATTTTGGCCGCCTGCGCTCCCGCCGCCACCCCCACCGCCGCCCCGACCGAAGCTCCCGCCACGGAAGCTCCCGCGACCGAGGTCGCCACCGAAGCTCCCACCGCCGCCCCGACCGAAGCTCCCGCTGCCGGCCTGACCTGCGCCGAACCCGTCAGGGTTGGCCTGATCACCGACGCCTCGGGCACGCTCGCCATCTACGGCGCGCACATCCTGCGCTCCTTCATGCTCGGCATGGAATATGCCACGGGCGCTCCCGGTTCCGCCGGTGAGAAGTTCGACTTTACCCAAACCCAGGAAAATACCTTCAAGATCGACGACTGCGAGATCCAGGTCTTCGTCCGCGACGACGCCAGCACCCCCGACAACACCGCCACCATCGCCCGCGAACTGATCGATGTTCAGAAGGTCAACATCCTGGTCGGCACTGTCTCTTCGGGCGCCACCGCCACCCTGCAGGGTATTGCCCTCGAAAGCAAGATCCCGCTGATCGTGGCTCCCGCCGCCGCCAATGACATCACCGGCGTCAACTTCAACGAGTACACCTTCCGCACCAGCCGCAACAACTACCAGGACGCCATCAATGAATGCGTGGCCCTGACCCAGCAGTACACCAAGTTCGTTCAGATCGCCCCCGACTATGCCTTTGGCCGCGGTTCCGCTGCCGCCTTCCGCGACGCCTGCACGCTCAACGGTGCTGAATTCGTCGCCGATGACATCTTCGCTCCGCTGGACACCACCGACTTCACCCCGTACATGGAGCAGATCGCTGACTCCGGCGCGGAAGCCTACATCGTGACCTGGGCTGGCGGCGGATTCGTGTCCCTCATGCAGGCCGCTGCCGACCAGGGTGTGACCGAGAGCATGTCCCTCGGCGCGACCTTCATCGATAACGTGCTCATGCCGACCTTCTTCGCGAATGCCGTTGGCACCACCGCGGGCATTCTGTATCACCACAGCGCCCCGAAGAACCCCATCAATGACTTCCTCAAGGAACAGGACAAGGCCCGCTACGGCGTGATGCCCGACCTGTTCGACGCGGATGGCATGAACGCCGCCATCATGCTTGTCGAAGCCATCAAGGCCACCAACGGTGACGTCAGCGGCGATGCGCTCAAGGCCGCCATGGAAGGCATGACCTTCGAAGGCCCGAAGGGCACCGTCTACATCCGCCCCGAGGATCATGTCGCCATCCAGGACATGTACATCCTCAAGCTCGTCAGCGTGACGGACCCCGACGCCAATTTCTACGAATACGTCGACACCACCCGCCCCGAACCGCCCTGCCTCCTGCCCGAGACCATGAAGGACCGCTGCGGCGACCTGCCCTACGGCAGCCTGAGCGGACAGTAATTCCGTACTACAATGTCCCTGGGGGGCGCAAGTCCCCCAGGGAGCTCTCGTCGTGTCATGCTGAGCGAAGCGAAGCATCTCAGGGAATGAGACCCTTCACTTCGCTCACATCGTCCCGATGTCCTTCGGGAGGGTGACACTCCTGGTAAATGGAAGGCGCCATGAACACCGATATTATTCTGGAAGCCAAAAGTCTCACCAAACAATTCGGCGCGCTGGTTGCAGTGGACGATGTCAGCATCCAGGTCCGTAGGAATTCATTGCACGCCATCATCGGCCCAAATGGAGCGGGGAAAACCACATTTTTCAATTTGCTGAGCGGCAACCTCGAGCCGACCAGCGGCCACGTCATTTTCAAGGGTCGTGACATCACCCATCAGCCTGTCCATCGCACCATCCACTTCGGCATGGGACGCTCCTTCCAGATCACCAATATCTTCCCCAGTCTGACCGTCTTCGAAAATATCCGCCTGGCCGCGCAGGCGCTGGGCGGGGACAATTTCAAGTTTTGGCAGGCCGCCTCGTATTTCAAAAAATACGAAGACCGCACCTGGGAAGTCGTCGAAAAGGTTGGCCTGAAGGAGCGCGCCTATACCCCCGCCCGCGCCCTTCCGCACGGCGACCAGCGCAAGCTGGAACTGGGCATGATCCTGGCCCCCGACCCCGAGGTGCTGCTGCTCGACGAACCCACCGCAGGCATGGCCTCCGAACAGGTGCCCGAGTTGATCGCCCTGATCCAGGGCATCCAGAAGGCGGGCGACAAGACCGTCATGCTGGTCGAGCACAACATGAACGTGGTCATGAGCGTCTCCGACGCCATCACGGTCATGCACCAGGGCAGGGTGCTCGCCGAGGGTACCCCATCCCAGATTGCCGCCAACAAGGAAGTCCAGACCGCCTATTTGGGCGGGTTGTATGAGTTGAATGTGTAATACGGACTCAAAAGTCTCCAGACTTTTGAATTCCAACGTCAGGAGACGTTGGAGTCCGAACAACAATTGAGGTCTCATGGAATATATCCTCGACGTCCAGAACATCCATACTTTTATCGGCCAGTATCACATCCTGCAGGGGGTGGACCTGCGCGTGCCGAAAGGCTCGATCGTGGCCCTGCTGGGACGCAACGGCGCGGGCAAGACCACCACGCTCAAGTCCATCCTTGGGCTGACGCCGCCGCGGGAGGGCCGGGTCACGTATGAGGGCCGCGACGTGCAGGGCATGCGTTCCTTCGACATTGCGGCGTTGGGCATCGGGTTTGTCCCCGAGCACCGCGCCATCTTCCGCGACCTGACCGTCGAGGAGAACCTCAAGATCGCCGAGCGCGTCAAGGGCGACTACCTGCGCAAACGCGATTTCATCTACGAGTTATTTCCCGACCTCAAGCGCCTGATCGCCCTGCCAGGCACCAGCCTCTCGGGCGGGCAGCAGCAGATGCTGGCCATCGCCCGCGCGCTGGTGGCCGATAATCGTCTGCTGCTGATCGACGAACCCAGCGAAGGCCTGGCGCCCGTTATCATCGAAAACATGATGTCCGCCATCCGCCAGCTTTCGAAGGAATCGACCGTCATCCTGGTCGAGCAGAACTTCCTGGTCGCCAGCCAATTGGCCGAGTACTACGTCATCATCGAGGAAGGCCGATCTGTCAAGTCGGGCGCGATGAAGGACCTGGTCAATGACAAGGCCGCCATCCATCGTTATTTGGGAGCCGCGTAAGGTGGGATATCATCCCACCCTACCGAGAAAAACCTTATGAACACATTCCTCCGCAAAAATCTCGTGCTCCTGATTACCATTTCCGTGCTGACGGGTCTCTTTGCCGCCGCCGCACAGGGCATGGAAAAGAAGGATTTCGTCATCACCCTGCTGCGCGGCCTTTCTGTCGGCTCGCTGACCTTCCTGGTCGCCTCGGGCTTTTCGCTCATCTTCGGCCTGTTGGATGTGCTCAACCTGGCGCACGGCACGCTCTTTATGATCGGCGCCTACATCGGCTGGACGGTCTTCGTCCGCCCCGACACCTTCGTGGATTTGCTGACGCCCTTCGCGCTGGTCCTGTTTGGGTTCGCATTGCGCGACGTTTTTCCGCTTCTCTCTGGACCCTGGCTTGGCTCCGCTCGAATGAAGCGGATTCTCCCCTGGGGTCTGCTGCTCGTCTCCGTGCTGCTGCTGGCCTACATCCTGCCCCGTTACCCGATTGCCATTTGGGACGTGGAGAATTATGGGCAAAGTCCCGTCACCTACGCCTTCATGGCCGACCAGGGCACGCGCCTGCCTTCCCCCGTCGTGGCCTTTGACAGAATTTCGCCCATCCTGGCCCTGGGCGGATTGCTGCTGGCCAGCCTGGTCGGCGCCTTCGGCCTGTCGCTGTTCGGCAGCGATAGCCAGCAAAAGCCCCGCCTGTCGTGGAGGAATTTCGTCGGCGCTGGGATCCTGCTGCTGGTGGCCGTCATCGGCCTGGTCTTCAACGACGGCCTGACGAACTTCATGCTCCAACTCGACAGCAACTGGCTGTTCGGGCTTTCGATTGTGGTGGCGACCTTGAGTGGGGCAGGGCTGGGTGCGCTGATGGAATCGGTCCTCATCCGTCCGCTGTACAGCCGCCCGATCTACCAGCTCATGCTCACGCTGGGCATGAGCGCCATCGGCATCGAAATGGTGCGGGCCATCTGGGGCCGCCCCGAGTTCGTCATGCCCAAGCCTTCCTTCTTCGACGGCACGGGCGATGGCTGTCCCGCCACGACGTTTGCGGGTTGGTGGGCGAATAAATGCTCCACCATCCTGCTGCTGGACGGGCGCGTGCGCGTCTACAACGAAATCTTCATCCCGCTGGTCGGCCTGGTCGTGCTGATCGCCGTGTGGATGCTGCTCCAGCGCACGCGGCTGGGCATGGTCATCCGCGCGGGTGTGCAGGATCGCGAAATGGTCGAGGCGCTCGGCATCAACGTGCGGCGCGTCTTCACCATGGTCTTCGCCCTGGGCGTGGGACTGGCCGCCCTGGGCGGCATCCTGGCCGCGCCCTCGATGGGCCTCTCCAACGCGATGGGCGAGACGCTTTTCCTCAACGCGTTGATCGCGCTGGCCATCGGCGGCCTGACCAATTATCCGGGCGCGGCGCTCGGCTCGGTGCTGGTGGGGCTGATCCAGCAGTTCATCATCAAATACGGGCAGATCGGCATTCCCATCCCATTCACCGACATCATCTTCAAACCCACGCCGCCGCTGGTGCCCGCCTCCACGGTGTTGCTGATGGTCATCATTTTGCTCATCCTGCCCAACGGCCTGCTCGGCAAAAAGGAGTAAAGCATGACGCAAACCACCCACTCCCGCCTGCCTGGCTTCTTCACGAAGAACCGCACCGCGCTGATCACCCTGCTGGTGCTCGTGCTGCTGCCCTTCATCGTTGGCCTGTTCGACGGCGCTTCGCCCGCGACGGTCTTCGTCAATGGCAGTGGACAATCCAAGTTCATCCAGGGCCTGGCCATCGAGATCTTCATCCTGGCCCTCTACGCCCTGAGTTTCGACGTCATCTTCGGCATCACGGGCATGCTCTCCTTCGGCCATTCCATGTTCTACGCCGTCGGCGCCTACCTGACAGGCATTGCCCTGAAGACTTTCCAACTCGACCTGCTGCCGACCTTCGGCCTGGTGATGCTGGCCGCCGTCGTGCAGGCCCTGCTTTTTGGAATCGTCCTGCCGCGCGTCAAGGGCATCACCTTTGCGCTGGTCACGCTGGGCATGGCCTCCGTGTTCCACATCGTGGTCATGTCGAGCGAGGCGGGACCCTACACGGGCGCGGATGTGGGCCTGCAGGGCATGGTCGTGCCCGCCTTCATCAGCCCCGCCAATGAACGCCTGCGCTTTTATTTTGCGGCGTTGATCATCCTGATGCTGGTCTATTTGCTGTACAAGCGCTTCATCACTTCGCCGACGGGCCGCGTCTGCATCGCCATCCGCGAGAACGAAGGCCGCGCGCGCATGTTGGGCTACAACACCTTCACCTTCAAACTGACCGCGCTGATGCTTTCCTCCTTTACGGCCGCGCTGGCGGGTTTCATGCACGCGCTCTACCAGCCCATCGTCAGTCCCAACGTGGCCAGCATGGGATTCACCGTCACGGCGCTGTTGATCGTGCTAATCGGCGGCGTGGGCACGCTGGAAGGCGCCCTGATCGGCGCGCTGGTCTATCGCCTGCTGGACTTCGGTCTGCGCCGCTACATCGGCGAGAGCGCCAGCTTCATCAACGGCGCCATCTACGTGGCCTTCGTGCTCTTCGTGCCCTACGGCATCGTCGGCACCTGGCGATTGAAGTCCCTGCAGATCAAACAGGGCTGGGAGCGGCTGACAGGCATGTTGGTCAAGTCTTCCAAGTAGGCATCCCAATTTCCCCTTGTAGGTCACGCTTGCAGCGTGACCTTTTTTGTTGTTGAAACGGTCACGTCGCAGACGTGACCTACTTGTAGTATATTCAGATAAACTGATCGGACGTGGAGATGGATATGACCCTGAACACCTTTCTCAAACTCGACCCCGCCTACCGCGACTACGTCTGGGGCGGGGAAAAATTGCGCCCTGGGTTCAATCCCACCGCCGAAGCCTGGGTGGTCTGGGAAAATGACCCCATCCTGACAGGTCCGCTGAAAGGCCTGACCCTGGGGCAGGCCGCCGCGCAATATGGCGAAGCCCTGCTGGGAGCGCGTCCCGTTTCCCGCACGGGGACGCGTTTTCCGCTGCTGGTCAAGCTGCTGGATTGCGCCCAGTGGCTCTCCCTGCAAGTCCACCCCGATGATCCGCTGGCCCTCGAACTGGAGGGTCCCAACCAATTCGGCAAGACCGAGGCCTGGCACATCCTGGAGGCCGAACCCGGCGCGAAGTTGATTGCGGGCTTGAAGCCGGGCACGACACCGGCGGTCGTGGCTGAATCGATCCGCGACCAGATGGTGATCGAGCACGTGCAGTACGCCGCGGTGGGGCAGGGCGATACGATCTTCATGCCTGCGGGCACCCTGCACGCGCTGGGACCTGGCCTGCTGGTGTACGAGGTGCAGCAGACCTCGGACTGGACCTACCGCGTCTACGACTGGGGCCGCCCGCAGACGGAGAAGCGTCCCCTGCACATCGAGAAGTCGATTCGCGCCACGCGGCCCGACTTCACCGCGCCCATCCTCCCTGCGCCCCCCTTTGGCGACGGCGACTCCCACACGCTGGCGCAATGCGACTATTTCACCCTCGACCTGCTCTACGCCGCCTCCCAAGCGATCGACCTGGACACACGCGGAGAATCCTTCCACGCGGTTACGGTCATCGATGGGACCGCGGCGCTGACGGCGGGCGGCGATCGTGTGGAACTGGAGCGCTTCCAGACGGCTGTGGTCCCCGCCAGCCTGGGGGCTTACCGCTTCGAGCCGTTGTCGGCCTGTCGCGCGCTCAAATCCAGCGTTTGAGCGGCTTTTTTCACCCTTCCAACCGCCCGAAAGGGCGGTTTTTTGCATCTCATCCCGCCCCGAACAGGTCCATGACCAGTTGTTGGCGGGCGGTGACTTTTGTCACAGCAACACCTGATATTGTTCACTAGTGCATGAGTTGAATTGTTGTAAGATTGCTATTGCAGACTATTGCAAGCTATTGCAAACTAATGCAAGAGAGACGCCGTGGATAACCTGCTCACCGCTCGACAAGTTCAAGACATGTTGAACGTGGATCGCACCACGATCTATCGGATGCTCAAGGATGGCCGCCTGACCGGGGTCAAGGTTGGCCAGCATTGGCGTTTTGCGGCGCGCGAGGTGAACGAACTGCTGGCGGGCATGGCGCGGGTGGCCGAGCCATCTGCCGAGGCTGCCGCACCGCAGAATGCCCTGCCGCTGCATTGTATGCAGCCCATCCAGGATGTGTTTGCCGAAATTGCAGAGGTGGGCGCAGTCACAGCGGACAAGGATGGGAATGCCCTTACCCGCGTCAGCAATTCCTGCGATTTTTGCAAGCTCATCATGGGCAGTGACGAGGGGCGCGCAGCGTGCCGTCAGTCGTGGCAAAAACTGGTTTCGCAGACCGATGCCGCGCCGCAGTTCACCACCTGTCATGCGGGCTTGCAGTACGCCCGCGCGCGCATCGAAGTTTGGGGGGAACTGATTGCCATCCTGGTTGCGGGCCAATTTTATGTTGAAGAACCCGAGGCGGAGGAAGAACAGCGCCGCCTTCAATCCCTGGCGCAAAAATATCGCATCAGCGAGGATTTGCTGCGACAGGCCGCGGAACAAATCCCGGTATTGAGCGAGCGCAAGGAAGCGCAAATCAGCGGTTGGCTGGAGCGGGTGGCGGGCACTTTCGAGCAAATCAGCTCCGAGCGCGTCAATCTCATGGGTCGTTTACGGCAGATTGCCGAGATGAGCGTCATCAATCCATAAAACTTTAAGGAGAATTAACCATGTCTTTCACTTTCGATCAGGAACTCGATTGCAGCGGCCTCGCCTGCCCCATGCCCATTCTGAAGACCAAGAAAGCGGTGGACGGCTTGCTGGTCGGACAGACCCTCAAGATGATTTCCACCGACCCCGGCTCGCTCCCCGACGTGCAAGCCTGGACGGCCAAGACCGGGCAGGAACTCACCGGTCATGAAGAAGCCGCAGGGAAATTTACTTTCTACATTCGGAAGATAAAGTAAATGCAGCAGTCTGCCTCACGGCAGGCTGTTTCATTTCGGTCAAATTTACCCAAATTGGATAAATACGGAGCAATCATTATGGCAGAGAAAGAAAAACTGATTCTTATGTGCACCCACGGCCCTGAAGATCCGGAACGCGCCACCATCCCCTTCGTGATGGCCACCGCGGCCCAGGCTTCTGATGTGGATGTCGTCATTGGTTTTCAGGCCAACGGCGTCCTGCTGATTCGCGAAGGCATTGCCCAGCACGTCTTCGCCTCCGGCTTCCCGCCTTTCAAGGAGTTGCTCGATATCTACCTCGAAAACGGCGGCAAACTGCTGGTTTGCGGGCCTTGCGTCAAATCGCGCCAGATCGACCCTGAGAAAGAGTTCATCAAGGGCGCTGTGGTGGTCAATGCGGTCACTTTCGTCAAAGAATGCGCCGAAGCGACGAACGTGCTGGTTTATTAGGAGGCTCACATGGCAAAACGAATGGCAATCATTGCCCTGCACGGCAGCCTGGATGCGGCCTATCCGCCGCTCATCCTCGGCACCGCCGCCGTTGCAATGGACCTGGAAGTGGCGATCTTTTTCACCTTCTACGGCCTGGAAATCCTCAAAAAAGGCAACGCCGATAAGCTGCAGGTTTCCCCTGTTGGCAATCCCGCCATGCCCCAGCCCATCCCCGGCATTTCCGTGCCCAACATCATCGGCGTCCTGCCCGGCATGACCGCCGTCGCCACCAACATGATGAACGGCTGGATGAAAAAGGCCAACACCGCCAAACTGAGCGAACTGCTCGAAATTGCCGTCGAAAGCGGCGTGCGCATCATCGCCTGCCAGATGAGCATGGACGTGATGGGCATCAAGAAGGAAGACCTGATCGACGGCGTGGAAGTGGCCGGCGCGGCTGCCTTCATCGAATTCGCCGCCGATGATTCCATCGCGCTGACGTTCTAACAAAAGACCTGGCGGGTTTTCAAAACCTGCCAGGCCTGCACATTTTTTTAGGAGATATTCAAAATGGCTGACGACAAAATTCTCATCGTAATGACCAGCGGACCCGAAACTCCGCGCCGCTGCGCCACCCCGTTCTTCTTTGCCACCCTTGCGGCGGCGATGGATTACGAAGTGACCATGTTCTTCACCATCGACGGCACCCTGCTGCTCAAGAAGGGCGTGGCGGAAAACGTCTACCCCAAAGCGGGCGGCAAGCCGATCAGCGCCTTCATCCAGGACGCCATCGACGCGGGCGTGAAATTCACCGCCTGCACCGCCTCGACCGAATTGAACGACATCAAGGTCGAAGACCTGATGGACGGCGTCAAGATGGTCGGCGGCGCCTACATGTGGCAGCTGGCCGAAGACGCCAAGACCACCATGACCTTCTAGTAACGGAGTGCGGAAGCTCCACTTCCGCGTTCACGTTCTACTTCTGCCAGTCCAAAAGTGAACTTTTGGACTCCGAAACAAAAAAGGAGCCATTATGACCGAAGTAAGAGGCTGCAACCTCCCCGAAGACCTGTACTACCTGATCGACAAACACGTCTGGGCGAAGCCGATGGAAGACGGAACCCTGCGCGTCGGCATGACCGCCGTCGCCGCCAAACTGGCCGGCTCGAACCTGGCGGGCGTCACCGTCAAGGCCAAGAACATCGGCCAGGAAATCGCCCAGGGCAAGAGCGTCGCCACCGTCGAGAGCAGCAAGTTCGTGGGCCCCGTCCCCGCCCCGGTGAGCGGCGTCCTGCTGCGCGGCAATGAAAAACTCGCCGCCGACCCCAACATCGTCTCCCGCGACCCCTACGGCGAAGGCTGGATCGCCGAAATCAAGCCCGCCAACTGGGACGCCGACAAGGGCGCCCTCGCCACCGGTGCGGACGGCATCGCCGCCTACCAGGCCAAGCTCGAAGCCGATAACATTTCCTGCGCATAAAACCATGTTTGCGGGCTGCGGCCCAAACGCGGCCCGCAATCGCCATCTTTTGGAGGAGAACATGCCCGAAGAAAAAATTCAAAAGAGTCTGTCCGAACGCGGCGTTTCAAGGCGCGATTTCTTGAAACTCAGCGGATTGTTGGCGGCGGCCATGGGGCTGCAAATGCCGCCCCTCGAAGCCAGCGGCATCCCCGCCCAGGCGGCGCACGGATATGAGCCGGCGGAATTTGTCGCCAGGGCGCTCGAAACCGCCCAGCGCCTGCCCGTCATCTGGCTCGAATTCCAGGATTGCGCCGGGTGCAGTGAAGCCATCACGCGCTCCAACTCGCCCAGCCTGGTCAACCTGGTCTTGAACACCCTGACCATCGAATACCACGAGACGCTTTCCGCTGCGGCGGGTTTCCAGGTGGAAGAAGCCAAGAAGGCCGCCATGGAAAAATATGCGGGTCAGTATATCCTTGTCGTCGAAGGCAGCATTCCCACCCTCGATGAAGGCTACTGCACCATCGGCGGGCGCTCGGCCCTCGACCTGTTGAAGGAAACCGCGGCGGGCGCGGCGGCCATCATCGCCACCGGCAACTGCGCCGCGTTTGGCGGCCTGCCCAAGGCCGACCCGAACCCGACCGGCGCCAAGGGCGTCTGGGAAATCATCACCGACAAGCCGGTGGTCAACATCCCCGGCTGCCCGGCCATCCCCGAAGCCACGGCCGGCACGATCGCCCACTTTGCCATTTTTGGTTCCCTGCCCAAGCTCGACGAACTGAACCGCCCCACCACCTTCTACGGCGCGACCGTGCATGACCGCTGCCTGCGCCGCGGCTATTACGAGGCGGGCAAGTTCGCCAACTCCTTCGACGACGAAGGCGCGCGCAGCGGCTGGTGCCTGTACAAGCTCGGCTGCAAAGGCCCCACCACCTACAGCGCCTGCGCGACCATCCGCTGGGACGGCGGCCTGTCCTTCCCCGTTCAGTCGGGTCACCCCTGCCTGGGCTGCACCGAACCCAACTTCTGGGACGGCGGCGGCTTCTACCAGGGTCAGTCGGCCCCGCTGGATCGCCCCGAGGGGCCGGTGGTGGCCGCTGCCATTGGCGCCGGCGCCGTGTTGGGCGCGGGCGTGGCCATGGCCAACGCCGCCAAGAAGAAATCCAAAGGAGCTGCAAAATGAACTGGCAGGCCACTCTGGAATTTGCGCGCGGGCCTTTCTTCTACGCTTCGATGCTGATCTTCGTGGCGGGCATGGTCTATCGCCTCGTCACGGTGGTCGGCCTCGGCTGGAGCAAGGATCGCGTTCCCGACAAGGGAAGCAAGGCAAAGGGGGTGGCGGTTTCCTTCCTGAAGGGACTGCTGATCCTGCCCTTCATTCCCTGGGTCAAGAACACCTTCAACCGCAATCCCATCATCTATATCGCGGGCGGATTGTTCCACCTCGGTTTGTTCGTGGTGATTTTGCTGGGCACGCCCCACATGCTGGTCTGGAAGAGCCTGCTCGGCTTCGGCTGGGCGACCCTGCCCCTGCCCATCGTGGACTGGCTGGCGGCCGGCGCCATCGCCGCCATGCTGGCGCTGCTGATCAACCGCCGCATCAACCCCGTGTTGAAACTGATCTCCGGCCCCGCTGAATACATGTCCTGGCTGATGGTCTTCCTGCCGATGGTGACGGGCTACATGATGACCCATCACCTGTGGTTCTCCTATGAAGTCCTTTACAGCCTGCACATGCTCTCGGTGGATTTGCTGCTGATCTGGATTCCGCTCAGCCGCATTTCACACTTCATGTTCTATTTCTTCTCGCGCGCCATTCACGGGGCTGAATTTGGCAAGCGCGGCGTGGCTGTGTAGGAGGTGAACCATGTCTGTAGCTGAAAAAGCAATCGAAGCCTTCGTACACGAAACGGGCGGCTGGGTGGCGGCTCAACTGGAAGCCTGCACCCGCTGCGGTATGTGCGCCGAAGCCTGTCACTTCTACCAGGCCAGCGGCAACCCCGAGTACGCCCCCGTCTGGAAGATGGAACTCCTGCGCCGCGCCTATGAGCAGCGCTTCACGCTGGTCGGCGGGCTGAAACTGGCCCTCGGTTTCGACAAGCGCGTCACCGACGAGGACCTGAATCACTGGAGCGACCTCAACTATCAAGCCTGCACGGTCTGCAACAAATGCTCGATGGTCTGCCCGATGGGCATCGACATCGGCTCGCTGCTGCATGGAATGCGCGCCGGCCTGGCCGCCGCCGAAGTCCTGCCCGAGGACCTGATGGCCGCCGTCAACAAGCAGGTCAAGGAAGGCAGCCCGCTCGGCATGACCGACTCGGTCTGGGATCAGCGCCTCGAATGGGTCGCCGACGAATGGGAAGTGGACATCCCGCGCGATGTGAAGGGCGCCGACACGATGGTGGTCTTCTCGTCCATCGAAGTGATGAAGTTCCCGACCAACGTGGCCGCCATTGCCAAGATCCTCAACGCCGCCGGCGTAAAGTGGACGGTCAGCAGCAAGGCGCGCGAAATCGTCAACTTTGGCTTCTACCAGGGCAGCGAGGAGAACACCAAGTTGTTCCTCAATCGCGTGCTGGACGGCGCGAAGGATTTGGGCGTCAAGCGCATCGTCGTCACCGAATGCGGCCACGCCTACGACGCCCTGCGCTGGCACGCCGCCAACTGGATTCCCGACGCGGCGGACTTCGAGGTCATCCACATCACCGGCGTCCTCGGTGAACTGGTGGGCGGCGGAAAAATCAAGCTCAAGCCCGGCTTCTTCGACGGCAAGGGCACCATCACCTTCCACGACGCCTGCAAGATTCAACGCAAGGGCGGTCACATCCAGGAGCCGCGCGACATCCTCCAGATTCTCGCGCCGCAGTCCTTCAAGGAAATGACCCCCAACCGCGAAGAGTCGGTCTGCTGCGGGGGCGGCGGTGGTGTGATCGCGGTCAAGGCGGCGGATGAAGTCCGCTATGCCGCCTTCGGCTTGAAGATCGACCAGGTGAATGCCGTCGGCGCGAAGACCGTCACGATGACCTGCTCGAACTGCCGCCTGCAATATACCGACAGTGTGGCGCATTTCAATCTTGATTGGAAAGTCACCGGTCTGGCTCAGATGGTGGCTGACGCGTTGGTTGAATAGGAGGCTTGTGATGACACCTTCCTTTATGCTTACACCGGCCGGAAAGGGTATCTTGCGCTGCCGTCACACGGGTCCTTTCAGTCACGAAGACGTGCAGGCGCTCGCCACTTTCTTCGACAACTATCACGGCAAACTACTGATCGACTTGACGGGTTCGACGGGTGAGGAATGCGCAACGAACATCAAGCAGTTTCGCCCCATCCTGCCCACTGCGGCAATCTTTGGCGCGAATATCGACCCTGCCATCCTGGAGTTGTCCGAAAGTTACTACTCGCACTTTGCCCATGAAGTGCGCTACTTTGAAACCGAAGAAGAAGCCTTGAACTGGCTTCGGAACCAATAAGAGGTAAACATGGCACAAAGACTTGTAGTTGATCCCATTACCCGCATCGAAGGCCACCTGCGCATCGAAGCCGAACTGGATGCTGAAAACAAAATCACGGCTTCCTACTCCTCCGGCACGATGGTTCGCGGCATCGAAGTCATCCTGAAGGGCCGCGATCCGCGCGAGGCCTGGGCGTTCACCCAGCGCGCCTGCGGCGTCTGCACCACCGTTCACTCGTTCGCCTCCATCCGCTCGGTGGAAGACGCGCTCAAGATTCAAATCCCCAAGGCCGCGAATTTGATGCGCAACCTGATGATCACCCAGCAGTACGTTCACGATCACGTGATGCACTTCTATCACCTGCATGCGCTGGACTGGGTGGACGTGGTGAACGCGCTCAAGGCCGACCCCGCGCAGACGTCCGAAATTCAGAAGTCGATCTCCAGCTGGCACAACTCCACGCCCGCCTACTTCAAGAGCGTGCAGGAGAAGGTGCAGAAGATCGTGGACAGCGGACAGCTTTCCATCTTCGCCAACGCCTACTGGGGACACCCCGCCTACAAACTGCCGCCCGAGGTCAACCTGCTGGCGGTGGCGCACTATCTCGAAGCGTTGGATGCCCAGAAGACCTTCACCAAGATTCACACCATCATCGGCGGCAAGAACCCGCACCCCAACTTCGTCGTCGGCGGCGTGCCCATGCCCATCGACCCGAACAGCGACACCGCGCTCAACGCCGAACGCCTGGCCATCATCAAGGACAGCATCGACCGCATGATGGAATTCGTCAACCAGGTCTATATCCCAGACCTGCTGGCCGTGGCCCCGTATTACTTGGAATATGCCGGCTTGGGCGAAGGCCTGGGCAACTTCCTGACCTGGGGCGAACTGCCCGACACCGACAACAGCGACATCTCGAAGTACGTCGTGCCGCGCGCTGTCATCATGAACCGCGACCTGTCCCACATCGAAGTGCCTGACCCGCGCGATTTCGAGTTGATGAAGGAATACGTCGCCCACTCCTGGTACGACCAGAGCGTCGGCGACGCCGAAGGCCTGCACCCGTGGAAGGGCGAGACCAAGTTCAACTTCACGGGGCCCAAGCCGCCCTACGAGCAGCTCGAAGTGGAACAGAAGTACACCTGGCTCAAGGCCCCGCGTTGGGCGGAAGCGCCGATGGAAGTCGGCCCGCTGGCGCGCGTGCTGGCCATGTACGCCTCGGGCCACAAGCAGACCAAGGAATTGACGGACTTCGTCCTCAAGACCCTGGGCGCGCCCATCGAGGCCGTCTTCTCCACGCTGGGACGCACGGCTGCGCGCGGCATCGAAACCGTCGTCTTTGCCGAGGAAATGCTCAACAGCTATAACGGTCTGATCCAGGCCATCAAGGACGGCGACACCAAGACCTTCAACGGCGACAAGTGGGAACCCACCACCTGGCCCTCCCACGCCGAAGGCTTCGGCTTCATGGAAGCCCCGCGCGGCGCCCTCGGTCACTGGTGCGTCATCGACGACGGCAAACTCTCCAACTACCAGATGGTCGTGCCGACCACCTGGAACGCCTCGCCCCGCGACCACAAGGAGCAGGCAGGCGCGTACGAGATGTCGCTGGTCGGTCACACCCTCGAAAAACCCGAATGGCCGCTGGAAATCCTGCGCACCATCCATTCCTTCGACCCGTGCATGGCCTGCGCCATCCACATGGTCGACGCCGACGGCAACGACGTGGCCGAAGTGGCCACCGGCCTGAACGTCTGCATTAGCTAGTATCGAGAGCCACGGGGCGGGGCGGGCGCCCCTGCTTGGTTTTTGCGGGAGGATGTCCGGGCCGACATCTGCACCGCGCTTCTCCTTGCCCGTTCTGCCTCCTCACGCGAGGGGGCAGAACGGCGAAGCGGTCAACTCATGTCCATTGATTGTGAAGTCAGCCTGAAATCCTTATTATTTGTGACCGAAAGTGTGGAAAATTTATTGGGACTGCATGGCTCGCAGGCTGTCCTGCGTAGCGCGGGCAGGCGGGCTGCCGCCAGCCTGATCGATATGCTGCCGCTGACCCTGGCCGAAGACGAGGCGCTCCTGCGGGTGGGCGGTATCCTGGTGGAACTGGGTTTCGTGGCCAGCCTGGAAAGGTTTTCCCCCGATACCCTGCGGGTGGGTGGGAACCGTGTGCTGGAGGAACTGGCGCAACTGGGCCTCGCAAGTTCGGGTTCGGCGCGTTATTACGTGATTGGTCTATTCGAAGGTTTTTTCAAGCAATTATGCGGCTCTGCGGGTAAAATTGTGAGCGTGGAAGCCGACTCAAACTACGAATATTGGAAACTGGGATGACTGAAAATATTGTTAACCGTAAGATTGTGATGGGACTGGGGAATACATTGAATCGGGACGAGGGACTGGGCGTGTATGCCCTGCAGGCTCTCGAAGCATATCTGCAACAGGCATGGGGGGCGGCCCTGCCCGCTGACCTCGAATTCGTGGACGGCGGCGTGCTGGGGCTGAACCTGCTGCCCTGGGTGGAGGAGTGCAGCCACCTGCTGGTGCTGGACGCGATCAATGCCCGCAAGGAACCCGGCACGTTGATCGAACTGCGGCGGGAGGAAATTCCGCTCTATACGGGCATCAAGATGTCCGACCACCAGATCACCTTCCAGGAGGTGCTGGGGCTGGCAAATTTCCGCGGCAAACTGCCCGAACGCCTGCACATGATCGGCATCCAGCCCGAGGATATTTCCATCGGGGTGGAGGTCAGCGCCTGTGTGGCGGCCACCATGCCCCAGATCCAGGAACGGGCGGTCAAGGTTTTGAGCGAGTGGGGATTGCTGCCTGAAAAAATACCAGTGGATTAAAGTGAACGCTGACAGCAGCGTCGTAAGTCGTCTTTAGGCGGACGACTGAAGACGCCACTATGAAACTGACATTGCAGCGCGGAATTCATTCCGCACCCTGTCGGCGACATGAATGTGGCGTTACCGAAGTTTTGCAATTGTGATCATTTCCTGCCAGTCATTTTACAAACCCTGCAAAGGAACCACACCATGAAATGCTATTTCCTCGATAAAGTCAGTTGGCAGCACAGCCAGGCCCTGTATCACGCCGCGGCGTATTTGGGACGCGAGGCGCTCTTTATCCTGCGCCCATCCACGCCGTACGTGTGCATCGGCAACCACCAGGACGCGGAGCAGGAGATCGACCTGAAATTCGCGGAAGCCAACAACATCCCCGTCATCCGCCGCGAGGTGGGGGGCGGCGCGGTCTACCTGGACGGCGAGCAGTTGTTCTACCAGTTGATTCTCAAGGCCGACCGTTTCGGGATTGCAATGAACAAGGCCGAGTTCTATCGCCAGTACCTCCAGCCCGTGATCGATACCTATCGCGCCTTTGGGGTGAACGCGGAGTACAAGCCCGTCAACGACATCATTGCCAACGGGCGCAAGGTCTCGGGCAACGGCGCGGCGGAAATCGAAGGCATGTGGATCCTGGTTGGCAACTTCATCATGGATTTCAACTATGAGATGATGTCCAAGAGCCTGCGCGTGCCCGACGAAAAATTCCGCGACAAGGTGTACAAGACCCTGCAGGACAACCTGAGCACCATGAAGCGCGAGACGGGCAAAGTTCCCGAAACCGAAGCGCTGATGTTGGATTTGGTTCAACGTTACGAGCCGCTGCTTGGGGCGATGGAGATCGTGCGCGAGGTGGATGAAGAACTGATTAGGAAGGCCGAAGAACTGCTGGCAGTGATGTATACTCGGGACTGGCTGCACGCCAACGACTCGCGCCGTCCGCGCGCCGACCAGGTCAAGATCCGCGAAGGCGTGTACGTCATCCAGAACATGCTCAAGACCCCGGGCGGCCTGGTGCGCGTGACCGCCGTCAAGGAGGACGAAGTCCTGCGCGATGTGCATATCTCGGGCGATTTCTTCTTCTACCCCGCCAACCTGCTGCCCGACCTGGAACAGGCCTTGAATGGCGTGCCTGCGGATGCGGCCAGCGTGAAAGCCGCCATCGAATCTTTCTATGCCGCGCAGTCGGTCGAGACCCCGGGCGTCCAGCCCGCGGATTTTGCCGCAGCGCTTTTCCCCGTGGCTGCCTGACCCGCCATTGGCCTGGGAGTATCGTCCCGCAGGCGGTTTCGAGACGGGCGCGGCCAGCCTCGAATCGCTTGCGGGATTTTTATCCCCAAAAAGGAGACAGATATGCTGCACTTTGGACTTCCAGAATTGGCGATCCTGCTCGTCATTGTGATTCTGTTGTTTGGCGTGGGCCGCATCGGGAAGATCGCCAGGGAACTCGGCTCGGGAATTCGCTCCTTCCGCGAAGGCCTGAGTGATGACAGGAAAGACGGGAAGTCGGAATAACTGAATGCACGAACTGCCCGTCACCCAGTCCCTCCTGAAGATTGCCCTGAATCACGCCGAAAAGGCGGGCGCCGGGCGCATCACCGCTCTGAACATCGTCATGGGTGAACTCTCCAGCATGGTGGACGATTCGATCCAGTTCTATTGGGAGCTGATCGCCAGGGACACCATTGCGGAAAAGGCGGCGCTTCACTTCCGCCGCGTGCCCGCCGAGTTACAGTGCATGGCCTGCTTCCACAAGTACCATCCCACCGACCAGGAATTGGTCTGTCCGCAGTGCGGCGGGGTGGGCGCGAAGATCATCGCCGGCGAGGAGTTCGCGCTGGAATCCATAGACGTGGAATAGGTAAACAAGTCTTCAATCGCAAATCGGAAATCAAAATGACTCAAAACATCCCCATCGTCGAAAATATCCTGAACGCCAATGACCGCCTGGCGTTGGAGAACCGCGCCCGCATCGATGCGGCAGGCGTTTTCTCCATCAACATCCTGGCTTCGCCGGGCGCGGGCAAGACTTCGCTGATCGAGCAGACCCTGCCGCGCCTGAAGGGACGGCTGCGCGTGGCGGCCATCGACGGCGACATCGCCACCTCCATCGACGCCGACCGCGCTGCGGCGGCGGGAGCGGGCGCGGCCATCCAGATCAACACGGGCGGCGACTGCCACCTGGACGCCGTCATGCTGCGCGGCGCGCTCGAAAAACTCGACCTGACCCAGTTCGACCTGCTGATCGTCGAGAACGTCGGCAACCTGGTGTGTCCCGCCAACTTCAAGCTGGGCACGCACAAGACCGTGCTGGTGGCCTCCGTCCCCGAGGGCGACGACAAGCCCTACAAGTATCCAGGCACCTATCGCGGCGTGGACGCGCTGGTCATCAACAAGATCGACCTGCTGCCTTATGTCAACTTCCGCATGGATTACTTCGAGCGCGGCGTGCAAGTGCTCAACCCGGGCGTTGCCACCTTCCCGCTCTCCTGCCGCACAGGCGAAGGCCTGGATGCGTGGGTGGAGTGGCTGGTTGCAAATTCACGAAAGGCCTGATTGGTAAATTGTAATTACCAATCACCAATTCCCCAATGCAGGCCGCGCGCATTCATATCTCGGGCATCGTGCAAGGGGTCGGTTTCCGACCCTTTGTCTATAACCTGGCCGCGCGCCTGGGGGTGAAAGGCTGGGTCAACAATACTTCTGCGGGCGTGGATATTCACGCGGAAGGGGATGACGCGACCCTGCAGGCCTTCATCGAAAAACTGTCGAGTGAGAAACCTGCGCTGGCGGTGATCGACCAGTTTACGGTGCGGGATGTTGCGCCCGAGGATTTCACGACCTTCGACATCCAGCACTCAACCGCCATCGAAGGCGCGTTCCAACCGATCTCGCCCGACGTCGCCATCTGCCCCGACTGCCTGCGCGAACTCTTCGACCCGTCCGACCGGCGCTACCGTTATCCGTTCATCAACTGCACCAACTGCGGGCCGCGCTTCACCATCATCAAGGACATTCCCTACGACCGCCCCAAAACGACCATGGCGGGCTTCCCGCTGTGTCCCGACTGCGGGAAGGAATACAAAGACCCGACGGATCGACGTTTCCATGCGCAGCCGGTGGCGTGCCCGGTGTGCGGGCCGAAGGTGTGGCTGGAAGATGGGTCGAAGGTTGAAGGTCAAAAGTCACTGGAAGGGGATGAAGCAATTCTTCAGACGCGGAAACTGTTGACCGATGGAAAGATCGTGGCCATTAAGGGCCTGGGCGGATTCCACCTGGCTTGCGACGCGACGAATGCGGATGCCGTGTCCGAACTGCGCGCCCGCAAGCTGCGCGTGGACAAGCCCTTCGCGCTGATGATGCCCGACATGGAAATGATCGAACGGCATTGCTTCGTCAGCGATGCCGAGCGTGAGCTGCTGCAATCTGTGGCGCGGCCGATCGTGCTGCTCAAGCGCAAACCCGAATCGAACATCGTCGAAGAAGTCTCGCCCAGGCAGCAATGGCTGGGTGTCATGCTGCCGTACACGCCGCTGCATTATTTACTCTTCGCAGATTCAAACGTTGAACGTTTAACCCTTCGACCAAACTCAGGGCAGGCGTTTAACGTTCTCGTCATGACCAGCGGCAATCTCTCCGAAGAACCCATCGCCACCGACAACGATGAGGCGCGCACACGCCTGTCCAAACTGGCGGACGCCTTCCTGATGCACGACCGCGATATACATATTCGTTGCGATGATTCGGTGGTGAGGGTCTTTGCAAATTACGAATTACCAATTACGGGTGGTTTCGATACGCCCCTCGGCGAGCGCTCGGGGCTACTCAACCACCAGAAAACGATTTATCCCATCCGCCGTTCGCGCGGGTATTCTCCCTTTCCAGTGAAACTCCCCTTCGATGTCCCGCATCTCCTAGCCGCTGGTTCGGAGTTGAAGAATACGTTTTGCATCACCAACGGCAATTACGCCTTCCTGAGTCACCACATCGGCGACATGGAAAATTATGAGACGCTGCAATCCTTCGAGCAGGGCGTGGAGCATTTCGAGCGTCTGTTCCGCGTGAAGCCTGAGGCGATTGCATACGATATGCACCCGAATTACCTGGCCACGCGTTATGCGCTCGAACGCGCCGAGCGCGAGGGCCTGCCGACAATCCCCGTGCAGCACCATCATGCCCACGTCGCCGCCTGCATGGCCGAGCATGGACTGAATGAACCCGTCATCGGCGTGTCGTTCGACGGCACGGGTTATGGCGAGGATGGCGCGATCTGGGGCGGCGAGATTCTGGTGGCGGATTACAAATCCTATCAACGCGCGGCCCACTTGGAATATTTCCCGCTCCCAGGCGGGGATGCGGCCATCAAGCGGCCCGCCCGCGCGGCCCTGGCCCTGCTCTGGAGCCTCGGCCTGGACTGGGACGAGCGCCTTGCGCCCGTGACTGAATTCTGCGCCGAAGACCAGGTCACATTGCGGGCGCAGTTGGAGAAAAGAATCAACACGCTGCAGACCTCCAGCATGGGACGGTTGTTCGATGCGGCTGCGGCGCTGGCGGGCGTGCGGCAGCGAGTCAACTACGAGGGGCAGGCGGCCATCGAGTTCGAGGCCCTGGCGGACCCGGCTGAGGCGGGGAGCTACCCGTTCGAGCTGAGTCAGGCTCGGGTACAGACGCGAAGCGCGGTGGAGGCCCTCGTCGCGGATGTGCTGGCAGGCGTCCCGCTTCCCAAAATATCCGCCCGTTTCCACAATGGCATCGCAAATTTCCTGCGCGTAGCCATGTTGGATATTAAGAAGCAAACTGGCATCCAAAAGGTGGTTTTGTCGGGAGGAGTCTGGCAGAATATCACCCTATTAGGACGCACTTTGTCACTATTGGAAAACGATGGTTTCAAAGTATACATACATCGAGAGGTTCCGACGAATGACGGTGGGCTTTCGTTGGGACAAGCCGCCATTGCGGCATCCAGATTGAGAGGTTGAAATGTGTTTAGGCGTACCTGGCAAGATCGTTGAAACGTACGAAAAGGGCGGGCTGCACATGGCCAAGGTGGACTTCGGCGGGGTCTTCCGCGAAGCCTGCCTGGATTATGTGCCCGAAGCGCAGGTGGGCGAGTACTGCATCATCCACGTGGGCTTTGCGATCAGCGTGCTGAGCGAGTCGGAAGCGATGGAGACGCTCGACCTGCTGCGGCAGATCGGCGCCATCGAAGAAGAATTGGGGCCTGAGCCGACGCCATGAAGTATGTCACCGAATATCGCGACGCGGCGCTGGTGAAGGGCGTGATCGAAGAGATCCGCCGCACCGTGACGCGCCCGTGGACGATGATGGAAATCTGCGGCGGGCAGACGCACGCCATTGTGCGGCACGGCATCGACCAACTGCTTCCGCCCGAGATCGAGCTGGTGCATGGGCCGGGCTGTCCCGTGTGCGTGACGCCGCTGGAACTGATCGACAAGGCGCTGGCGATTGCCTCGCGTCCCGACGTGATCTTCTGCTCGTACGGCGACATGCTGCGCGTGCCTGGCTCGCAGCGCGACCTGTTCTCGGTCAAGGCGCAGGGCGGGGATGTGCGCGTGGTCTATTCTCCGCTGGATGCGGTGGCGCTGGCGCAGAGGCATCCCGACAAGCAGGTGGTCTTCTTTGCGATTGGCTTCGAGACCACCGCGCCGCCGAACGTGATGAGTGTCTTGCAGGCGCAGCGACTTGGGCTGACGAATTTCTCGGTGCTGGTTTCGCACGTCCGCGTGCCGCCTGCGGTGAAGGCGATTTTGGGTTCGCCGTACAACCGCGTGCAGGGATTCCTGCTGGCGGGACACGTCAACGCGGTGATGGGATATCACGAGTATCCGCCGCTGGTGGAGCAGTTCAAAATCCCGATGGTGGTGACAGGCTTTGAACCGCTCGACATTGTGCAGGGAATTTTGACCACGGTGCAGTTGCTGGAAGCGGGCAAAATTGAGGTCGCCAACGCCTATCAGCGCGCGGTGACTTTCGAAGGCTTGAAGCCTGCGCAAGCCGCAATCCACAAGGTCTTCATGGAATGTGACCGAACCTGGCGCGGCATTGGCATGATTCCGATGAGCGGCTGGTGTCTCCGCCCCGAGTTTGACCAATTCAACGCCGAGAAGCGTTTCAACGTGGGCGACATCCATACACAAGAATCATCGCTGTGCATCGCGGGTCAAATTTTACAGGGATTGAAGAAACCGCACGACTGTTCCGCGTTTGGCAAGGAATGCACGACCGAAAATCCGCTCGGCGCGACGATGGTTTCTTCCGAAGGGGCGTGCGCGGCGTATTATAAATATAAACGGTGATCGGAGTCCGCAAGTTCTACTTGCGGACTGGAATAGAAAAACTCCCAAAGCAGAGCTTTGGGAGTCCGTGGAAGAAGCAAAATGATGGATATATACAAATCACGTAAGAATAGGCCACCGCATTGGTTTGTATCGAATGCCATTTACATTGTCACGGGTTCCACCCTGAATAAGCAGCCTTTGTTAGACTCGGAAGGAAAGCGACAGCATTTTTGTGAGACCCTGAGTGCTCGCGCCAAATCTCTGGGGTGGGCATTGGACGCGTGGTCTGTGATGACAAATCATTATCATTTTGTTGCAGGCAGCCCTGAGAATGCGCTTACCTTGGAAGTATTGATCCAGGGGCTTCACTCCATCACTGCGAAATTTATCAATGCGGAAGATGGAACTCCTGGACGAAAGGTTTGGTATAACTATTGGGATACCTGCATTCGAACAGAAGCATCGTATTATGCACGATTGCAGTACGTGATGATAAATCCTGTAAAACATGGATTGGTTCAGAACCCTGAAGATTACCCGTTTTCCAGTTACAGATATTTTTTGGAAAACTCGGAACCAGAATTTCGGAAAGAAGTACTGGTATGTTCCGAGGATGCACAAGTGTTGGATGATTTTTAGAGAGAAACCTCCGAAGCAGAGCTTCGGAGTCCGAGTAGATGGAGTCCGCAAGTTCTACTTGCGGATTGGAATGATGAAATGCCCCGAAGCAGAGCTTCGGGACTCCAGAAGGTAGATTATGACTGACGAAACAATCAACATCGAAGGCGCGGTGTGTGCTCCGCCGCTGCCGCATACCGAGCAAATTGTGATGGGACACGGCGCGGGCGGGCGGATGAGTCACCAGTTGATTCAGAAGGCGTTCATGTCGGCGTTTGACAATCCCGCGCTGCGGGCGGGGGATGATGCGGCGCGGCTTGAGTCCAACCTGCACGCCAAGCTCTCCATCAGCACCGATGCGCATGTGGTCTTTCCGCTGTTCTTCCCAGGCGGCGATATTGGCAAGCTGGCGGTCTGCGGCACGGTCAACGATGTGGCAATGCTCGGCGCGAAACCGCTCTACCTGACGGCTGGATTTATCCTCGAAGAAGGCTTGCCGATGGAAACCCTCAAAGCGGTGGTGGCTTCAATGAAATCCGCCGCCGATGAAGCGGGTGTGCAAATTGTGGCGGGCGATACGAAGGTTGTGCAAAAAGGCAAAGCGGACGGACTCTACATCACCACGGCGGGGGTGGGTGTGGTGCGCGAGGGAGTCAATATCGGCGGGGCGCAAGCCAAAGTTGGAGATGTGATTATTTTGTCTGGTTCCATCGGCGACCACGGCATTGCGGTGTTGGGCGCGCGTGGTGAGTTGGGATTTGAGTCCAGCCTGCAAAGCGACGTCGCTCCGCTCAATCATTTGATCGAGGCCATGCTGGATGCCAGCCCGAACATCCACGTGCTGCGTGACCCCACCCGCGGCGGATTGGCGACCACGCTCAACGAAATTGCGGGCCAATCCCAGGCGGGGATTCTCCTGAACGAGCAGGCCATCCCCGTGCATCCCGAGGTCAACGCGGCCTGCGAGATGCTGGGCTTCGATCCGCTGTACGTGGCGAACGAGGGCAAACTGGTGGCAATCGTTGCAAAGGAAGACGCGGAGAAAATTCTCGCCGCAATGAAGCAAACCCGCTACGGCGAGGATGCGGTCATCATCGGCGAAGTCACCGCCGAGCCAAAGGGCCGCGTCCTGCTCAAGACCGCGCTGGGCAGCACCCGCGTGGTGGATATGCTGGCGGGCGAGATGCTGCCGCGAATCTGCTGATTTCATCCCCTTGAATCAAAAGCGCTCACGAGTGTTTCGTGGGCGCTTTTTTGTTGGGATATCATCCCTTGAGCCGATAGCCGACTCCAGGCTCGGTGTGGATGTAGGTCGGCCTGGCAGGGTCGGGTTCGATCTTGCGGCGCAGGTTGCTGATGTTGACGCGCAGGATGTGCATCTCGCTTTCATAGGCCGTGCCCCAGACCTGCCTGAGCAGGTGATGGTGGGTGATGACCTTGCCCGCGTTTTGCATCAACAGCCGCAGGATCTCGTATTCTGTGGGGGTCAGCGTGATTGGGTCTCCGTCCACGCTCACGATGCGGCGGGAGATATCCATGTGCAGGCCGCCGACTTGCAGGATGGGTTCGTCGGGCTTGCTGGTCAGCCGTCTCAATGCGACGCGCATGCGCGCCATCAACTCACCCGTGCCGAAGGGCTTGGTCAGGTAATCGTCTGCGCCGGCGTCGAGGGCGGCGATTTTGTCCTGTTCGGCCTCGCGCACGGACAGGATGATGATGGGAATCTGCGACCATTCGCGCAACTGGCGCGTGACCTCGATGCCGTCGATGTCGGGCAGGCCGAGGTCGAGGATGATGATGTCGGGGCGGTCGGCGATGACGGCGTTGAGCGCCTCCTGTCCACTGGCGGCTTCGTAGATGGTGAAGCCCTGTGCGCTGAGGGCGGCGCGTAAATAGCGTCGAATGGGGGGTTCGTCGTCCACGACAAGGATGCGCTGGTTGGAGTCGGCCATTTGATTTCCTATATCGTTGCGAGGAGCGCTCTTGCTTTTGCCCGAAGCAATCTATTTATGAGATTGCTTCGTCGCTATCGCTCCTCGCAATGACATCAACTTAAAGGCAATTCGATCGTGATTACCGTCCCGCCGTTTTCGCGGGCGCGTGCATGAATCGTACCACGATGCGCCTCGACGAGGCCTTTGCTGATGGAAAGTCCCAGCCCCGTGCCGCTGACGCTCTCGGGGCGCTGGACGCGGTAGAACTTGTCGAAGACGCGGGACAGGTCGTCGGGCGGGATGCCCACCCCTTGGTCCGCGACGTGGATGTGGACGGCTTCAGCCAGCAGTTCGGCGGAGACCTCAATGGCCGAGTCGACGGGGGAATATTTGACGGCATTGTCCAGCACGTTGACAAGCACCTGGGTCATCAGGGTAAAGTCCATTGGCACAAGCGGGAAGCCAGCGGGGATGTTCACCTGGATATTGCGATGCGTCAGGCGCGCGCCCAGTTGTTCGAGCGCGGTGCCGACGAGATCCTGAATATCCTCCAACTCCAGGTGAAGTTTGATGGCGCCGCTTTCGATGCGCGTCATGTTGAGCAGGTTGCCGACCAGACGGTTAAGGCGCTCCGATTCGTTATGGGCGTTTTCGATCAGGGCGCGGCGGGACGTATCATCGAGCGTGTCATTGTCGTCATCGAGGGCGCTGAGCGCGCCTGTGATCGCGACCAGCGGCGTGCGCAGATCGTGCGAGATCGAATTGAGCAGGGCCGTCTGCAGTTTTTCAGTGGCCTGCAAAAGTTCGGCCTGCTGCGCCTGTTTGGCCAGGCTGGCGCGTTCGATGGCCAGCGCCGCCTGGTTCGAGAACGCGGCCAGGGTTTGGCGCTGCTCGGGGGTGAGGAAACTGCCCATTTCCTTTGGGTGAATTCCCAGCACACCGACCAATCCATTGGCGGTCTTGAGCGGCTGGCAGCGCAAGGAGGCGGCTGGCAGCGTATCCGTGCCGCGGCCCGCGGGCTGGTCATGCTCGAAGGCCCAGGCGGCCACGGCCAGTTCGTTCTCGCCGGGCTGATAGCCAGGCGAGCTGGCGAATGGGCGGATGTGCCCGTTTTCGGGCAGGAAGATGGCAACCTCGCGGCCAAAGGCATGACCGATGTTCGCGATGATGATCTGGGAAACGTCCGCGAGGTCGGTTGCGGAGGTCAGGTCGCGGCCAAGGTTGTAGAGGGCGGAGGTTTGCGCCTCGCGTCGGATCGCGGCTTCGGCCTGTTCGCGGCCCTGGGCGGTCAGCGAACTGATCACCAGGCTGACGACCAACAGCATCGAAAAAGTGATCAGGTATTGTGTGTCGCTGACTGCCAGGGTGAGATAAGGAGGAACCAGGAAAAAGTCGAAGGCCAGCACTCCTGCGATTGCAGCCAACAGCGAAGGTCCGCGGCCGAGGAAGATGGCCGAGATGACCACCGAAGCCAGATAAAGCATGACCAGGTTGGCGGGTTCCAGGTTGCCGCGGACAATGAGCCCCAGCAGCGTGGAAAGGGCAACCAGGCCGATGCTGACGAGATAACGTCCGATCGGGCGATGCGGCTGCCAGTCGGTCGGGATGATGGGTTTGCCGAGGCCTGTCTGCGCGCTGATGACGTACACGTCGATGTCGCCGCTGGCGTAGATGAGCTGGTCGACGACGGAACCCTTGATGATCTCCTGCCAGCGCGGTTTGAGCGGTTTGCCGATGACGACCTTGGTGATGTTGTTTTTGCGGGCGTAGTCGAGCACCACTTCATGGATGGAGCGCCCCGCCAGGGTCAGGGATTTCGCTCCCAGTTCCTCGGCCAACTGCAGGGTGCGGCCGATGCGTTCGCGATTGGCGGGATCATTCTCGGGCTTGGAGGCGATCTCCACGTAGACGGCAACCCATTCCGCGTTAAGCTCGTCGGCCAGCCTGCGCGTGGTGCGCACCAGCTTTTCGGCCAGCGGATTGGGACTGATGCACACCAGCAGGCGTTCCCCCGCCGCCCAGGGACCGGAGATGGCGCGCGTCTGCATGTACGAGCGCATCTGGTCGTCCACACGTTCGGCGGCGCGCCGCAGGGACATCTCGCGCAGGGCGGTCAGGTTGCCCTTGCGGAAGAATTTTTGCAGGGCGCGGCTGGCCTGTTCGGGGATGTAGACCTTGCCCTCCTGCAAACGCACCAGCAATTCGTCGGGGGGCAGGTCGATGACTTCGATCTCGGAGGCTTCGTCGATCACGCGGTCGGGGATGGTTTCGCGCACGATGACGCCCGTGACCTGCGCGACGATGTCGTTCAGGCTTTCGAGGTGCTGGATGTTGAGGGTGGTGTACACGTCGATGCCCGCGTCGAGGATTTCCTCCACATCTTGAAAGCGTTTGGGATGGCGCGAACCAGGCGCGTTGGTGTGGGCGAACTCGTCGACCAGCACCAGTTGGGGGCGGCGGCGGATGACCGCGTCCACGTCGAGTTCGGTCAGGGTCACGTTGTGATATTCGACCTGTTTGCGGGGCAGGACTTCATGCCCCGCCAAAAGTTCCTCGGTTTCCGCGCGCTTGTGCGTTTCGATGTAGCCGACCACCACGTCCCAGCCCTGTTCCCTGCGCTGGTGCGCGGCTTCGAGCATGGCATAGGTCTTGCCCACGCCTGCCACGTAGCCGAGGAAGATTTTCAATTTCCCGCGCTGCGCTTCTTCGGCTTCGACGTTTTTAAGCAGTTCATCCGGATTGGGACGGGTTTCCATTTTATTCATTGTATTCCAAAATTTGGAGTCAGGCAGCTTGCTGCCTGAAATATCCATCAGCTTGCTGTCCTGAAATTCCCTACCGTACCAAACCCTTTTGGACGCTGAAAAACGCTGGTTTTCGCTGATGAAAAAAATCTGCGTTTTCTGTGTTTATCAGCATTCCGATTTTGAAATGTACGGAGAGAGTCCTGAAATGTATCCATCAGCAAGCTGATGGACTCCAAAAAAGTGGAAGGCTGTGTGAATTCATCGCACAGCCTTCTGTTGTTTACACTACATCATGTGCCGCAGGCTCGGTCTGTTTTGGACTGCCGCCAACCTTTGGCTGCGGCTTGTCGAGATACTGCTCCAGCAGGGACGGCGCTTCGGGGTGATCCACGTGCAAGGCGTGGTCGTAGTCGCCTGCCATGACGGGCGGGTCGTAGCGCATCGGGCGTCGAACGCCAAGCATCCCGAAGAAGTTCGTGACGCCGATCAATACCGAATAGCGATATTCCTGCATCTTGAGCGATTGCCATTCGACGATGGAGGCCATCGCGCCCTGCACGCGCGCCTTGTCGCGCACGATGCGGTGGATTTGTTTGGGGTCGCGGAATCCGCTCGGGGAGATGAGCATGGCATTGGCGGCCAGCACCAGGACGCCGAAGGAGATCAACACCATCCAGCCGCCCTCCGTCCATTTGCCGACGATCTGCCCGACGAATACGGTTGCTGCCAGGGCGGATGAAATCGAAGCCGCAATGGAGCCCCATTTGCGTTTACTGCCCGTGTAATGTTCGAGGATGTGTTTGCGGACGGCCAATCCCATGATGGTGATGGGCATGAACACGCCCACGCCATAGAACGGCACCGCCACCGACGTCTTTCCGCGCACCAATAACATGAGGATGATGGTGATGAAGAAGCCAATCGTCACGGAGCGGGTGAAGGTTCCCTGTGCGTTTCGATAAACGATGAATTCGGGGAACTCGCCGATTGCCACATCGCGCCAGCCTGTGGCCTGCAAGTCCTGAAAGGCAGTCATGGACGCGGCGGAGAGCAGCGCCACCGCCAGGATTTGATAGACCCAGAACAAAATCTCACCGCCAGGCAATTGGGTAAAACCAATGTAGGCCAGGTTGCCCACCAGGGTGCGTCCCAGCGTGCCGTCGAAGACGTTGAAGCGGATGGCAAAGAAGGTCAGCATGAAGGTGGTCAGCCCGCCGTAGAACAGGAACGAGGTCTGGACGAAACGCCCGATGCCCGCCTTGCCGCTGTAGAAGTCCCACATTCCCTTGAGTTTTGGCAGGCGTTTCTTGCCCCACTTCACGATGCTGGCATCTTCGTTGATGACGAACTGAATGCCATTGGACATGGCCTCCAGACCCGTCAGCGCCACCAGGCCCTTCATGGAGGCGGTCAACAAGTGGAAGAGCGCCTGCCCGAAAGAAACCTGCTGGATGGCTTCTTCCACTTCCACGGGCTTGACTCCGTTCATGTTGGCGTAGATCAGCCCGCCGACCATGAGCAGGGTCATCATGACGAAGATGCCCAGCAGGGTGAACACCACCCGCGCCGATTCGCCGCGTCCGCGGATGGTGAGGTACCAGGTGATGGCCGCCAGCGTCCCGCCGATCAGGAAGTGCCAGACCCAGTTCGTGCCGTAGAGTCCCAGCACAGAAAGCAACTGGTCGCCGCCTGAAAGCGCGGAAACGACCACGGTAAAGATGTAATCCTGGATCAGCACGATGGCCACGACCAGGCTCAGCCCGGGCGTGAGATAGCGCATGGATGCGGTGTACGAGCCGCCGCCCTCGTTGAAAATTCCCAGCGAGTACATGTACAACGCGCCGAACACAATGTTGACCACGCTGATGATGGCCGCCGCAATGTAGCCCCATTCCTGAATGCCGTAGGGGTGCAGTGCGTGCATCATCTCGCCCGTGGCATAGAAGTAGGACGTGAAGTAGTCCACACCAAAAAGCGCAAGGGCCGCAAGCAGGCCGATCTGACCCGCGCCGTGGATGTGGGTGTCCTCCTCCTTTTCAACCGGCGAGGCTTTGTACGCCAGAAAAATAATGACGATGAGAATACCGATGGAAAAAAACATGTTGTTTGCCTTTGTTCAGAATCGTTTATGACTGGAAAGCCGTTTCGAGGGCTTTCAGTTGAGTGAGTAAATGCCTGCGGGTGGACGAGTTCAGGCGCGTGTCCTGTGCGACCTTGGCCTGTTCGCCCTGTGCGGCGCGGACGACGAATGCGGGTACGAACATGATTCGCCCCGCGGGGATGACCTCCAGCCTGGAGGTCTCCATTTCGAGAGTCTGGTCGTCGAAATAGGACAGGGTGATGCCCAGGCCGCGATTCAGGGATTGCTTCTCCACCCGTTCCTTGATCTTGCAGATGATTTCCTGCGTCTTGAAATTCGCCAGCGCCCGCCCCTGGTTGACCAACTGCCCCAGAATCCCATAGCGCTTTTGTTGGTATTCCGTGCTGGCGGTGACATAAGGCGCAAGCGACATGGCGCGGTGCAGGATCAGCACGTAGCGCTGCATGGACTCGATATGCGCTTCGGCCTCCACCACGGAACCGACCAGCAGTTTTCCCTGGTCATCGAAAGCCACCCACTGCGGCAGGAAGAATTTCCGCGCGGCGGGGACGAAGGGGGTCTGCACCTCGCCGCGGCCGCCTTCGTCGCCGTTCTCGACGATTGCGTCGCTGGCCTGCGTGATGGCCGATTCGAGCGCGTCGTCTCCCGCTGGGATGCTTGGGATTTGTTCATCCTCATCGGGACGGTACGTCACCGCGCGGCCCGACGGCAGCAGGTTTTGCACCATGTGCATGGCGGCGGCATAGCGCAGCAATCCTGCGCTGACGGTGATTTCCTGACCGTCGGATTTTTCCAACTCGTTCAGACGCCGCGTCAGTAATTCGCGTGTGTCGCGCTGAAGAAAGCTGCCGACGGTATTTTGTCGCTGGGCCTCGGGGATGTTGACCGCGCTGTCCCCTCCGTTTTGGCTGGCGCGCGTCACTACGCGGTCGGGCAGGGAAAAACGCACCTGCGCTGTTTTCGAGATCAGCGCATCCGCGATGACCTGCGCCTGGCTTTCCAAAAAATGCTGAACGATCACGGGCTGGCTTTCGAATAGCGCCTTTTGCTGTTCGTATTCCTTCATCAAATGTGGAACGATAGTGTTTGTCATAACCTTTTTTCGATTTCCTTGAGACGGTAACCAACGCCCGGCTCGGTGATGATGTGCTGCGGCCTCAATGGATCGCTCTCGATCTTGCGCCGCAGGTTGCTGACGTTGACGCGCAACAAGTGGGAATCCGCCTCATAATTCCCGCCCCAAACTTCCCGGATCAATTGCTGGTGGGTGAGGACTTTTCCCGCATGATTGACGAGTATTTTCAGGATGTTGTATTCGGTTGGCGTGAGGGTGACAGGCCGTTCATTGACCAGTACCTCGCGCTTAATAAAATCAACCGACAGACCGTTGTTCTGATAAACCGCGGATTCAGTCTCGGGCTTGTTGGAACGCCGCAGGGCGACCCGAATCCGCGCCAGCAATTCACTCGTGCCGAAGGGTTTGGTGAGGTAATCGTCCGCGCCCGCGTCGAGGGCGGCGACCTTGTCCTGCTCGCTGTCCCGAACCGAGATGACGATGACGGGCACATCCGTCCACTCGCGCAGGCGGCGGGTCACTTCGGTGCCGTCCATGTCGGGCAATCCCAGGTCCAGGATGATCAGGTCGGGGTGGTTGACTGCCGCGGTTTGGATGGCGTCTCCGCCGTTTTCCGCTTCCAGGATGGTGTAACGATTCCCCAGCGACGCGCTCAGAAAGCGCCGTATGGGACGTTCATCGTCCACGACCAGGATTTTCAAAGGGAGGTCTGAAAGGGTTGACATCAATGCGCCATCAAGAAAACATCAAGAACGACGGACATTCTATGTTTGGGCATGTCAATTTAGGCGCAAGAAATGCCCCCTGCGCGTCAAGAAAGTGTCAAGAAAGATTCTGGAGTCGGATAGCTTGCTGTCCATTTGATATGAGAAATGGAAAATTCTGGTTTGTTTTTGACCCCAACCCATCAGCGCCCACAGGGCAGGCGATCTGATGGTCTACAGAAACGTGAAATCCGATTACTGGCTGGCCCAGGATTTATACAGAAAGAACGCATTCGCCCAAACGAGCAGAAAAAGCATCAAGAGTTGGTTTTGGAATTTGGTCAAATGTAGAAATGAGGCGAAAATAATCCCCGCCAGCGGCGAGTAGGTGATGACCTGATCGATGACTCGGGTGTATTTTTTCTTCATACCTTGCTTCCTTTTTGACAATACCAGTTTATTCAACTGGATGTCAAAAAGGGGGCAAGATACGGCTTAATCGAGTCAAGATCTTGTCAAGGAGTGGACTTGTGGCCATCCAAAGCGAGATTTAACAACAGGATATTGACGCGCGGCTCGCCCAAAAATCCAAACTGGCG
>JBMOMS010000217.1:0-6140 GCA_049324895.1 Chloroflexota bacterium
GTATCGCGGCTCCCTCGTCCGCCTGGCGACCGAGTCGCCGGAAGAGTACGCCAAAGCCTTTACCCGCTGGGGACGGGACACTGAATACCATCGCCTGGCAGACAGTGACCCCGCCCATTTGTGGTCTGAGAAAAAACACAAGGAATGGATGGAGAAGGATTCCGAGAGAGACTCGACGGAATTCGTGCGCTTCTCCATCCGCACCCTGGCTGAGGACAAGTTCATCGGTGAAGTCACCCTGTGGTTTAACTGGCAGAACGGCGACGCCTGGGTCGGCATCGTCATCGGCGAACGTGACTACTGGGGTCAGGGCTACGGCACCGACGCCATGCGCCTGATCGTCCAGTACGGTTTCCTCGAAACCAACCTGCGGCGCGTCTCGCTGGCCCTGCATTCCTACAATGCGCGCGCCCTGAAATCCTACGAAAAGGTCGGCTTCCAATTGGAAGGAACCGTGCGCGGCGAAACCTTCCGCGAAGGCCGCCACACCGATACCTACGTCATGGGCATCCTGCGCGAAGAGTGGCTGGCCCTGTACGGAGGCGCGCTATGAAAGACCTGTTGAAAGGCAGCCTGGTCCACCTGGCCGCCGTTGACCCCGAGGAGGTCAGCAAGCAATTTTCCTCCTGGAACCGCGACTCGGAGTTCAAACGCCTGCTCGACTCCTGCCCCTCGAGCCTGCATTCGGCCAAAGCCACCAAGGACTGGCTCGACAAGGAACTGGGCGAGCAGGCCGACACCCTGTACTGGTTCACCATCCGCGCCGCAGCCGACAACCAACTGCTGGGCGACATCGTGCTCGACGTGACCCAGTGGAATGCCCGCGACGCGTTCGTGGGCATCGGCATCGGCCCGCGCGATTTTTGGGGCCGGGGCTACGGCACGGAGGCCATGCAGTTGATCCTGCAATACGCCTTCCTCGAACTGAACCTGAACCGCGTCACGCTGAACGTGTTCGAATACAACCAGCGCGGAGTGCGCTCTTACGAAAAGGCCGGCTTTCGTCATGAAGGCCGCCAGCGCGGATCGCTCCTGCGCGAAGGCAAACGCTGGGATATGCTCTACATGGGCATCCTGAAAGAAGATTGGAGTAAACAACATGACCACCCCCAACCCAAGTAGCACCCCTGTGCTCGATTCAAGCCTGATTCTGCGTCACGCCGCCTGGAGCGACCTGGAACCTGTCACCCAACTCATCCTGGATGTATGCACCGCCGACGGCGACCCCACCGTGGCCGTCACCTCCGAGGAACTGGCCCGCGAGTGGAAGAATGAAGACTTCACCCTCGAAACTGACGCCTGGGTCGTGGAAGCGCCCAGCGGTCAGATCGTCGGCTATGAGGAATTCAGCAACCGCCATGTTCACGCCGTCCTTGGCGGCGACGGCTACGTCCACCCCGATTACCTGGGACGCGGCATCGGCACCGCCATGCTGCGCGCCCTGGACGAACGCGCCCTCGAAGAAATGAAACTGGCCGAACCCGACCTGCGTGTCTACATCCGCAATGGACTGTCCATCGGCGATACGGTTGGGCGTGAGATGCACGAGGCGCTGGGCTACCAGACAATCCGCTTCTCGTGGCGCATGGAGATTGAGCTGACCGAAGCGCCGCCCAAGCCGCTCTGGCCCGAGGGCGTGGAAGTGCGTCCCTTCGACAAGGCGGAGCAAGACCAGACCGTCTTCGAAGCCCACGAGGAAGCCTTCAGCGACCACTGGGGCCACACGCCCGGCACCTATGCCGACTGGCAGAACCGTTTCGGCCACGAAGACTTCGACCCGTCCCTGTGGTTCATCGCCTGGGATGGCGACCAGATCGCCGGCTACTCGCTGTGCCGCTTCCGCATGGGGATCGGCTGGGTCGGCTCGCTGGGCGTGCGCCGTCCCTGGCGCAAACGCGGACTCGGCATGGCCCTGCTGCTGCACTCGTTTGGCGAATTCCATCGACGCGGCATGAATACCATCGGCCTGGGCGTGGATGCCTCCAACCCCACGGGCGCCACGCGCCTGTATCAGAAGGCTGGCATGAAGATTGCCGCCGAGTATGTCATCTACGAAAAGGAATACCGCCCCGGCCGCGAACCTGAAGAAGAATAATTGGTGTATGTCATTGCGAGGGTTGAGACGCGATAGCGTCGAAATCCCGAAGCAATCTCCCAGTTGCAGGAGATTGCTTGCCACTGTGTGGTACACGGTGTTGCAAAGAGCACACCTGCCCCGGCGGGCAGTGCCAGGGAGAATGCTCCTCGCAAGGACATGAAAAAAAGGAAACAACATGAACGCTCTTTTGCAAGACCTCCAGACCATCCGCCTGCCCGAAGGCTTCACCGCCCGCGGCGCAACCCTCGACGACGTGGACGCCTCCATGCCGTTGTTCCAGCGCTGGTCGCGCGCCGTCATCGGAACTGACGACATCGCAGACGCAAACGACATTCGCAAGGAATGGGTCTCACCCAACTTCGACCCCGCCCGCGACATCCGCGTGGTCTTTGCCCCGAACGGACAAATGATCGGCTACATCGAAGTATGGACGACCGTCAAGCCTGTGGTTCACCCGTGGGTGTGGGGCCGCGTCGACCCCGACTACCAGGGCCGCGGCATCGGCGCCTGGCTCATGACCTGGGCCGAGGAACGCGCCCGCCAGGCCATGTCCGAAACGCCTGCCGACCTGCGCTTTGCGCCGCGCGCGGGCAGCTATCGCCAGGCCGAAAGCGCAAAGAAGTTGTTCGAGCGCATGGGATACCGCTACATCCGCAGTTCGTACCAGATGCGCATCGACATGGATGCGCCGCCGCCCGCCCCGCTCTGGCCCGAGGGCATCACCCTGCGCACCTACACCCCCGCCGACCTGGAAGCCCTCTACCGCGCCGACGATGAAGCCTTTCGCGATCACTTCGGCCACGTGGAAATGCCCTACGAAGAAGGCCTGGCGCGCTTCAAGTATTTCATGATCGACTACGAACGTTTCGATCCCAGCCTGTACCTCCTCGCCCTGGACGGCGACGAGATCGCAGGCATCTGCCTGTGCCGCGCCGAATCCTTCGACGACCCCGACAGGGGCTACGTCAACAGCCTGGCCGTGCGCCGTCCCTGGCGCAAGCGCGGATTGGGCCTGGCCCTGCTGCTTCACAGCTTTGGCGAGTTTTATCGCCGCGGCAAACCGCGCGCGGCCCTGCACGTGGACGCCAGCAACCTGACCGGCGCCCTGCGCCTGTACGAGAGCGCCGGCATGCACGTCCACCTGGCCTCCGATATGTACGAAAAGGAGATTCGCCCCGGCCGGGAAATCAGTGTAGAATCTTTGAGTAGCTGATCCACCCAAAGGGTCATCCCGCAGGTTGGCACCTCCAGCCTGCGGGATGACCTGAACCCACCCTGCCGCTCTTCGGAAAGGAACCCGACATGAACCTGCGCTGCGCTTTCTGCCAAACCCCCTATACCATTGGCCGCAATGAAATGCTGGCGGCCCTGCAAAAAATGGAAGCGGAACACCTCACCCATTACGACGCCCACTGTCCGCGCTGCCGACGGGTTACTCAAATTCCGCGCCAGAAGCTGGAACAGGCCAACCCGAACTGGAAGGCCAATGTGGAGGCCGCCGCGTCCGAACCGGCGCCCGAGCCTGCCCCCGTCAAAAAGAACGCCCCGCAACCCGAACCGGCGCCCGCCGCCAAACATGCAACCAGAAAGCATTCCAGAAAATAACGCGCTTTGAAGAAAATGGAATATACTAGAAGCGTATATTCAACATTCTATCAAGGAGAAATGATCATGAAAATCACCTGCTGGAACTGCAAAAAGGAATACGAGCTCGACGCCGCCGCGGTGGATGCCGCCCTCAAGAGCATGGATGCCTCCAAGCTCGGTTTCCTGGATGTTCCCTGCCCGCATTGCGACAAGGAAAACCGCACCAAGCGCGCGGATTTCGAAGCCGCCAAACTGGCCTTCGAAAAGGCCGCCGAAGAGGCTGCCAAGAAGGCCGCCGAAGAAGCCGCCCTGGCCGCCAAGAAAGCCGCCGAACCCGAGCTGAAGGGCCTGGCGGCCCGCAAGGCCAAGGAAAAGGAACGTGCCGCCCTGGATAAGAAAAAAGGCCACAAGGGGTAAATCCCTTTCATGCCCATTCGAGCCGTCTTTTTCGATCTCGGCGGCGTGCTTTTGCGCACCGAGTACCAATCGCCGCGCCAGCACCTGGCCGGGCGTCTTGGCATGGAATACGATGACCTGGAACGCCTTGTGTTCAATAGCGACTCGGCCCGCAAAGCCTCCATTGGCGCGATCACCGAGGAGCAGCACTGGGCCGAGGTGGCCAAACGCCTGCGCCGCCCGCTTGCAGAGGCGGACGCCCTGCGCGACGAGTTCTTCGGCGGGGATGCGCTCGACCTGGCCCTGGTGAACTTCCTGCGATCCATCCAGCCCAGGTGTCACACGGGTCTCATCTCCAATGCCTGGAGCGGACTGCGGGCCTACATGGTCGCGCACAAGTTCGACGATGCCTTCCACAGCCTGACCATTTCGGCGGAGGTGGGCGTGGTCAAGCCTGCGGCGCAGATCTACCTCCTCGCGCTGGAGCAGGCGCGGGTCCAGGCTGGCGAAGCCGTCTTCGTGGACGACTTTATCGAAAACGTGGAAGGCGCGCGGGCGGTCGGCATGTCGGCCATCCATTTCCGCGAGCCCAACTCTGCTTTGAGTGAACTGAAGAACATGTTATGAGGCGCGGCCTGTCGGGCTGCGCCTGACAGGAGTGCCATGAACCCCATCACTTTCGACCAGCCCATCCTGCGCGAACTCGGGGATGGGCTGATTCTTCGCCGATCCTCGCCCGCCGACGCGGACGAACTGGCCGATTTCTGCGCACACATCCACAGCGACGATGGCTGGGACAAACCCGACCTGCGCATCGCCGCCTGGACGCGCGACCTGCTCACCAAACCCCACCCCACCTTCCAGCCCGATGATTTCACTGTCGTGGCAGAGGCGGCCTCGGGGCGCATCGTTTCCTCCCTGAACCTGATCTCTCAAACCTGGACTTACGAAGGCATCCCCTTTGGCGTGGGACGTCCCGAACTGGTGGGCACCCTGCCCGAATATCGCAACCGCGGACTGGTGCGCCTGCAAATGGAGGAAGTCCATTGCTGGAGCGCCGCGCGCGGGCAGATGGTCCAGGTCATTACGGGCATCCCGTACTACTATCGCCTGTTCGGTTACGAGATGGGCCTCGACCTGGAAGGGGGCCGCGGCGGGTTCGCGTCTGGGATTCCCGAGTTGCAGGAGGGGCAAGCCGAGCCGTTCCGTATGCGCCTTGCAAACGAAGCGGATATCCCGTTCCTGATGGATGTGTATAACCACGCAGCCACGGGCAGTGAAATTTTCGTTGTGCGGGATGAAGCCCTGTGGAAACTTGAACTCAGCGGACGTTCCCCGTCGAGCGTTTCGTATCCGTCATGGGTCATCATCGAAAACGCGGAAACGCAGGAGCCGGTGGGTTACTGGATGTGGTATCCAAACTGGACCTCGCGCGATACTTTATACGTGATTCGTTACGATCTCAAGCCTGGCGTTTCATGGCTGGAGGTGACGCCCAGCGTTCTGCGGCATATCTGGTCCGTTTGCCAGACACCCGTCAATGGAAAAGTTCGTTCAGGATATTGCTTCCTGCTTGGGCAGGAGCACCCTGTTTATGCGTTGATGGGAAACAACCTGCCGCAGCTCCGCAAGCCGTATGCCTGGTACGTGCGCGTGCCCGACCTGCCGGCTTTCATTCGTCACATCGCGCCTGTGCTGGAGATGCGCCTGGCAAAATCGCTTGCCATCGGGTACAGCGGCGAACTCAAACTAAACTTCTACAAGAAGGGGATGCGGCTGGTCTTCGAGCGCGGAAAGCTGGTCACAGCCGAGGCCTGGCAGCCCACCCCCGAGGATGACGGTCAGGCGGCCTTCCCCGACCTGACCTTCCTGCAAATCCTCTTTGGCTATCGTTCCTATCAGGAATTGCGCCAGTCCTTTGCCGATTGCTGGTGCCAGACGGAAACACACCGCGCGTTGATCGAGATCCTCTTTCCGAAGAAGAATTCCTGCGTGTTGGGAATCACGTGAACGGGCTTCCCAGGAAATAATCATGGCGCGCGCTGGCGGGGCGGGGCGC
>JBMOMS010000218.1:0-6139 GCA_049324895.1 Chloroflexota bacterium
TGTGTTGGCGATGGCCCAGGTTTTGGTGAACGTTTCGCCTGCGGCGATCTCGGTTCCGTCGGGAATGGTCACGTCGCTGACGTAGGCGGAATTGTCACAGGTTGAGATAGGCGCTCCATTGGCGGCGTGCAAGGTAGGGGTTGCGAGAGCGAGGGTAATATTTGTTGTCGTACTGATCGTCGGCCAGGGGGTGACGGTCGCTGCCGCTTGAAAAGCGGGAGTGGCGGCGGCAGGTGAAACACTGGTCAGTGTCAGCGCTGCGGCTGTATACGCAGCATTCATGGGGTCGACGGAAAGCGGGGTGTCGGTGGAATTGGCTCCACAGGCGGCCAGGAGCAGGCTTCCAAGGGCCAGGAGGGTGAGAAGTGGGGTGGTAATTCGGGAATTCATTCTGACATCCTTGTGGGCGATGTACAAGGCAGATTGTAGTTACCCGCTGTAACCGCATTGTCATGGGATTGTGTTTTTCCTGTGGAAACTGCCGCCCGGAATAAAAACGCCCGGGTGAAATCCCGGGCGTTGCTTCTGTTGGAATACTACCTTATTGCAGGCGCAGCAAGACTTTCCCTTCCCCCCATAATTCCTCCAGCGAGTAGTAGTCGCGCTGGTCGGGGGAGAAGAGTTGTACCACGACGCTGCCGTAGTCCACGATCTGCCAGCCGTCGCTGGCCAGGCCTTCCTTGCGGCCTTTCTTGTGGTGTTTTTCCCGCATCTCTTCGAGCACCGCATCGGCCAGCGCATTGAGCATGCGGTCGCTGGTGCCGGTGCAGATGACGAAGTAGTCGGTGAAGGCAACCACATCCTTGAGTTCGAGCAGGACGATGTCTTCGCCTTTTTTGTCTTCCAGGGTATTGACAATTTCACGGGCAAGTTCGAGAGCGTTCAGGTTTCACCTCATTGGGTTAAATGGATGCAAGGGGAGCCGAAAACAGGCGGGTATACACGGAGCCTGTGGGTTTGAGATCACTTTTCATCAAGTGGACCGAGGCCACGTCGACGACGCCGATGGGGCCGACCTGGGCCGCCTCCAGTGCGGCGTGAATGCGCTGCAGGTCCGCGGGGCCGGCCGTTTGCTTGACACGGCCCAGGGTCAGGTGCGGGGAGAAGGCGCGCTCCTCGGGAGGGTAGCCCAGGCGTGTGCAGGCTGCTTCCAGGTTGCGAACCAGGCTGCGGAGCGGCTCGGGGGCCTGGATTCCGACCCAGACCACGCGTGGACGCCTGGGACTGGGAAAGGCGCCGATTCCACCAATGCGCATGGAAAAGCCCGGGCAGCCGCCCGCTTCACGAGCCAACATCTGGGTTACGAATTGCAGGTTCGTGGGGGAGACGTCGCCGAGGAATTTGAGGGTCAAGTGCAGATTGGCCGACGGCACCCAGCGCACCAGGGACGAATCGGCCATTTTTTGCAGCCCAGCCGTTTGCTGCTGGATTGCCTGTTGAAGCGGGGCGGGGATTTCCAACGCAATGAATGCGCGCAGGAGCGTCATACGTGCGGCTTGATGCCCTCTTGTAAAACCTTGTCCACAGCCGTTTTGAGGTCGCGGTAGCCGACCGGCTTGGTCAGGTAGAGTGACGCGCCCGCGTCCAGGCCGGTGCGAACGTCGACGGGCATGCTCTTGGCCGAGACGACGATGACGGGGATCTGGGCCAGGTCCGGCTGGCGGCGCATGTAGCGCAGCACCTCCAGACCTGAAATGTCGGGCATCATCACATCCAGGATGACCACGTCGGGTTTTTCGTTCTGGATGGCGGGGATGGCGGGAGCGCTGCTGTGATACTTCAACACGCGAAAACCGCCGACGCGCATCATCTCTGCGAACATTTCCGCGGCTTCGGTTTCATCTTCCACGATCATGACGGTCTTTTGCATCATGGCGTAAAAATAGCATAAGACAGGCGAATTTGCAAGGGCAAAAAAGCCGGTGATTATCCCCATCCTGTTGCAGCGTGTGAACGCGATGAGCCATCCAATCGACAGGGCTTCCGTGTTGGAAGCCCTGTTTGTCAGGCGGGATTCGATTTTTCGAGGATGTCGAGCAGGGCCTCGTACTCTTCGTAGCAATTGTGGCACAACTCCATGTGCTGCCTGATGAGCGGCATCAGACGCGCGGCATCGTCGCCGTGGATGTTGGCCTCAGCGTATTGGTCGACCACGGCGTACACATCGTCGCAGGTGCATTCCTCGTCGTGGGTGTGATCCAATGAACGGATCAGGCTTTCGATCAGCGCATCGGGGAGTTGGGGTTGGTCGTCCTGAGTTTGGCCCATGAAAAGTAATCCAGGTAGGTGGGATATTCTACTGCCCAGATGGTTAATGTGCGCTTAATCTTACCTGCTCTCGAACGCAGACAGGACTTCCTGCGCGTTGAGATCCTCGGCGGCCAGCCGCCGCTTGAGGCGCAGGCGCGCGTCGTGCAGCAATTTGTACAGGGCATTGCGGTTGGTTTGCATACTGCGGGCGGCATCTTCCATGGGCTGGTTCTGGACGCCCAGCAGAATGAGGGCCTGGCGCTGTTTGTCGGTCAATTCCTCGTCCAGGATGCGGCGGATGCGCACCAGCAGGTCGGCCCGTTCGGCGCTGACCTCGGGGCTGGCCTGCGGATCGGCCATCAGGCGTTCGGGGGCGGGGTTTTCCTCATCGTCCACCAACTCGTCGAGCGAGGCGTCCTGCCAGCGTTTACGGCGCAGTTCGGTCAACGCGATGCGAATGGCGATCTTATGCACCCAGGTGGTGAACATGCTGCGGCCTTCGAAGGTCTCCAGCTGGTCCAGGACGCGCAGCAGGGTCTCCTGGGTCACTTCCTCGACCAGGGGCGTAAAGAGCGGGTCTTCGGGCGCAAGCCAGCGCGACAGGGCGTAGGGCAGTCCCTTTTGGACGATGGCGTGCAGGTCGTCCAGGGCCGCCTCGCGGACTGGGCCGGGGGTACGGAGTTCATCCAACCAGGATTCATTGGTGCGTGTGTTCATGCGATGGGGATTATACCCGATGGGCAGCGTCTGGCCCGGACAAAGCAGCGGATGAGCCGACCTCTACCGCTGCTTTGCCTTCCCGCTCAAGCGGTTCTAGTTATGCGTTGGCTTTTTTCTTGCGCGTCACGATCAGCGCAAGCAGCAGGAGCGCCGACCCACCCAGCATCAGATTTCCAACACCATCACCCACGGAGGGGTAGAGTGTATTCACGGCCCCGATGGGCGTTTGCACGTTTTGAATGCCCGTGAAGCCGGTTGTGTTTTCCTCGAACATGTCCACGCGGTGGATGACCTTGCCGTAGGCATCGACGATCACCGATACGCCTTCACCGGTTTGGCGGAAGAGGCTCATGCCATTCTCCACGGCGCGGAATGCCGCCATGCCCGCGTGAATGTCTTTCACTTCGAGCCAGTCATTGGCGGGGACGAAGAGCAAATCCACATCCTGTTCGCCAGCCTGTTTGATGACGGTCGGGAAGTCGGCGTCCCAGCAGATGACGGCGCTGAGTTTTCCGTAGGGTGTGTCGACCGTTTGCAGGATGCCGTCGCCTTTGCGCGAACCTTCAAAATCGTTGCCGCCGTATTTGAAATGGGTCAGTACGATCTCGCCGTTCGGGTCGATGATGCGGACTGCATTTTCGGCGGGCGTTTTGCCGAAATCAAAGGTGGGCAGCACGATGTAAATCCCTTTCTCCGCGGCAAGCGCAGACGCATCGGCGATGAGTTGCTCCACCTGCTGCGATGTTCCCATGCCCGCGCCTTCCTGCAAGACGACGATGTTCGCGCCGTCCTCTGCCAGCAAGCGAATTTGCTTCAACTCATCTGCATGCAGGTCTGAGATGACCGCTTCGTTCCCCGCCGAGAATTGATCCATCACCTCGATCAATTGCCCCGCTGGGAGCGAGAAGCCCGCGATCTGGGCAGTCTGTTTGGGCTGGGCGGGGAGCAGAGTCCGCCCGAGGCTGAGAGAAAGGATGAGGGCAAGCGCCCCGGCAAAGGTCCAGGAAAGAGGCGCGGGTTTTTTATCCCAAAAATGATTGACGAGGCTGGTGAACCAACTCATCACAAAGGTCAGGCCCCATAAACCCGTCACCGAGACGATTTGCATGGTGGGCAGAAAGTCGCGCTGGGAGTAGGCCACTGCGCCGAAGGTGCCGAAGGGACTGCCGCTGGCGGAGAAAAAGTCCATGGCGGTGTTGGCGACGGGGAAGATAAGCGTGAGCCAGGCGGCTGAACCGAAGCGGCGGTAGTAGATGCGGTCGATGACGTAGGGCAGCAAACCGAGCGGCGTGGTGAGCAGGAAGAAGCCGATTTCGGCAAGCGGATGAATTTTGGACATGAAGGTGGCGCCCTGCCACGAGATGATGGTGGGGATGGCGGAGACAACCCAGAGTAGAAGGAAGTTGCGCCCGGCCTTGTCGCTTTCGCGGAAGAAGCGCAGGACGAAGATGGGGGCGATCCACGCGGCGAGCGGGAAGTTCCATTTGCCGCCGATGAAGAAACCGAGGATGGCGGCGATGGCGAGGTAGATGTATTTGGACATGGTAGGCTCCTTGGGGTGATTGGTAAGTGGTAATTGGAAATTGGCAGGTTACGAGACACGGGCTGCCTGGGTTTGTTTGATGATGGGATTGTATGAGGATGGGGCGGTTTGCGCATCGTACTTCCGGCGCGAAAGCGGACATTGTCCATTCGGACAATAGGCAGGTGTGAGCAAGGGGGTAGAATAGGCGTATGAATACAAACTCCCGCCAGGACTCTTTTCTTGCCTATCCGTTTTATATTTTTATTTCATTGCTGCTGGGGGCGATTGCAAGCGTTGGGGTTTGGAATTTGTGGTCTGTTGGATTGGCTGGGTTTGCTTTCTTTTATGTTTTTCTGGCCGCTCTTCAAATCGGATTGTTTTGGCTGAACATTCGGTATTATGAAAACCCGCGCTGGTGGGTTATGTATTACCCTGCCCAGTTGATTTTGATCGTCGTCATGGTGAACCTGCCTTTCACGAACGATATCAACCTGACCTTGCTGGGTTCATCCGTGTTGTGCCTGGTGGGTGAGGCGTTGGGCATGTGGGGTAACTCGCGCCGCGCCCTGGTGTTGGGCGCCTTTCTGTTTTTCTTTATGACGGGCATGTTGTACTGGCAGGTGGGACGCGAGCAGATCTGGTTTGCGCTTTCCAGTATGCTGCTCAATGGCGGGTTCATTGTATTGTTGATGGTGATGTACAACCAGCAATTGGCGGAACGCCAAAAGGCGGTTGATCTCGCCGAGAGCCTGGAAAGCGCCAACGCCAAACTGGCAGCCTACAACGCCAGAATCGAGTCTCTGACCCTGCAGACCGAACGCCAGCGCATGGCGCGGGAACTGCACGATACGCTTGCCCAGGGCGTGGCGGGATTGGTCTTGCAACTGGAGGCTGTGAAGGCCCACCTGGCGGCCAATCGAACCGACCGCGCCGCTGCCATCGTGGAACAGTCCATCGCCCGCGCGCGCAGCACCCTCGCAGAATCCCGCGCCGCCATTGACGATTTGCGCGCCGTGTCTGCCAATGTGACGGATGCAGTGCGTGAAAAAGTGGAAACCTTCAAGCAATCAACGGGTCTCGCATGTGGGTTGGAACTTTTGGTGACGGATAACCACCTCCCGCCCGCAGTCATTGACCATGCCATGAACATCCTGGGCGAGTCGCTCACGAACATCTCCCGCCATGCGCAGGCGAGCAACGTGAGGGTGTCGTTCGTCATCCAAAACAAGACTCTGGAGTTGGAAGTCCGTGATAATGGCAAAGGGTTTGATGTGAAGCAGGAAACAAAAGGACACTATGGCTTGGTCGGGATGCGCGAACGGGCGCGGCTGGCAGGTGGCATGCTCTCGGTCGAGTCCGACGCGAATGGGACTTGTGTTCAGTTCGTGGTGGGGAGGGTGCGATGATTCGCGTGATGATTACGGATGACCACCTTATTGTTCGCGAAGGCTTGCGGCTGATCCTCGAAACGGCTGATGATATCGAAGTCGTCGGCGAAGCAATGGACGGCGCCGAGTGCCTGGAACTCGTCCCGAATTTAAATCCGCAGGTCATTCTCATGGATCTGCAAATGCCGCGCATGGACGGCATCACCGCCATTGGACATTTGCGAAAAGATTACCCCGACATCGCCATCGTCATCCT
>JBMOMS010000219.1:0-6124 GCA_049324895.1 Chloroflexota bacterium
TGGTTGGATTGTTTTTCAATTCCTCATTCACCAAAGAGAATTTGGAGGATACTTTCAACCGTCTGCTGAAATTCCTGTCCGTTTTCTCGAAGAATGTAAAACCGCTCTCCGTGGAAAGTTGTGAAGGCCCTGTTTGTAAATCACGGGTCGGGCCTACTTTGCATCTGACTGTTGTCAATGGAAATCCACTGCTCCTCTGCCAGGATTGCATTGATAGCATCGACGATGTGGGCAAGATCATGGAAGAAGAATATAAAAATCTGCCCATTAATTTTTCAAAAGGACTTCTGGCTGGTACAGGTATAGCGTTTTTAGGTATGCTTGTCTGGGCAATAATCGTTGCTTACATCAACCCATTATATATTTTCAACATCATAGCGGCGGCTTCTCTTATTTTTCTGATTATTAAAATTATGGACTACTCTCAAACAAAAAGAACTGTGTATGGTTTCCTCGTTGGCGGCATTCTATCCATTGTTGGGATCATGATTGGTACTTATCTTGGAATTTTTTGGGGCGCCTTTACAGAGCATGAAATGGAATTATTTTTCGCAAAAACGCCAGCCAATAACCCAGTCTTCTTTTTCTTCTCCCTCTTTCTGACGGCGCTGGGTGTAATTCCAGGCATCTATGGCGGTATATCAGGTATTAAAGATTATCAACACACTCTCTCCCATCCAGTCACAGAAGTCATCCCCTCCTTCAAACTCCATTAACACGTAAAGGATAAACGTATGAAAATCACAGTCATCGGCGGCGGTTCGGCATCCCGCAACCCAATAACTGACGGAATGACATTCCGCCCCACGAGAAATCTCTAAAGGAGATAAACCATGAATCCCTTCCTCACCAAACTCGGCTTTTCCGCCACCGACCGCGTCGTGGTCACCCACGCCGATGACGTGGGCATGTGTCACGCCACCCTCCAGGCTTTTGAAGACCTGTTCAACTTCGGCACGCTGACCTCGGGCGCGGTGATGGTGCCCTGTCCGTGGTTCCCTGCCGCGGCGGAGATTCAGCGCCGAATCCCAAATGCAGATTTGGGCGCACACCTCGTCCTGACCAGTGAGTGGCAGTTCTATCGCTGGCGTCCGATCACGGGTCGGTTGACGGAATCCACTTTGGTGGACCGCGAAGGCTACTTCCCACGCACCGATGCCGAGGTCCAGGAGAGGGGCGACCCCGACGAGGCGCTGGTCGAACTCGAAGCGCAGATCCAGCGCGCGCTGGCCTTCGGCATCGACCTGACGCACGCCGACATGCACATGGGCGCCGTCGCGCATCCCAAGTTCATCACGGGTTACATCCAGTTGATCTCGCAATATCAACTGCCTCCGCTCATCCCGCATGGCGACCGTGAGATGTATGCGAGCTTCGGCGTGGACGAGGGCACCTTCGAGATGGTCAGGGCCATGACCGACTATCTGGAAACGCAGGGCATCCCCATGCAGGATTTTGCCACGGGCCTGCCGCTGGACGATCCGCGCGATCAGTTGAATGTGGCCAAGCGCATGGTCGGCGCGTTGAAGCCTGGCATTACCCACTTCCTGCTGCACCCCTCAGTCGACACGCCCGAACTGCGCGCCATCGCGCCCGACTGGGAATGCCGCGTGGCGAATTACAACGTCTTCCTGAGCGACGAATTCAGGAAGCATCTCGAACAGGAAGACATCAAGCTGGTCGGCTATCGCGCGATCCGCGATGCCATGAGAAGGTAGGCGGAGGCTGACAATTTCACGCTGGAATCAAACTCCGCAAGCGGCGCTTGCGGAGTTTGTGTTTTACAGTGCGGCCACGAATTCCCCGGCCGTGGGGTAGCGGTTCGCAGGCTCCTTGGCCATGGCCTTTTGGATCGCCCGCGCCGTGCGCTGGGAGGTGATCGGCTCGACCTCGCGGAGGTCGGGCGGGGGCGCGGTCATGTGCGCCAGCAGCAGCGCGCCGGGCGAATTGCGCTTGAAGGGCAGTGAACCCGAGAGCAGTTGATACGCCATCACACCCAGGGCGTAGATGTCGGCGCGGCTGTCCAGTTGGTCGGTGGCCTGGATCTGTTCCGGGGCGATGTAATCGAAGGTGCCGATGACCGCCGACTCGGTGATGTTCGTCATGGCAGTCGGCAGCTTGACGATGCCGAAATCGGTCAGCACCGCCCGCAGCATCCCACGGCTGGAGTCCAGCATCACGTTCGAGGGTTTGATGTCGCGATGCACCAGGCCCGCGCCGTGGGCGTAATCCAGCGCCCGGGCGATGTCGGCCAGGACGGGCAGGGCGGCGTCCAGGTCCATCTTTCCGTTCTGGCGCAGCGCATTGGACAAGCTCAGGCCGTTCAAGTATTCCATCACCATATAATACAGGTTGTTCTCGATGCCGTAATCATAGATACGCACAATGTTGGGATGCTCCAGCCCCGCCAGGGCGTGCGCCTCGCGCTGGAAGCGCTTGCGGAACTGCGCGTCATCGGCCAGGTTGGAGAGCAGCACCTTGATCGCCACACTGCGCCCGCCGTGTGTGGTGTCCTCGGCGCGATAGACTTCAGCCATGCCGCCCTTGCCCACCAGGGCCAGGTTGCAGTATTTGGAGAAGAGGATCGGCGCGGCCTGGATGGTCTCGGTGTCGCCGCCCCCGGCCCGTTGTCCCAGGGGTGTCTTGAGGTAATCGATATTGATGTGATAGAAGGTGCGGTCGACAAAACGCTGCAGGGCTTTGCGCGCCGGCTGGAACAAGGCGCCCGCCGCCAGGGCCGAGACCACCATGGCCGGGCCAGACTGTCCGCGCCCGGCCACAGCCGTCCACAGCAGGTTGACCAGGATCAGGACGAACCCAAAGACGGTGACCAGCGCCACGGTCAAGGCGCCGTAAACCAGGGCGCGGTTGATGATCAGGTCCACGTCGAAGAGGCGGTAGCGGGCAATGGCAATGGTCAGGGAAACAGGGAAGGCCAGGAACAATCCGATGCTCAGGATGCGCATGACGATGGTGAAGCCAAAGCCAACCGGGGAGGTCTCGTCGTTCAGGCTGGAGAAAAACAAGGGCAGGATGTTGGCCAGGACAAACCACAACAACGGCCCCATCATTCCAATGAAGACCCAGCGCACGTGCTGGCGCTGGACCAGGTTGGCGCTGCTGCGATAACGGGCCACCATCACGGCCACCGTGCCCAGGTACCAGAACATGGAAACGGTCAGGAAGACCGGCAACCCCCTGGCCCCGGCGTCGAGAGATACGCCCGGCCAGTACAGGATCGTCATGCTCAGGAGCAGCACCGGCAGGAGATACTTCAACCAGCGCGGATAAAAGCGTCCGTCCGGGTACAGCCAGCCGAGCAGCACAATGCCCGACTGCCCACAGATCAGGATCGGGCTGAGCCAGCCTGCCAGCGGGGAATCGGCCAGGTCGTTCCCCAGGCTCGTCACGCTGACGCCAAAGGTCATGATCATGATCGAAAGCAGGATCGCAAACCAGTCGTCGGAGCGGCGAATGAAGAGCACCACCGCCAGCCCCAGGTATCCCAGCAAAATGTACAGGTCGGTGACAATGTCGACCACCGAAAAGGTGAGCAAATTCATCCCCAGCCGCGCAATCTGCCGCACGATGCTCGTATTCCCGCTGGAGATGGCGCCGCTGCGAAACAGCCCCAGGGCCAGCACAGACACGATATAGACCGCCGCTAAGATCCAAACCACCCGCAGCGCCAGTTGCATGGCCGGGCGGTCGCGCAGGGAGGTATGGGTCGAGGTGGATGAGGGTGTGACCGGCTTCGAGGTAAGCATAGCATTCCAAGTATAACTGGGATTGTGAAAAATATCCTACGTTTTACCTACGAAACAAGCCAGGGGAAGGTTGCAAGGTATGTCCATTTGACGATTGGGGGTTGTGTTTGAAAGATGGATGATTTTCACGTAAAATGGAGGCCATGCGAACTTTTCTGCGTTGGCTCATCCGCTCCACTGTCAGGTTGATCGCCCGGGTGGATATCTCAGGATACGAGAACCTGCCCGCCACGGGCGCATACGTAATCGCCACCAACCACCTGGGCATCCTGGACGCCGCCATGCTCTATCTTGCCATCGACCGCTGGGATGTGTTCATCCCCGTTGCGGAAAAATGGGAGGAGATGTGGCTCTTCCGCTTCCTCGGCAAATACTTCAACCTGGTTTTCATCAACCGCTTCGAGCCCGACCTGAAGGCCCTGCGCAAGATCATCGGCCTGATGGAGGCGGGCAACATCCTGGTCATCGCGCCCGAGGGCACGCGCTCGCGGGTCGGCTCGATGATCGAGGGACGGCCGGGCGTCAGCTACCTGGCCTCCAAGCTCAACCGTCCGATTGTGCCCGTCGGCCTGGCCGGCACAGAGGACAGGATCATCTTCGGCAACCTCAAACGGCTCAGGCGCTCGCACATCGTTGTGCGGGCGGGACCCGCCTTCACCCTGCCCGAACTTCCGCGCAAGGAACGCGACGCGGCGCTCAAGGGTTTCACCGATGAGATCATGTGCCGCATCGCGGCGCTCATCCCCGAGAAGAATCGCGGTGTGTACGCAGAGCATCCGCGCTTGAAGGAATTGCTGGCCCAGCAAGTCGCAGCCAAATGATCGCCGCCGCAGAGCGTTTCCATCCTCTTAAAAAACTGGCCTGGATATGAAATCCAGGCCAGTTGCATTTTCGATTCGGTTCCGTCCGCACTTGAACTGCGGACAGGCTATCGATTACGTCAACACTTCCACGTCATGCGGGCCTGACTCGCGCTGACCGGCGCCTGTGATGCGCACGAAAACTGCTTTCTGGCGGAACTCGTCCAGGGTCGCGGCGCCGCTGTAGCTCATGCCCGATTGCAGGCCGCCCACCAGGTGAGTCAAGACCTCGCGCGCCCGTCCACGGTAGGGCACGGCTGCCTCCACACCCTCGGCCACGTATTCTTCGATTTCCTCACGCGTCAGGTCGCTGCCCTCACGGCGGTTGCGGTCGATGGCTGCGCCGCGCGAAGCCATGCCGCGCGAGGCCTTGTAACGGTGTCCCTTGCGGGTCATCATCAGGCCGGGACTCTCATCCGTGCCGGCCAGCAGGCTGCCGATCATGGCCGTGGATGCGCCTGCGGCCATGGCCTTGGCCAAATCCCCGGGCTGGCGAATGCCGCCGTCGGCGATGATGGGAATCCCATACGGGCGGGCGGCCTCGACGCACTCGATTACCGCCGTCAACTGCGGGACGCCCGATCCCGCCACCAGGCGCGTGATGCAGATGGAGCCGGGTCCCACCCCCACCTTGACCGCGTCCGCGCCCGCCTCGATCAGACGTTTGGTCCCGTCCGCCGTGGCGACGTTGCCACCGATGATCTGCGCCTCGGGAAAGCCGCGGCGGATGCGTTCGATCATCTCGATCTCCAGGCGCGAGTCGCCGTGGGCAATGTCGACCACGATGCAATCCGCGCCGGCTTCGAGCAGGGCCTCCACGCGGCGCATTTCCTTTTCGCGCACCCCCACCGCCGCGCCGACCGCCAGCCGTCCGCGCGCGTCCTTGGTGGCTTTCGGATACTGCGTGATCTTCATGATGTCCTTGAGCGTTACCAGGCCGGTCACACCGCCCTCTCCATTCACGAGGGGCAGTTTCTCGATGCGGTGGTCGTGCAATAACTTCTCAGCCTGCTTGAGCGAAGTATCATGCGGGGCCGTGATCACTTTCTTCTGCATGATGGCCGCGATGGGTTTGTCGGGTTCATCCTCGAACAACAGGTCGCGCGTGGTGACGATGCCCACCAGTTTTCCGCCATCGTTCAGGATCAGGATTCCGCCCGAGCCTGTCTCCGCGACGACGCGCTGCACCTCGCCGACGGTGCTGGTCTCGGGCAGGGTGATCGGATCCTCCACGATGAAGGACTCGGCCTTCTTCACGCGCTGGATCTGGCGCGCCTGCTCATCGATGGACAGAAAGCGGTGAATGATGCCGATCCCGCCTTCGCGCGCCATGGTAATCGCCATCTCGCTTTCGGTCACCACATCCATGTTGGCGGAGACGATGGGAATTTGCAGGGAAATCTTTCGGGTCAATTGCGTCCGGGTGGACAGGACGCGCCGCGAATCGGCTTCGGAATGCTGCGGCACAAGCAAAACGTCGTCATACGTCAGGGCGGT
>JBMOMS010000220.1:0-6102 GCA_049324895.1 Chloroflexota bacterium
CTCCCTGGGCGTGGTGCTGGTCGCCGCCCTGGCGGGGGCCTAGGGCAGGGTGGGGGAGGGGGGATGGCAAATGCAGAAGACAGCCAGAGGAATGCGGCATGAAAACCCGCGTTCCTCTTTTTTTTCTGTATCACCCAATCTTCGACCTTCGACCTTTGACCTTTGACCTTTGACCTTCGACTTTTGTTCGCAATGGGGGAGGGGTGGGGGTTCCGTCATTGCGAGGGTGGTGATTGTCCGCCCGAAGCAATCCTCGCATCCAGTACAGGAGATTGCTTCGCTCGCTGCCGCTCGCTCGCAATGACGAAAGCGCAGGAGTGGGGGGGCGCATGGGCCACGGATTTTCCCGTTTTTACCCTTATGTTTTCGACAAGTATAATTATCGCAAGTATTGACAAACCCGCCGAATTCCGTATAATGAAGGCATGATCCCAGATGCGTCTGCCAATTCCCAGACCATTGCCGAGCTGATCGGCCAGTATTTGCGCATGGTGGAGCGCGCCCGTTCCATGCGCACCATGCTTGCGTATAAGAACGCCCTGCGCGCCTTCTGCGAATTGCTGGAGAAAAAATCACTCGACCCCGAGCATACGCCCGCTAATCAACTCACAGATGAACCGTTCAAGAAATTCGTGGAGGCGCTGCACGACTACGCCCCCGCCACAGAGCAATTGTATTTGCAGGCCGTCAAGGGCTTCTATCTGTACATCGAGTCTGAGGGCTTGGGAACGGTCAGCCAGTCGCGCCTGACGCTGCTTATACGACAGCGCGCGCGCCGCCCGGGCAAACGCCTGCCGCAGTTCCCAGCCCACGACATTTCCACCCTTTTGGAGCAGATCCAGGATGTCCAACACCTGTTGGGAACGCCAGAAAACCCCGAAGAGGCGTTAAATATTCGACTACGCGCATATCGTGACCGCGCCTTCCTGCTCACCCTGGCCGATACGGGTTTCCGCGTCCACGAGATCTGCAACCTGCGTCGCGGCGACATCGACTGGAACGAGAGCCGTACCGTCATCATTGGCAAGGGCAACAAGCAGGCCGTCGTCCGTTTCACAATGCGTTCGATGCGCGCCATCAAGGATTACCTGGCCGAGCGCGCCGCCCTGGACGGGGCCTCTGGCAAGCAGCTCAGTGCCCTGCCCCTCTTCGCCCGCCACGACAAGGGCGCGGGCAAGAAGGTCAAGCCCATGACACCCACCACCGGCCGCAACATCGTCAACGAACGCGTCGAACAATTCTTGGGCGCGGAGATGGTCGGCCGCATCACCCCCCACTCCTTCCGTCACTACTTTGTCACATCGGTGCTGCAAGGCACGGGCAACCTGGCCGTGGCGCAGAAGCTGGCGCGGCACGAAAGCATCCAGGTCACCGAGCGCTACACCCATCTGACCGACGAGGAACTGGACAAGGCTTATTACGAGGTGTTCGAGAAACCCGAAGGTCCGCCCTGAGCGGAGTGAGGACGTGCTCTTCGTCCGAACGCAGTCGAAGGGCAACGTTTCCCAGAGACAAACCTGTTTCAAGATACCTGCGCTTCGACTGCGGAGCCAGGAGCGCCCCTCCGCTCAGCGCGGACCGGGCAGCACGGACAGAGAAATAGGAAGAACATACCGCCCGCCCCGGGGAAAGCTACACTATAATCACCCCAATGAATTCCAACGCGGAACTCAAACGCATCTCCACCCTGACGGCCCAGAACCTGCGCGGTGTGGCGCGCACGCTCTCGGTCGAGAAGCTCTCGCACCTGTCCCTGCCCGAGGTGGACAAGGTGGTCGAGCTGGTCTCGCAGGTCATCCCGGCCGGCAACGTGCCTGGCATGATCCTGAGCGGGCTGGCGCGCCTGCCCGGGCTGCGCCCGCCGCCGCAAAGGGTCGAGCAGGACATCCAGACCCTCTTCCACGAAGTCCAGCGCGCCCTCGACCAGATCCAATTCGGCGCGGTCTTTGCAGGCCCCGCCGCCATCATTTGGGGCTACCAGAACCTGCTCAAGCTGGCCGGCAAGGACCCCGACTCCTCCTTCCCCGAAGGCGTCTGGCAATTCTACGTCGACTACGCCCTGCGCGAAGACACCGCCCGCCACACCAACGAAACCCACGGCTTCGACAGTATGCTGCGCCAGCACCGCATCCGCCTGAGCGAGGTCGACCGCGTCACGGCCTGGGTCATGGCGGCCATCACCTGCCTGCACCAATTCGACTCCCTGCTGGCCAACGAGTGGTACGAACGCGTCGCCGCCTCCACCCTGGAGCAGGTCACACAGGGGACTCCGCAGGCCGCGCAGTATCGGGGCCTGTTCCGCGCCTGGGAATCGCAGCGGCCCTACCGCCGCGAGGCCGAAGCCGCCTCCCTGGATTACCCCGCCTACCGCCGCTTCAAGTTCGAGCAGTTCCTGAAGGAAGCGCTGAATCCCCTGCCCAAGCCGCTCCACACCGCCTGGACCTCCAGGCTGAATTCCGCCCTGCAAGGCGGATTGCCCGCCTACCAGCGCCAGATGTCGATCCTGGCCTACCTCGACCCGGGTCCCTACGGCGAGACGCGCGTGCGTTACCCGCTCCAGCGGGCGCAGGTCGCGCTGATCCTGCGCGGCAACTATTACCTGCTGCCGGCCTGCGAGCCGGGCAAATCCAAGCCGCTGCGCGCCGACCGCGTGCGCGCCCAGGTGGCCGCCATCCTGCGCTCCCCCAGCGCAGCCTCCCCTGCCCGCCTGGTCTCGCTGGCGCGCGTCAAACGGGAGGCCCTGCCGGACCTGCGCTCCCGCCTCAATTCCGCCCTGGCCGCGGACCTCGAGCGCCTGCGCTTCGCCCCGATCCTGCTCAACATGGACGCGCGCACCCGCGCCCTGCCGCTCTCCGAACTGCGCCAGGCCGAGCGCGGCGTCGGCGATCATCCCCTCACCATCTTCAACACCGGCGAGACCTTCGTCTTCGACCAGTCGCACATCTTCTTCGACGGCGCCTGGGGCGCGGCCCTGGCCGAGATCGTTACCAACGAGGCGCTCTCCTGGGCGGGCTACCTGCAGCTGCTCGGACCCGCCGTCTCGGACCCGCACCATCTGTACACGCCCCTGGCCCTGCCGCTCGAAGCCGCGGACGCAGCCGAGATCCAGCAGGCCGCGCACATCTCGCCGGAGGTCGGCGCGGAGAATGCCCGCATCAATGTACAGGCCTGCCTCAACCTGCGCAAACTCTTCAAACAGCGCAACGACCTGCTGCAACTGACCATCAACGACCTGCTGGTGCTGTACCGCGCCATCCATGCCTTCAGCTACCAGCCCTCCCCCACCCTGCTGGCGGAACTGTCCAAATTGGCCGGCGCGCGCGCGGATGTCCACCAGGCGGTGCTGCGCGCGCTCGACCCGTCCCTGCGCGTCAACCCGTCCCTGCTCATCCCCATCGACGCCTCCCTGCGCGAGCCGCGCGACCGCCTGTATCCGCTCAACCTGGAGGTGCCGCTGGCCGAACTCGACCTGCTGGGATTGCACACCCGCACCATCCAGGCCCTCGACCGCTACGAAGGCGGCCCGGGCGACCGCGCGAACCACTACGCCGAATTCGACCGCTCCCAACGGCTGTACCTGGCCTCGCTGGCCGGGTTCGGCCTGTTCCTGGCGCGCGCCAAACAGGTGGCCGGCCAGGGACAAAGCGCCAGCGTCGGCGCCATCAAACTGCTGGCGCACCTGCCGCCCCCTGTCCAGCGCCTGCTCGACCGGGTGCCCGAGCGCTTCGAACTGGTCAACAACCTGATCAAAGGCGGTGAAGTCTTCTCGAATATTGGCGCGGTCGCCCCCACCAGTTCCCTGACGCGCTTCATCACCGCCAAGGATGACAATGAACGCAAGCAGCTGGTCTGGGGCGTGATGACCGACGCCAACGGCCTGATGCAGATCAGCCTGCGCGATTTCCGCCCGCACGTGGCGGCCCTGCTGGCGGCCGGGCGCAAGGACCTGGCCGGCCTGGTCGCCCAGGACTACCTGGACGCCTATGCGCAAGGCCTGAACGACTACGTCCGCGACCTCTTCCGCATCATCACCGCCAGCCGCGAAACCCAGCCATCCGGCCCGCGCTGAGCGGAGCGAGGCGATGCCCTGCGACTGCAAGGAGTGTCGAAGGGTCGAAGCGCCTTGTATCTTGAGATTATTTTTTTCCCTGCAACCCCCGCCCTTCGACTGCGTTCGGACGGAGAACACGTCCTCACTCCGCTCAGGGCGGACCTACCCGCCCGGTCCGCCCTGAGCGGAGGGGCGCTCTTTGCCCCGCAGTCGAAGGGCAGGCCGACTCTGCAAGAGGAGCCTTCCCCCCACATGCCATACCGTGTTTACATCCTCGAATGCTCAGACGGAACCTATTACACCGGCAGCGCCGTCGATGTGGAGCAGCGCCTATGGCAGCACCAGCAGGGTGTCTCTCGAACCGCCTACACTTACACCCGCCGCCCGGTGAAATTGGTCTGGTGCTCCGAAGAGGTGGAACGCTTTTCGGAAGCGCTGCAATATGAGCGGCAGATCAAGGGCTGGAGTCGCGCCAAGAAACAGGCCCTGATCGCAAACGATTACGGGAAGATCCATGAAATTGTGACTGAAGAGCGCAGGCGCAGGGAACACGCTCCACGCTGACTGGTCCGCGCTGAGGCGCTCTTTGCCCCGCAGCGATGCCCTGCGATTGCAAGGAGTGTCGAAGGGTCGAAGCGCCTTGTATCTTGAGATTATTTTTTTCCCTGCAACCCCCGCCCTTCGACTGCGTTCGGACGAAGAACACGTCCTCACACCGCTCAGGGCGAACCCTTTTGCGCGCAGGGAGCCATAAAGCGGGTAAAATAGGCACATCCCATCACCTGCAAAGACTCCCTTGATGAATGATCCCTTGATCGGCAAACAACTTGGCAACTTCCGCGTCGAACGGCTGCTGGGCAGCGGCGGCATGGCGCAGGTCTATTACGGCCTGGACGTTAAATTGCAGCGCCCCGTCGCCATCAAGGTCATTGCCGCGCACTATCGCAAGGACCCCTCCTATGCCGAGCGTTTCCTCAAGGAAGCGCGCGTCATGGCCCAGTGGCGGCGCGAGGACATCGTCCAGGTCTATTACGCCGACGACGAAGCCGGCCTGCTGTACTACGTCATGGAATTCATCGACGGGCAGGATCTGGCCTCGCTGATGGCCTATTACGCCGACGCCGGCGAACTGATGCCCATCGCCGACATCCTGCGGGTGGGCCGCGCCGTGGCCGCCGCCCTGGATTACGCCCACAGCCAGGGCGTCATCCACCGCGACGTAAAGCCCTCCAACGTGCTGGTCGCCTCCGACGGGCGCGTGGCGCTGGGCGACTTCGGCATGGCGCTCGACCTGCGCGACGGCTCGATGGGCGACGTCTTCGGCACGCCGCACTACATCTCGCCCGAACAGGCCCGCCGTTCGGCCAGCGCGGTGCCGCAGTCGGACTTGTACTCGCTGGGCGTCATCCTCTACGAAATCCTGACGGGCGTGGTGCCCTTCAACGATCCCTCCCCGGCCAGCGTGGCCTTGCAGCACATCACCACCCCGCCGCCCGCCCCGCGCAGCCTCAACCCCGACCTGCCGCTGGAGGTGGAGAACGTACTGCTCAAGGCGCTCGAGAAGGAACCCAGGGACCGCTACCCGAGCGGCGCGAAGCTGCTGGATGCGCTCGAAAAGGCGCTGGCGGTCACGAAGATCCCCTCGCGCCTGCCGATGCCGCCGCTGCCCGTCAACGCGCCGACCATCATGCAGCGCAGCGATACCTCCATCGCCGAGTTGACCCGCCGCGGCGTGCCGAAGAAACCCGCCCCCGCCACGCGCATGGCCGCCGTCATTCCCGAGCCGCCCGCCCGCGTGGAAAAACGCAAGCGCGCGTCGGAAGCGCCACCCGCCCCACCAGAAAAAAAACGCCGCGCCTTCCCGTGGGTATTCTTGCTGTTGTTCCTGCTGCTGGCCGGCGCGGGCGGCGTGTGGTACTGGCGCCCGGACTGGATCGCCGCCGCCCTGCCCCCGCCCTTTCTGGCGACATCCACCCCCACCCCGCCGCCCCCCAGCCCTACCCCGACCCTGACGCCCGAGCCGACCGCCACCTCCACGCCCATCCCGCCGA
>JBMOMS010000221.1:0-6069 GCA_049324895.1 Chloroflexota bacterium
TATTTTTGGGATTGTGCATTTGACATTCTCCTGGAAAACGTAAATTCTTAAGGGGTTTTATGCATTGCGCCTAGTGCAGAGTGATTTTCGGTTGCGGCCATCGCCTCCTTTCCAGTCGATTTCTTAAGAACGGTCCAGTGTTCAAGTCCCCGGACGCTTTTGCATGATGTATTTATGAGTATAACATAAACGTCCGCGCCAAAATAGTCCCACGCTTCCCGCGCCGTCATTGCAAATTTGAAATCCTTTTGACCCGCATTGCCCGCTTTTTCCTGCCGTGAGCTTGGGCGCCCGTGGAAGGCGGATTGCCACATTCTGTCCGATGGGCAATCCGCCCCACAAAAGCGCCGGGGAATTTTGGCGATTCCACCAACCTGCCGGCTGCAGGCTGGCTCGTCGGAATTAGGGGGACGTGAGTCCGAAGGTGCCCACCAGGAAGACGGCCATCTGGTCGCGCTTGACCGTCTGGGAGGGACAATAGGCAGTGGGGCTGCACCCACCCGTGATGCCCTGGGCGGCCAGTTCCTTGATCCAGGCGGCGGCCCAGTGATCGACCGGCACGTCGCTGAAGCCGGTGCTGGCGCCCACGGCGGGCGGGATGTAGCCGGAGCCGTACTTGGCGCGCAGCAGGAAGACCGCCATCGATTCACGGGTGACGATGGTTTCGGGGCAGTAGATTGTCCCGTCGCCGCAGCCGGCAGTGACGCCCTCGGCAGCCAGCTGCTTGATCCAGGCAGCCGCCCAGTGAGTGGTGGCGACGTCATCGAAGCCGGTGCTGGCGCCCACCGCGGGCGGGGTATAGCCGGAACCGTACTTGGCGCGCAGCAGGAAGACCGCCATCTCGGCGCGGGTGACGCCTTTGGAGGGGCAGTACAGCCCGGTGTCGCAGCCGCCCGTCACGCTGTTGACGGCCAGGGTTTCGATCCAATCATAGGCCCAGTGGTTGGTGCCCACATCGCTGAAGCGCACACACTCGTAGATCTGCACATCGTCGATGAACCAGCCCAGCGAGTAATCCTGGTTGTCCAGCCCCAGGCGGAAGCGCAGCAGGACGGTCTGCCCGGCCAGCGAGGCCAGGTTCAGGCGGGTCGAGATGTAGCCGTGGCTGATGCCGGTGAAGGCCGAACGTCCGCCCAGCGGGTTGCCAAAGCCGGAGGACAGGGCCGCATCGTAGGTGTTGCCGTCGATGTAGGGGCCGGCGTCGAACCAGGAGGAGCCGTTGGTGGTGCTGAGTTCGATCACGCCGCCGTCGAAGCCGGTTTCGAGGGCGTAGGCATGGTGGAAGATCAACTTTCCGTTGGCCGGCACTTTTACGCCGGTCTTCATGCGCAGGGTGGTGTCGGTCTGTTCATCCGGCCAGTCTTCGGCGTACATGAAGTGCGTGCCGGAGTGGGCGTAGATGCCCAGGTCGGCGGTGTAGGGCCAATCGTAGGTCCAGTGGTTCGAGCCGGTGGTGGCGCCGGAGGTCCAGTTGCCCGCGCCAGATTCGAAGTTGTCGAAGAAGCGTGAAGCGGGATACAGGCCCGCGCCGCAGGCGGCCACGTCGGGGTTGTAGCCGGCCACGGGTTGGAGATTCATCTCGACCGCGTCGAGGGCATCCTTTACTTCCTGGCAGTCGGCGGAGGTGATGCCGGCGGTGCCGGTCAGGGCGCTGCAGGCGGTTTGCAGGGCATAATACAGGTCGGAGTAGTCTGCACCGGAGACCAGCAGGTTGGTCTGGGCGTAGTAGTAGATCTTGGCGGTTTTGCTGATGCCCAGGCCGGTGACGGTCTTGCCGTTGAAGGTGTCGCCGTCGACCATCAGGTAGGCGGCCTTGTTGTTGACGCCGCTGTTGTAATGCACGCCGCCGTTGTCGCCGGAGCCGGTGTAATAATTGGGGCTGGTCATCTTGTCGGGGTCGCCGTAGAGGGTGGGGTCCGACATGTCGCGGATGACGCCGATGCTGGCGGGCAGGTCCTCGCCCATTTGCCAGCGTTGGGCCGCGCCGTCGGTGCCGGTGCCGTCGGTCAGGTCGACGAATTCGCCCCAGACATCCGAGAAGGATTCGTTGATGGCGCCCGACTGCCAGAAGTAGAACAGGTTGGATTCGCGCTCGGTCACGCCGTGGGTCAATTCGTGCGCCACCACGTCATCTGCGCTGGCAAAGCCTGCGCCGTAGACCATCTGCGTTCCGCTCCAGAAGGCGTTTTCGTAGCTGGGGCCGCCGGGCACGTCGTCGAAGTCGACCGAGGAAACGATGGCCATGCCGGCCCCGTTGATGCTGTCGCGGTTGTGGTAGGTCATGTAGAAATCGTAGGTTTTGCCCGCGTACAGGTGGGCCTTGTAGGCGTCGCCCGTCCCGCCGTTGCAGTTGGCGGTGCTTTCATTACATACCAGGGTGCCAGGCAGGACGTTGTTGCCGTTGGCGTCATAGGTCAGGCGATTGCGGGCCGCGTGGACCTGGTTGAAGGAGAGCGCCACCCCGCCGCGCTGGGCTTCGACCAGCACCAGCTGGCGGACGGGGGCCAGGCCTTCGAGGGGGGTTACTTCGACGCGCCAGGTCAGCAGGGATGCGCCCTTGTAGCCGGCCAGCAGGGCGGGATTGTAGATCCATAATTCGGGCGCGCTGGCTTGCAGGGCCTCGACCGGCAGGCCGCTTTCCTTGGCGGTGACTTGCAGGGCGGTGCGGGCGGCGGCGGCGGCGTCCACCACGGGGGTTACTTCCAGGTCGAGGTTGGGCAGGATCTCGCCGTTGGCCGAGAGCACATTGCGGGCTGAGTCCAGGTGGACGATCATCTCGCCGGCCAGGACCGGGATGCCGCGATGGGTCTGTTGAAAGCGCACCGCGCCGGAGCCGGTCTCGGACGTGGTCTCGCGCAGCAGGCGCAGGTCGGCGTATGCGTCGCGGATGCCAAACTGGCTTCCGTATGCAGCCAGGAAGGAGCGCGCGATGTCTTCCTTCGACCCGGCTTGCTGGGCGGCGCTGGTCTCCAGGATGGGGCGGCCGTCGACGGGCGCTCCCATGTAGCGGGCCAGGCCGGTCAGTTCGTGATAGGCGATGACGGTTCCTTGCGATGCGGGCGCCTGGGCCGAGACAGCCAGGCCCGGGGCGAGCAGGGCGGCAATCATCAGGACGGTCCAGGCGGCTTGCAGGTATTTCTTGAACATGCGTTCCTCCAAAATAAAATCGAGCGGAATGAGGGGAGTGGTCTGTGCTGCCAGCCCCCAAGTTGAAACGGGCGGATAAAATTCTGTCGGGCGGTTCACCTCCATGGGATGGGAGTGGGGCGATTATACGGGAAATGAGAAGGCTGTGACCAGTACAATTGTCCTTGCCGGGGAAGGCAGTTTTGGCGGTTTTGTTTTTTTCGGCTCTACCGTTTTTAACGGGAAAGAGCCTCACCACAAAGGGCACAACACCTGCCCTGCCGTCTCGCACCGTCGTCCACAGGATCGCTGCGCTGATGCTCGCGGCATCCCTGCGGCGGTGGCGGGCGGTGCCAGGGTTGTGACCGTCGTGTCCTTTGTGTTTGAAAAGGTTTCCCGTTAATTACGGGAGACCCGTTTTTTCCAATCAGGATATAATAAGGCGCTGGTTTGAGACGGGCGCACGGGGGAGCGGCAACGCTTTGAACTGGTGCGGGTTAAAATCTGTAATTCAACCAAAATAGGAGAAGTATTCATGTTCAACCTGAAAGCATTCCTGGCCGAGCTGATCGGCACATTCATCCTGGTCTTGGTCGTGGCTGCGGCGGGCATCGTCTCCGGCGCGGGCGGAGGGCCGGTGGGTAACGCTTTGACCGGCGGCCTGGCGCTGGCAGCCCTGGTGTACGTCTTTGGGCACATTTCCGGGGCGCACGTCAACCCGGCGGTTACCTTTGCGATGGCCTTGAATGGCAGCGTCAAATGGGTGCAGGCCGTGTTCTACTGGGTGGCCCAGTTCGCGGGCGCGGTCCTGGCGGCCTGGCTGATGAATTACTTCGTCACCACCCTGGGCGGCACCATCGACGGCGGCGCCTCGCTGGGCGCTTTGAACAATCCCGGCTCCGCCACGACCCAGACCCGCATGATGGCCATGGCCTTCGAGGCCATCCTGACCTTCCTGCTGGTCGCCGCTTATTTGCAGGCGGTGGCATCCGGCAAGGGCGGCAGCGCGGGCGCCTGGGCCTATGGCGCGGTGTATTCCATGGCGGTGCTGGCCGGCGGCCTGTTTACGGGCGCGTCGCTCAACCCGGCCCGCACCCTGGGCGTGGCTTTCTTTACTTCCGAGACGGTCCAGAGTTTCAAGGATCCCTTCCTGTACGTGGTCTACTTCGTCGGCCCGTTGTTTGGCGCCACCCTGGCTGTGTTGGCCTACAACTACTTCAACGGCATCATGGATGTGGTCGATGATGACGAGGACGAGGAAGACGCTGTGGAAGAGGAGCAGGCGGCCTGATCGGCTTGCAGTTCCCTTTATCAGTCGATATGTATACCGCACTCGGGTGAAAATTGCGCTTTTTTAGAAGGTGGAATGCGCAATTTTCACCCGTGGGTATTATAAAAAGTTCCCGCCAAAAGCGGGAACTTTTTTATGGAATGCGGTGTTCATACCGCACGCCCGGGATGGCGGTTCGGCTGACGGGCACACAGGCGACCTGAATGCCGCCTTACGCGGCCAGCAGGCTTTGCTCGGCCGCCAGCAGGGCGGGCAGGTCCTCCAGGCCCAGGAAGGCTTCCACGACCTGCGGGTCGAAGTGTGTTCCAGACAGGCTGCGGATGTATTGACGCACCTCGACGGGATCCATGCCCTTGCGGTAGGGGCGGTCGGAGATGAGGGCGTCCCACACATCGGCGACGGCGAAGATGCGCGCCATGAGCGGAATCTGCCCGCCCTTCAATCCGCGCGGGTAGCCGTTGCCATCCCAGCGTTCATGGTGGCAGTGGGGAATGTCGATGGCGGGATGCAGGAATTGGATCGGTTGGAGCATTTCGTAAGCCAGCACGGGATGCCGTTTCATGAGGTCGCGTTCTTCGGGGGTCAGGTCGCCGGGCTTGAGCAGGATGCTGTCTGGTATGGCCATCTTGCCGATGTCGTGCAGCAGGGCGCCGCGCGTGATGTGCGCCAGTCCTTCCCCTTCGAAGCCGAAGGCTTTGGCCAGCAGCCGCGTCAGGATGGTCACGCGCTGGGTGTGGCCTTTGGTCTCCTTGTCGCGCAGGTCGAGCGCCCGCACCCAGCCCTTGAGCGTGGCGTCGTAGGCGGTCTCCAGTTCACGGTTGGCGGCTTCGAGTTCGCGGTTGGCGGCCTGCAGCCCGTCGAACAGGCGGGCGTTTTCGATGGCGATGGCGGCCTGGTTGGCGAAGGCGGTCAGAAGCTCCAGGTCGCGGTCGTCGAACAGGCCGATGTGAACGCGATTGTCCAGGAAGATCACCCCGATGACCTGGTCTTTTGTCCTTAGGGGGGCGCACAGGATGGAGCGGAACTGGTGCAGGATGACGCTTTTCTGCCCCTCGAAACGCGGGTCCTCCTGGGCGTTGGTGGTCAGGATGGGTTCCTGCGTGTTGGCCACGTATTGGACGATGGTTCGGCTGAACTCGGAGTCCCCGTCTTCCAGCTCTTTATGATCGATGCCGCGCGCCACCCGCACCGTCAGCTCCCCGTCTGCGTCTTTCAACATCAGGAAACCGCGTTCCGCCTGGATCAGCGCAATCAGAGAATCCATGACCCCTTCCAGCACCCGCTCCAGCCCCAGGGAGGAATTGATGACGCGGCTGATTTCCATCAGCGTGGACAGGCGGTCGCGCCCGCCCACCATTTGCGCGGTCAGCTCATTTTGCAGCCCGCCCACCGCATCTGCCAGGGCTTTGATATGTTCCATGGCAGATGGCGCGAGGGGGTGGTCGATGCGGGCCAGGTCGCCTGCGGCCCTCAAGAGCTGGGAGTTTATGCTTTGAAACTTTTTGTGGAAGGATACGGTATCCATGGGTTTCTTGTTCATTGGGCGCTCCGCTGGTATGGAATCATTGTACGCGTTTCCCCGCGATCCTTCAACCAAGAACCGGAGTGTGCGGGCCTGTTGCTTTAAGGCAGGGCTTCCCCTATAATGATTT
>JBMOMS010000222.1:0-5981 GCA_049324895.1 Chloroflexota bacterium
TGGCGGAGGTGGAGTCGTCCAGGATCAGGATGCGCGGGTCGGTCAGGAAGGCGCGCGCCAGGGCCAGGCGCTGGCGCTGGCCGCCCGAGAGGGTCACACCGCGCTCGCCGATGACGGTGTCGTAGCCCTGCTCGAAGGTCTGGATGAAGTCATCAGCCTGCGCGGACTTCGCGGCGGATTCCACTTCCTCGCGGCCCGCGCCCGGTTTGCCAAAGGCGATGTTATCCGCGACAGAGCGCGAGAACAGGAAGACGTCCTGCTCGATCATGGAAATTTGCGAGCGCAGGGCGGCCAGATTCCAATCGCGGACGTTGACCCCATCCACGAAGGCTTCGCCGACGGAAGAGTCATACGTGCGGTTGATGAGCTTGACCAGCGAGGTCTTGCCCGCGCCCGTCTGCCCGACGATGGCCACGGTCTGCCCGGGCTTGACCTTGAAGCTGATGCCATCCAGGATTTTTTCGGCCCTCACCCCTGACCCCTCTCCCTCCCCTGGGAGAGGGGAATATTCGAAGCACACGTCGCGGAATTCGATCTCGCCGCGCATCGGCTGGGCATAGCCCGCCGCGTTCTGGTCGAGGTTGGTCTCGCGGTTGATTAACTCCAGGATGCGGCGCGCGCTCGAAACGCCCAGCGAAATCTGGGTATAGGCAAAGGAGGAGGTGAAGGTCGGGAACTCCAACATGCGCAGGAGGCCGAAGTAGGCCACCACATCACCGACCTCCTCGATCGTCCCCGCGCGGAACAACAACAGGGCGTGAACCAGGCCGCCCGCGTAGGCCAATCCCAGCAACAGGTTGGGGAAGAATCGGGCCTCGATATCGCCCTGGCGGACGAAGGCATCCCGCACGCGGCGGGCATTGGTCACGAAGCGCTCGATCTCCGTGCCCTCCTGCGCCGCGCCCTTCATGATCTCCACACCATCCAGCGCCTCGGACAGGTGCGTGTTCATCTCGCCGAAACTGCCGCGTACCTCGTCGGTGATGGGGGCCATATCCTTGAGATAGCGCCATAACGCGATGAAATATCCAATCGCGAAGATGGCGGGGGTGAGCGCCAGCCAGGGGCTGTATTGTTCCACGAAGAAGAAGGGCATCACCAAAAACAGGAACGATCCAACCACCAGGTTGATGCCCGGGCTGAACATGTAGTTGATCTCGCGCACGTCGTTGGTGGCGCGCGCCATGGTGTCGCCCACGGGCTGAAGGTTGTGGAAGGTCATGCTCTTGCCGAGCAGGGACAGGTACAGCTCGTCGCGGATGTCGCGCTCGATTTTCTGCGCCATCAATTCCGCGCCGAAGTTGCGTCCCAGTTGCAGCACACCGCGAATGATCTGTGAGCCGCCGATGGTCAGCGCCAGCGGCAGGAGCAGGCTGGTATCAGGATTTGTGGCCTGCATGTCGTTGAAGGCCTGACCCGTCAGCACGGGCACGACCGCCGCCAGCGCGGCATTGCCCAGCGCGCCCAAGAAGATCATGATAATGATCCACCAATAACGCGAGGCGTGCGACCAGATCCAGCGCACGGGGCCGCTTTTATTCGAGGTATGGCGGCGGGCCAGGGTAAATTCAGCAGGGAGGGAAACGGTAGACATGGAAGGATTGTACACCACCCCCCGCCCCTGTTGTCAAATCATTCAACGTCAGGCCAGGCTGTCGAACAATTCAGCGCAGCGCAAGGAATATTCCCCGCCTGTGCCGTCGGGTTGGGTATCCCACCAGGCGGAGAGGACGGCGAAACACACGGCCCAATCGAGCAGGCGCGGACGCGGGAAGCCCAACCGCTCCGAGAGGATGTCCAGCCGCCGCTCGGTCTGACGCTTTGGGCTGCTCCCGTTTAGGAAGCTGAGCCACGGGTTGATCAGCAGCGGCCCGATCTCGTACTCGGGATGGCCGACCACGCCCTTGGGGTCGATGGCGATCCAACCATCCCCCGACGAGAGCACGTTGAAGTGATGGAAGTCGCCGTGGATCAAACAGGGCGGACGCGACTCGGCGTACAGGCGCGGCAGGGTTTGCTCCACGCGCGCGAACAGTTTTTCGGGGAAAGGCCCCGTCCCGCCGCCGAACGCGGGCCGCACCTTCTGGAGCGCGTCGAACCAATCGGTCAATGGAATGAAGGGCAGTCCCTCGGGGGCCTTGCGCCAGAGTTTGGTCATCACGTCCACGGCGATGTGCGTGCGCTGGTCGTCATCCTCCAACGCGGCCAGCATCCCGCCTGGGCGCACGCGCTCCAACAGGAACATGCCGCGCGCCTCATCCGCTTCGAGCATGCGCACACAGCCCTCGCCGTTGAAGAGTCGCAGTGCGGCCATCTCGCTGAACAACTCGCGGTGGGGGACGCCGATCTTAAGCACAACTTCGCCCTTACCCTCACCCTGTCCTCTCCCAGAGGGAGCGGGTAATTGAGTTGCATACGCCACATAATTGAACGACAGATTCTCCACGGGCGTGATGTCGGTCAAATCCCAGCGTTGGCGGGCTTCTTCGATTAAGTCAGGCAGGACGGCGAGGTAGGCCTCGCCGTCCTGCTGGAAGGAATTGCGGATGTTGGTGAGAAAGGGTTCAGGTAGATTCATGGTGTTGCGCGGGATATTATCTCGCGCTACTTTGTCCAGCCCAGGCCAATGCGACCGCGTTCGGCTTCGATCTTTTGAATCTCCACGTCGATGATGTCGCCGACCTTGAGCACGGTTCCGTGCGGAATCTGACTCTTGTGCAGCAGGCCGTCCTGCTTGACGCCAATGTCGACAAACGCGCCGAAGTCGACCACGTTGCGGACGGTGCCCTTGAGCTGCATACCCGTCAGCAGGTCTTCTGCCTTGAGCACGTCCGAGCGCAGGATGGGCGCGGGCGTGTCGAAGCGCGGATCACGCCCGGGGCGGACGAGTTGTTCGAGGATGTCCTTGAGCGTGGGTACGCCGCAGCCCAGTTCCGCGGCCAGCGTCTCGGGCGGGGTTTTGGCAGACAACACCTCCAGCGCGGGAATCCGCTCGTTGAGCGGCGACTTCGCCGTCAGTCCAGCGCGTTCGAGAACGGCTTCGGCGATCTCATAGGACTCGGGGTGAATGGCCGAAGCGTCGAGCGGGTTGGCCCCATCCCGAATCCGCATGAAGCCTGCGGCCTGCTCGAAGGCCTTCGGGCCGAGGCCCGTGACCTTCTTCAACGCGGCGCGGGAACGGAACGGGCCGTTCTCATCGCGGTGCGCGACGATGTTGGTCGCCAGCTTGGGGCCGATGCCCGCCACGTGCGTGAGCAGCGCGGGGCTGGCGGTGTTGACGTCCACGCCGACGCGGTTGACCACGCTTTCGACCACGCCGTCGAGGGCGTGCGCCAGGGCGGTCTGATCCACGTCGTGCTGGTACATGCCGACGCCGATGGACTTGGGATCGATCTTGACCAGCTCGGCCAGCGGATCCTGCGCGCGGCGCGCAATGGAGACCGCGCCGCGGATGGACACATCCAGGTCGGGGAATTCGGCGCGGGCAAGGGCGGAGGCGGAATACACCGACGCGCCCGCTTCGTTGACGATCAAATATTTGGTGGATTGCTGGGGCGATGCATGCTTCGCCCCTACCTGAATCAACTCCGCGACCAATTTCTCAGTCTCGCGCGAGGCGGTGCCGTTGCCGATGGTGATCAGCGTGACGTGATGGCGGTTGATCATGTCCTGCAAGGTGTTGATCGCGCCCTTCCAGTCCTTCTTCGGCTCGTGCGGATAGATCGTGCCCGTGTCAAGCAGCTTGCCCGTGGCATCCACCACGGCAACCTTGCAGCCCGTGCGGAAGCCCGGGTCGAGACCGAGCACCACGTGACCTGCCAGCGGCGGCTGGCCGAGCAGGGCGCGCAGGTTGGCGGCAAAGACCTGGATGGCGTGATTGTCGGCGCTCTCGCATTTTTCGCGGCGGACGTCGCGTTCGATGGCGGGCAGCAGCAGGCGTGAGGCGGCGTCCTGGATGGCGAGTTCGAGCTGTTCGGCGAAGGGGCTGAGGATGTCCTCTTCGTACTCCGCCTGGATCGAGTCCAGCCAGTCGCGCTCGGGGACGTTCACATGCACGCGCAGGATGCCTTCCTTTTCGCCGCGGGTGATGGCGAGGATCTGGTGCGGCTGGAGGCGGTCGACGCGAATGGAGAAATCGTAATAACTTTCGTAGACGCGCTTCTCGTCCACGGCATCCGCAATCTTCTCCGCGCGGACGGTGGAGAACTTGAGCGCCTTCTCGCGCGTGGCGGCGCGGACATTGGCATTGTCGCTGATGGCCTCGGCCACGATGTCGCGCGCGCCCTGCAGGGCCTCTTCGATGTCCGCCACCTGGTCGTTGAGGAATTGGACGGCAAGTTCCTCGGGAGAGCCGAAGTCCTGTTTCAGGATCAATTCGGCCAGCGGTTCCAGTCCCTTTTCGCGGGCGATCATGGCGCGCGTGCGGCGTTTCTTCTTGTACGGCGCGTACAGGTCTTCGAGCGCGGTCATGGTGACGGCAGCGTTGATCGAGTCGCGCAATTCATCGGTCAGCTTGCCCTGCTCCTCGATGGAGGCCAGGATGGAGGCGCGGCGTTCATCCAGCGCGCGCAGGCGGACGAGTTCATCCGCGATGATGCGGATCTGCTCGTCGTCGAGAGTACCCGTCATTTCCTTGCGATAACGGGCAATGAACGGGACGGTGTTGCCTTCGTCCAAAAGGTTGATGACCGCCTCGACCTGCGACGGTTTGACATGTAGTTGGGATGCGATTTGTTCAGCGTGAGTCATGGGGGGATTTTATCATGCCAGGAATTCACCACGGAGAGCACAGAGAACACGGAGTTTTAACGATTTCGCCCGCGATGCAATGGCGGGCGAAGGCTGCGTAGCAAAAGCCTAAATTCGTGATACCAAACCGTCGGAATTTGTATAAATTCCGACGGTTCAAGGTAAAACTTCACAAAATGCGTACCGTTTATTTTTCCAGATAAGCCTGGGCTGCCGCCCGCAGTTTTTGACTATATTCCTTCATGCGGGCAGTCCATCCTGGCGGATGTTGCGGAGCAGGGGCGTATCTGACTGCCGCCATTTTTCCACAGTCATGAAGATGCGACTGATGGTCAACCCGTGGGCAAGAGACACGTCCTGGATCAGATGGCTGGTCAGTTTGAGTTCCTCCCAGTAATCCTTGTAACTCTTCAACAGGATCATCACGTCCACGTCCGAGCCTGGACGATAATCGCCGCGCGCGTAGGAGCCGTACAAATAAACAGCCTCCAGCCTGCCCCCATACAAACGGGCAAGTCCATCCTTCAATTCCTTGATTGCCAGGGTCACGTTTGCGGGCGTTTTGCGTTTCATGGAATTATCTTACCGTCTTTCACGGCAACATGCAACCTGTCGTTAACTCGGGAAAATCTTCTCGAACACCTCGGGACAATACTTCTGCACCATCTCGGACGAGAGGCCGTTTTCCTTGCAGATCTCGGCGTACAGGTCGACGCTGGGACGGCGGATGCGTTTCTGGGTCTCGACGTCAAGCCCCCACAGGCCGAAGCGCTGAGTCCAGCCGCGCTCCCATTCGAAGTTGTCCACCAGCGACCAATGGAAGTAGCCCTTGATCGGCCAGTTGAAGTTGACCGAGCGCCACAATTGGTGGATGTGCTGCGCGATGTAACGCGGCCTCATGCGATCTTCAGGGTCTTCCACGCCGTTCTCGGTGACGATGATCGGCAGGTCGGGATAGCTGCGCACGGCCCATTTGAGCGAGTCATAGAATCCTTCGGGGATGTTGGCGATGAATTTGGTGCCGCTGAAATCCGAATCAGCAGGGTAGCCCGAATACGTGAAGAGTTCCTTCGGCCTGCCGAGGTGGAAGGAGATCGTATCCACGGAGTAGTAGTTGATGCCAAGATAATCCTGCGTGCCTTTGGCCTCGGGGATGGCGACGCTGCCCACTGGCGACTTCATCACGCCCGTGCCGATGCCCGACGGGAAGGCCATGTTGATGCCCTCATAGC
>JBMOMS010000223.1:0-5966 GCA_049324895.1 Chloroflexota bacterium
CGCGAATAGGCGAATTTCGCGAATGAAAATTGTCAAAATTCGCATCATTCGCTCATTCGCGACATTCGCGTTGAGAAGATGTATGGTAGAGAAAAAACGTGTTTTCCGTGAAACCTGTACTGAGCCTGTCGAAGTATCCGTGTACAAAAGGGTTTTTAATCACGCCGATTCCCAATGAGCCGAAATTTATCCGCCACCCCTTCGACACTCCCTTCGGTCGCAGGGCAGGTCTGCGCGAATTTGCGCTAATCCTTCATGGTTTAAGCGCATTCGCGCAGATTAGCGAGGATTGGCGGATTCTTATCCCAGCACTTTGGCGCGCTAACAAATTTATTGTTCGATTAATTGGGAAAAGTACAAAAATCCGCGACAGCTTTTTGTCAATCGCCCGAGCGGCAGTTGTTATTCAGGTCGCAGGTGACGGGGGGAGCGGGACAGGCCAGCGGGGCGGCAGGATCGCGCGCGTAAACCTGCGCCTCCCCGTTCTCATCCAGGGTGAAGATGACCAGCGCATCCAGGTAGACCGACTTTCGATTCGACTTATCGCCGACGCAGCCGATGACGATGGCGTCCGCGCCGCTGGGAAAGAGCCTGATCTTCTTACTGGGCAGCAGGATGCCCAGGTTGTCGTTCGGGGTCAGCAGCCTGAACGCCAGGCGCGGATAAGCCAGGATGCGGTAGGGATAGGAACTGCCCGGTTCGCCCTTATCCTTGTTGTAGAAACGCGGATACAGCACGCGCCCGAAGGCCAGCTCGGCGGACGGCTGTTTCAGAAATTCATCCAACTGTGCGGAGGTGAAGCCTGCCTCCTCGAAATACCCAGCTTCCCGCAGGGAATCCAGCGCGGCGGTCTGGGTCGCCTCCGTGTAGCGCGGCGGATACAGGGCTTCGGTCCAGGTGGGACTGAGGCCGATCAGCGTGAACAGCCCGAGGATGCCGGCGACCTTCCAGGCAGGCGGCCAGCGGAACTCGTCCGACGGCAGGGCAGGCAGGGCTTCTTCAACGGGGGCATTGCGGGTGAACAGCGCCAGCACAAGGATGGCAATCTCGACCAGCCCGAACAGGTAATAGACCAGCACGACCCAGTCCACGGGGACGACGTAGCGTCCGCCCGAGGTGCGCCCGAGCGTGTTGGCGAGTTGATAGGCCAGGAAGAACAGCAGCGGCGCGAGGCCCGCCAGGCGCGCGCGCTTCCAGGCCATGCCGACGCCGAAGGACAGGATGCCCAACTGCATCCATAGGAAGGCGGCCTCAGGCGCGGGGAAGGTACGGTCCCAGGCGCGGTCCCAGTAGGGGAAGGTCTCCTTCAACAGGTAGCGCAGGTCGTGCCATTCAAAGGAGGCGGGCAGGCACAGGAATGAGGTCAGCAGGTTGTTGTACATACCCTGCACCAGGAATCCAGGCCCGGGCGGGGAGGCGGGCGGGGGCGTGAGTTCGAACGGCAGGGGCGACATCAAGGCCGAGGGAGCGGGTTTCAGCGCATCGGGTCCGTTGAAGTCGATTTGATAGCGCACTTCGAGCACCCGGATGATCTTGAGGTAATACATCTCCAGGATGGAGGTCTCGTTGGCGATGCCCCAGGGGTAGAGACTGGCGACGAACACCGCCGCCAGGACAATCGACAGGCCGAAAGCCGCGCGCAGCCTGCGCCGGTACAGAATCCACAGAAACAGCAGGATCGGCCCAAAGGCAAACAGGGCGTTGGTGCGCGTCAGCGAGAGCAGGCCAACCAGGCCGCCCGCCCAGAACACGTACAGGCGATTCTCCGCCGGGCGCCTGAGCCATTTGATGGTCAGCCAGGTGAGCAGGGCCATGCCCGCCGCGGTCGGGAAGTCGGTCAACAATTGCTTGGGGCTGGCCAGGTCGGTGAAGGCGGCGCTGAAGATGCCGTTGACCCCGCGCAGGGCGATCAGCACGGCCAGCCCGATTCCCAGCGGACGCCCCGAGAGTTCCTTCCCGATCAGGTACACGAACATCACCAGGACCGCCAGCAGGGCGGCTTGCAGGTTGGCCACGTCGGTATAGTTCTGACCGACGGCCATGTGCAGGAAGACCAGGGCCTGCATGTAGAGCGGACGCTCGAAGGCAATGTGCGAGTTCAGCCCTTCGCCGATCAATAGGTATTGGCTGCCCAGGTCGAAGAAGGCCGCATCCGAGAAGGGATAATATTCACGGTTGGGCGCGTAAGGCCCGGGGTTGAAGTAGCTGGGTGGGGTCGGTTGGAGGACCCACAGCGCGGCGGCCAGAATCCAGATGGCGAGCGGCAGCCACAAGTCCAGGCGTTGGACGCGCGCCAGTTTTGGCTCGGCCAGGTGGAAGCCCAGGGCCGCCAGCAGGCCCAGCAGGACCTGCCATCCCAGCACGGGGACGCTGGCTGCGTAGCGGTATTCCTCGTAGCGCCCGGGCAGGCCCCAGGTGTAGGCGGCCCACAACGCAAGCGCAGCCACGATCATGCCCAGCGCAATCAACAGGGCTGTCCTGCGCGAGCGCAGCGCGGTCCCGACGCTTTCGGGTTGAAACTCATATTCAGCCAGCAGGCAGAGCAGCGCGAGCAGTCCGCTGAAGAAGGCCAGCCAGGCGATGAGCGGATGCAGGCGCTCGAAATAAATTTGCGCTTCCTGGAAGCGATAGGCGGGCAGACAGGCCAGGCTTCCACTCAGGGCGAAGACCGCCAGGCTGGACCAGCGCAGCCATTTTGCCGAGAGAAGCGTCCAGCGCGACTCGGCCCAGGCGGGGGAGCGCCAGGCCTGCCACGCGAAAGCGACCCACCCGAGGGCGGCCAGCATCCCCGCAGAAAACAGGACCAGCCACTCGGTCGAGAGGCTGCTCAAAAATCCGCGCGCAGGGTCCGAGGAGGCCGCTCCCATCGCGAAGGAGGCCGCGGACAGGGACAGTCCCGCCGCCAGGCCGAAGCAGGCCAGAACGAAGCGGGGGGTTTTCCAGGGGGAATGAGCGGAGGGGGAAAAGGTCATGTGGGGTCAGGCTTTTTGGTCCCGACGACTTTCTCGGGACTGAGGAAGGCGCCAAGCAGGCTCAGCCCAAGTTTAACCAGCATGACGAAATAATAAAAGGGATGGAACCAGAACGGGTAATCGCGCGCCAGGTTCTTGCGGTAATACAGGAAGTAGGAACGATGCCAGTGGTAGATCGCAAAATACGGACGCTTGCGCGAGCCGCCGTGACCGCCGATGTGGATCACGACCGGGTCGGGCACGTAGATGACCTTCCAGCCCGCCTGGCGCGCGCGGAAACTGTAATCGGCGTCCTCCTGGTAGGCGAAGAACTGCTCATCCAGATAACCGATTTGCTCGATGACCGCGCGGCGGATCATCATGGTCGAGCCAGAAACCGCCTTGACCTCGTTGACCTGGTCATCGTCGAGGTGGGTCAGCAGGTAGCCCGTGAAGCGCGGGTCTTTGGGGAACAGGCGCGACAGCCCGAGGAAATACGCGAAGACCTCGCCCGGGCGCGCCTCGCCGCGGCGGCACTGATATTGCATCGAGCCGTCGCTGTTGAGCACGCGCGGCGAACAGATGCCCGCCTGCGGGTTGGCCTCCATGAAATCGCGCAGCAGGCCGAGCGCGTCGTTGTGCAGAACCGCATCGGGATTGATCAGCACGTGATAGCGCGCGGGACAGGCCTGGAGGCCCTGGTTGACCGCGCGCGCGTAGCCGACATTCTGCGTGTTGACGATCACCTGCACCTGCGGGAAGGCCGCGCGGATGGCCTCGGGCGTGCCGTCCTCCGAGGCGTTGTCCACCACGACCACGTGCATATCGAGGCGCGTCTTCTTGAACAACGAGTCCAGGCAGGGCAGGATCTTGTCCCTGCCATCCAGTGTGACGATGCAAACGCTGAGTTCCTTCATGTTTTTTTACTTGGAGTCCAAAGTCTCCAGACTTTGGATATCCAGACCCTTTGCCTTGAGATATTTTTTGCGTTGACGCGAGACCAGCAGCGGCGCGAACCAGTTGCGACTCATGGCCGCGTGCAGGGAGGCCGCCCGCCCCCACCCTGGACCCTGGGCCTGCTTCCGTTTGCGGAGCATGGACGGCAGCCCGAGCAGCGCGTCCCATTTGGCGCGCAGGATCACCCCCGCCCGTCCCTGGGCGGTGAAGTACAGAATGAAGACCAGATTCATGAGCAGGTGCAAGGGCAGGTACAGCCACAGGAGCGGAGCGGGCATGTCCTTGAAATAGGTCCACACCAGGTTGCGATGTCCATGATAGATCGCAAAGTCGCTGGCCTTGCCCGAGCTGGCCGAGCCGATGTGATGCACCACCGCCTGCGGGATCAACCTGCAATCCAGCCCGCGCAGGCGCAGGCGGAAGCCGAGATCGACGTCCTCGTGGTAGGCGAAGTAATCCTCGTCGAAGCCGCCCACGGCCAGGAAATCCTCGCGCGGCAACAGGGCCGTCGCCCCGCAGGCGCTGAACACGCGGAAGGGTTCACCCGCTGCGTAAACGGGGAAGTTGTAATGCATACGCCAGCCCAGCCCGCTGACATGGTATACGTCGCCTTCGCCGTCCAGCAGGGAGGGCAGGTCGGCCTGCACCTGCCGCGAGGCGTACACGCATTGATTCCCGAAGCGGGTAATCGCCTGGGTGAGCGTCTCCAGCCAGTCGGGCGCGGGAAAGGCATCGGTGTTCAGCAGGGCGGCCCAGGCTCCGCGGGCCAGGCGCGCGCCGATGTTGTTGGCGGCGGAGAAGCCCTGGTTGCGTCCCAGTTTTTCGATTTGAAACTTCAGGCGCGGATACTTTTCCGCCAGCCCATCCAGCGAGCCGTCGGTCGAGCCGTTGTCGACCAGCACAACCTCGAAGTCCCGAAAGGTCTGCGCCTCCAGGCTGTCGAGACAGCGCGGCAGGTATTTGCCGCTGTTCCAACACACCAGGATAACCGAGACGAACGGTTCGGCCCGCACGCTCACCCGGCCTTTCGATCCAGCCAGATTAGGGCGAGGAGACCCGCCAGCAGGGCCAGCCCGAAGAGCGCATTGGCCGGCAGCGGGGGCTGCTTCAAGGCCAGGAAGGCCAGGCAGCCCAGCAGGATGGCGGCCAGGTGAAGGGCGTAGACGGCGCGCGCAGGCGGCATTCCCAGTTTGACGAGACGATGGTAGCTGTGATCCAGTCCCGCCTCGTGGACAGCCTTGCCGCGGCGCAGGCGCGAGAAGAACACCAGGGTGGTATCGAAGATGGGCACACCCAGCAGCAAAATGGGCACGAACCACGAGGACGGCTGGGGCAGGCGGGGCGGGGTGTAGGCAATCGCCAGCGCCGCCAGCACGAATCCCAGGAACTGCGCCCCCAAATCACCCAGAAAGACCTGGGCGGGCATGGTGTTGAAGAAGATGATGGCAATGGAACTGCCCAGCAGGATGGCGCTCATGTAGGACAGGGCCTCCTGATTGGCGTCCAGGGTGACCAGCATGAAGAAGGCCGAGGCGATGCCCGCCAGCCCGGGTGCGAGGCCGTCCATGCTGTCCACCAGGTTGAAGGCGTTGGTGATGCCGATCATCCAGAAGGCGGTCAGGAGCATGTTGGGGATGGGATGTCCCGTGAAGCGAATGTAGACGCCCTGCGAGACCAGCAGGGCGGTGGCCAGCACCTGGCCGAGCAGTTTCCAGCGCGCCGAGAGGTGCTTCGCATCGTCCCACAGCCCGAAGGCGATGATGACCAGCGAGGACAGCAGGATGCCGCGAATCTCCGCATGGACCATCTTCCCGCCCAGCAGGATCAGCGCGAACAATGCGACGCTGATCGCGATCCCGCCCGATTTGGGGATGGGGAACTGATGCACCTTGTGCGGCGCGCTGTGCGGATGGTCGATCAACTGAAAGCGGACGGCGATCCGGGTTGCAATCGGGACCAGCGCCAGGGTCAGCAGGATGGCCCAGAGGAGGGGTTGAAAGAGGTCGAGGATCATGGCTGTTTCGGGATTTTCATTTTACCACCACCCCACAGGCCCCT
>JBMOMS010000224.1:0-5863 GCA_049324895.1 Chloroflexota bacterium
CGCCACCTTCCACCGCGAGAGATTGAAGGAACATCCCGAACTGTTCGGCGAGGACATCCGTCAGCGGCTGGAGATGGGCGCGGGCTACAGCTCCAGCGAGTATGCGCTCGCGCGGCGGAAACAGGCTGAGACGCGCAGGCTGGCCGAGGTCTTCTTCCAAAGCTATGACGCCCTGCTGCTGCCCTCCACGCCGATCACGGCTCCGCACATCGAGGGCAACGACGCGCTCGAACAGGCGCGCCGCCTGACACGCTTCACCGCGCCCTTCAACCTGACCGGGCTGCCCGCGCTTTCCATCCCCTGCGGGTTTTCGTCAGCGGGGCTGCCCATCGGCCTGCAGATCGTCGGCGGGCATTGGCAGGAGGCCAGGGTGCTGCGCGCGGCGCAAGCCTACGAATCCGCAACACGCCCCGACGGAAATTTTCGACACCCCGGCTTGTAAAAACCGCTTGACAGACGAGTCGCCCAATCAAAACGGGATGGCCGCAAGACCATCCCGTTCCCTTTGAACCAGCCCCCACTTCCACCTATACGACGCGCACGAAACGCCGCTTGCCGACCTGCAGCACACCCGCATGCGGGAAGGGCGCATCGCCGCGATCCAAAGTCTCGCCATCCAGGCGCACCCCCTTCTGGTCGATCAGGCCGCGCGCCTTGCTCTTGCTCTCGGCCAGGCCCGCCGCCAGGATCACATCCAGCACGGTCTCGCCCGCCTTGAGGCTGTACTCTGGCATCTCGTCGGGGACTTCCTTCTGCTGGAACATCTTGACAAAGTTTTCCTGCGCGGAATCGGCAGCCGTCTCGCCGTAGAAGATGCTGGTGATCTCACGCGCCAGTTTCATCTTGGCGTCGCGCGGGTGCATGGTCCCGGCAGCGACCGCCTGCTCGATGTTATCGATTTCGTGCGGCGGGAAGCGCGTCACCAGGCGGTAGTATTTGCTCATGGCCGCATCGGGCACCGACATGACCTTGCCGTACATGTCGTCGGCGGTGGAGGTGATCGGCACGATGTTGCCCATCGACTTGGACATGCGCTGGACGCCGTCGGTGCCGGGCAGGATGCCGCAGATGACGCCCACCAGCGGCTTCTGGCCGAGGGCCTCCTGCAGCTTGCGTCCCGCCACGATGATGTTGAAGAGCTGGTCCGTGCCGCCGACCTGGATGTCGGTCTGCATGGCAGCCGCGTCGTAGCCCTGCATCAGCGCGTAGAAGGTCTCGTGCAGGTAGATCGGCTCGCCCTTCTCCAGGCGGTTGGCAAAGTTCTCGCGCGCCAGGAATTGCTGCACGGTAAAGTTCTGCCCCAGGCGGATCAAATCGACCAGCGACAGCTTGGACAGCCACTCGCCGTTTTCGCGGACCTTCGTCCGGGCGGGGTCGAGCACGCGAAAGGCCTGGTCCGAGTAGGTCCTGCCATTGGCGGCCACCTGCTCCTGGGTCAGGATCGGGCGGGCCTTGTTCTTGTCGGAGGGATCGCCCACCAGGGCGGTGTAACTGCCGATCAGAAAGGTCACCTCGTGGCCCAAATCCTGGAACTGGCGCAGTTTGCGCATGGTGATGGTGTGCCCCAGGTGCAGGTCGGTGGAGGTGGGATCGTAACCGCAGTACACGCGCAGGGGCCGCCCCTCCTTTTCGGCCTGGGTCAGGCGCTCGCGCAATTCGGCGGTCATGGCCTTCTTCAGGTCCTCGTCGCCGTATTCCGTGCCTTGCATCAAAAGTTCGACTTGCTCTTCAATGTTCATGGGAACCTCCCGACAAAAAATGGCAAACAAAAACGCGCCCGCGATGGTGAAGGGCGCGTTCGAAACTCCACCACGGATGGACTAGGGGTGGGAATAATAATAGTAAGCCTTGCGCTGCATTGCGAACATGCGCCTATTATACACGCGATTGGGCGGGCGTTACAATCCCAACTGCCGTTTCAGCCAGGCCTTGCGGTCTGCCGCGGCCTGGTCGTTCAAGCCGTGGCCGGCCTGGTAGACCGTCTTTTCCTTTGGCTCGCGGGCGGCGGCAAAGAACTCGTCGGCGCGGTGGAGGGGCACGTAACCGTCGTTGTCGCCGAACTGAAAGAAAACGGGAGCAGGCGCCAGGTCGGCCATGTGTGTGATCGGGTCGAGCGCGGCCATCTGGCGAATGTAGGCCTCGCGCTCCTCCCCATCCAGCTTGGGCAGAATCAGGTACCAGTCTGGGAAGCGCGGGGTGACGGCCATGAGCACGTAATGGCTGGGACGCTGATCCAGCGCGCCGGCCAGTGCGCCGTACATCCCGCCGAAATCGTGGCCGACCAGGGCGAAACGGCCCGGGTCCACGCCCGGCTGGGCCAGCAGAAAATCGATAAAACGGCGCAAGTTGACGGCTTCCTCGATGGACAGGCGCTCGTCGTCGGCCTGGGTGCGCTTGAGAAAGAAATCAAGATCGGACCACAGCATTTCCACCGTCAGGCAAATCGCTCCCTGCCTGGCAAACTCGACCGCCTCGTCCACAAACTGGCGGCGGTTCGAGTTGCACGCTTCAGGCTCGTACCAGTGAACGTACAAAATCACAGGAAAAGGTCCATCACCCGCAGGCCGAAACAACTCCGCCGTGCGCCGATAACCAAATGGGGTTTGCAGCACCCACAGGGATTTTTCGATGCCCTCCTCTTTTTGGACGCCGACCAGGCGCGTATCGGCGGGATCGAGAGGGGCATATTTTTTCACATCATCCAACATGGCTTTTCTCCACGGGCGGTTTCCCTGCATTATACAGGTTTCTCGTTTCTTGACATCCCCCCTGAGACAGGTATAATCGCATCCAATCGACAGCGCGAAGACAAGTAGCTGCCCCACCCGTACAGAGAGCCGTCGGCCAGTGCAAGACGGACGGAACGGACCGCCAAATCCACTTCGCCAGGTTGCCCTTGCAGGTGTTGCGCACAGTTCAGTCTTGCGCAACAGTAAGAGGGACGGGAGCGCCCGTTATAGCGCACGAGAGGCCCTCTCCCGGCCTCCCCCATTTTCTGCGAAAATGGGGGAGGTGCTCCGAAGAAGCGGAGAGGGTAAAGCAGGTGGCACCACGAGACGCCCCCTCGTCCTGCAAACGGACCGGGGGCGTATTCTATTCCCGCACGGAGGTGCATCATGCTCGACATCAATCTCATTCGCGAAACGCCCGACCTGGTTCGCAAGGCCATGCAGGATCGCCAGATGGACCCAAGCCCGGTCGACTCGATCCTGCAATTGGACGAGAAACGCCGCGGCCTGCTCTCGGAAGTGGAGAAGCTCAAGGCCGAACGCAACACCGTCTCGAAGGAAATCGGCCGCATGAAGGACGCCGCCGAACGCGAGGCGAAGGTGGCCGCCATGCGCGTCGTCGGCGACCAGATCGCCGCCCTCGACAAGGAACTGGCCGAGGTGGAAGCCAGCCTCAACGCCCTGACCGCCACCCTGCCCAACATCCCCGACCCGCGCACGCCCTACGGCGTGGACGACAGCGAGAACATCGTCATCAAGACCGTCGGCGAGCCGCGCAAGTTCGACTTCACGCCCAAGCCGCACTGGGACCTGGGTCCCGCCCTGGGCATCATCGACTTCGAGCGCGGCACCAAGCTGACCGGCTCGCGCTTCTACGTGCTCAGCGGCGCGGGCGCCCGCCTGCAGCGCGCCCTGATCGCCTGGATGCTCGACCTGCACATCCGCCAGGGCTACCGCGAGCAGTATTTGCCCTTCATGGTCAAGACCGCCACGGTCTTCGGCGCGGGGCAGCTGCCCAAGTTCGCCGACAATCTCTACCGCGATCACGAGGAGGATTTCTACTTCGTGCCGACCGCCGAGGTGCCGCTGACCGGCCTGCACATGGACGAGATCCTCGACGAGGCCAGCCTGCCGAGGATGTACACCGCCTACACGCCCTGCTTCCGCCGCGAGAAGATGAGCGCCGGCCGCGATGTGCGCGGCATCAAGCGCGGGCACCAGTTCGACAAGGTCGAGATGTACATCTACTGCAAGCCCGAAGAGTCGGAGGCCATGCACGAGAAGATGCTGGCCGACGCCGAGCAGACCTGCGCCGAGTTGGGCATCCCCTACCGCGTCAAGCGCCTGTGTACCGGCGACATCGGCTTCGGCTCGACCATGACCTACGACCTGGAGTTGTGGGCGCCCGGCTGCGACGAGTGGCTGGAAGTCTCATCGGTCTCGAACGTGACCGACTTCCAAGCGCGGCGCGCCAACATCAAGTATCGCCCCGGCGAGGGCGGCAAGCTGCGGCTGCTGCACACGCTCAACGGCTCGGGCCTGGGCCTGCCGCGCACGCTGATCGCCGTCATGGAGAACTACCAGCAGGCCGACGGCTCGATCCTCGTGCCCGAAGTCCTGCGTCCGTGGATGGGCGGCGTGGACGTCATCCGCCCATAAGGTAAAATAGGAGGCAGTCACAATCCGGTGGCTGCCTCTTTTGATGCCATGACCGAATTCGACATCTTCCTGCAAACCCTGCTGCACACCCTGACCCTGCTGGCCATGTTGGTCGGCCTGTTGGGATTGTTCATCCCGATCTTCCCCGGCCTGACCGTGATGTGGATCGCCGCCCTGGTCTTCGCCCTGCTGCAAGCCGCGGGCGGACAGATGGCCTTCATCGACTGGTTCCTGTTCGCGCTGATCACCCTGCTGATGCTGGGCGGCAACATCGTGGACAATATCATCATCGCGCGCCACATGCGCGACAAGGCCATCCCGTGGAGCTCAATCCTGCTCGGCTTTGCGGCGGGCATCGTCGCCAGCCTGTTTTTCACGCCGCTGGCCGGGCTGGTGGCTTCGCCGCTGGGACTGGTGGTCGCGGAGTATTGGCGCCTGCGCGACCGCCAGGCCGCCATCGACTCGACCAAGGCCTACATGACCGGCTTCGGCTGGTCGGTGGCCGCGCGCCTGGGCATCGGCCTGGTCATGCTGGTCTTCTGGATGCTGTGGGCCTGGTTGTGATTCCCCCGATTCGAACCAAAGGAGTTGGATATGCCGTACGTACTTACCGACATCATGGACCTGCTGGGACATCTCCTGCGGGCGGTTGGTTTCCTGGTCCTCGGCCTGGCGCTGGGACGCTTTCTCCTGGAACATTACAAAAAGGCTGCCTGGCAGGTGCAGGTTGCGCTGGCGCTGGGACTCTTTGGCCTGCTGGTTGGGTTGACAAATTATGCCAGCCCGGGCGCGACAGGCGCGTTCGCGCTGGGCGCGGGTATTTCCATGTTGAACGCCAACGCGCCGAAAAAAGAAGAGACTGACCAGCAGCAGTCGTAACCCGTCTTTCGCCTTATGAAAAAGTCCAGCCTGAGCGCTGGACTTTTTGATTTCACTTCTTCGCCGCCTGCACGGCCTGGATCAACATCTGCTTGAACTTCTCCCCCGCCGCATCCCGGCCCAGGCCGAGGAAGGAGGTTCCCGCCTCGCTTGCGCCGGTGGCCTGCCCCGTGATGTGCATGCCCGTATCGGGCATCATTTTGGCAAAGGCGCTTTTCTCGTGATCTTCGACCACGATATCCGCCAGGCGCAGCGAGCGCGCATAGGGCGCCTCATGGTCCGCGGCGCGGATTTCGAACAGCCAGCGCGGCGTGAGCACCACGCCCATCTTCATCACCTTGGGGCCAGGCCCCGAGAACAGGCCCTTCTTGATCTTCTCCGAGGTCGCTTCGATGCAGATCAGCGCATCGCCCAGCGCGTCGCCGAGTTCGTATTGATCGACATGCGCCATGAGCGCGGCGGACATGGCAGCGGGCAGGCTGTCGAGTGTAAGTTCGCGGGTGGAACGGTTGTAATCTGCCATGACAGGCTCCTGTGTGCGTTTTTCCCATTGTACCCAAGCGGCCGCTCCTCCCCACCCGCCCATTGGTGGGATG
>JBMOMS010000225.1:0-11448 GCA_049324895.1 Chloroflexota bacterium
TCGCTCCTGCTTGGCCTTGCTCCCGGCGGGGGTTACCTGGCCGCGCGCATTACTGCGCGCGCCGGTGGTCTCTTACACCACCTTTTCACCATCACACCTCCGCCCGAAGGCGGGAAGTGCTGTTTGTTTCTGTGGCCCTCATCCGGCAGGTTCACGCCTCTCGGCGGTTTCCCCGCCCCGGGTGCTATCCGACGCCGTGCTCTATGGAGTGCGGACTTTCCTCGATCCCGTAAACACAGGACCGCGACTGCCCGACCAACCTGAGGCAACTTCATCATACCCGCTGGGGGCGGGCGCGTCAACCTCGGGAAAGCTCTGGAAGTCGCCCCCCTCTCAACCGCAAGAAAACCCTGTGCAATGGAAAAACAACGCAAAGTCGTTTGTCGGTTTGGGCAAAAAGACATTAAAATAGGGGGGTAACTCGTATTTCGAGGAGAACCCGTGAGCCACGTACCAGGGAAATACATCATTGGATTGACCGGCAATATCGCCACCGGAAAGAGCGTCGTGCGCAGGATGCTCGAACACCTGGGCGCTTACACCATCGACGCCGACTCGCTGTCGCACCGCGCCATTGCAAAAGGCGCGCCAGGCTACCAGCCCGTCCTGAAGGAATTCGGCCGCTGGCTGTTGGACAAGGAAGGCGAGATCGACCGCTCGAAATTGGGGCGGCTGGTCTTCAGTGATAATGAAGCCCTCAGCCAGTTGGAGGAGATCGTCCACCCGCTGGTGCGGCAAGCCACCAGCATGTTGATCCAGCGCGCCCGCCAGAAGGTGATCGTCATCGAGGCCATCAAATTGCTGGAAAGCGACCTGCGGCTGCTGTGCGACTCGATCTGGGTCACCGACTCCACCCAGCAGGTGCAGGTCGAGCGCCTGACCCGCAAACGCGGACTGACCCGCGAAGAGGCCAACCAGCGCATCATGGCCCAGTCGGCCCAGCAGGAAAAGATCGCCGCAGCCAACGTGGTCATCCGCAACGGCGGCTCCTACGAAGACCTGTGGAAGCAGGTCACCCTGCACTGGAAGAAAATCTCGCCCGCCAGCGACACCGTTCCGCTGGTGCAAAAGACCGCCGCCGGCAAACTGGAAATTCAGCGCGGGCGCCCGCGCGACTCGAAAGCCATCGCCGACCTGCTCAACCGCCTGGGAAATTCCCAGCATACGTTAACCGCCGAAGACATAATGGCCAGCTTCGGCGACAAGGCCTACATGCTGCTGCGCCAGGACGGGCGGCTGGCGGGCCTGGCCAGTTGGCAGGTGGAGAACCTGGTGGCCCGCACCACCGAAGTGTACCTGGACGAGAACGTCGAACCCCAGGCCGGCCTCAAAGGCCTGATCAACGAAGTCGAGCGCGCCTCGCGCGACCTGCAATGCGAGGCCTCGCTGATCTTCCTCAACGAAAAGATGGGCGCCCACGCCGAGACCTGGGCCAAACTGGGGTACGACCGCCGCACCCCCGAAACGCTGGGCGTGCAGGCCTGGCAGGACGCCGCCTTCGAGTCGATGCCGTCCGCGGGCGGCCCGCTCTACTTCAAACAACTGCGCCAGGACCGCGTCCTGAGGCCAATCTAGCCATTTTCCGTCGTGACGGCCCGCATCATCCGCCAAAATGGCGGTAAGCGCCGCCCCGACTGAGACCTGTCCGAAGCATCCGGGCGCAAACTGAAGTCTGCACCCGCTGAATTCACAAAAAAGGCCGCAGCGCCTTTCCAATGGAGCGGTGACCGGCGGCACTCCCGCCAAAGCCGCATCGCAAACCGGATTTCCGCATTCTTCGCCGGGGAGCGGGTTCGCCGAGGGGGGCTGGGAAACCGGTCCGCCCGCTTTCCGCACGACGGGGCTTGCGCCCCCGCCACCTGATACCGTGACCGAGTTTCTCAATAATCTCCTGTTCATCTTCCAACGCCTGAACTGGTTGAGCGTCGTCGACATTTTGTTGGTCACGCTCATCTTCTTCGGCCTGCTGTACTCGCTGCGCGATACGCAGGCGATGATGTTGCTGCGCGGGATGATTCTGTTGGTGGTGGTGATCGTGCTGTTCACCTCGCTGGTCGACCTGCCGGCCTTTTCCTGGCTGGTCTCCAGCGCCCTGCCGGCCCTGCTGCTCTCGATCCCGGTCGTCTTTGCGCCCGAAATCCGCCGCACGCTCGAACGGCTGGGACGGGCCGGCGCCACCTGGCCGTCTGTGGACAAATCGGCCAGCCTGGAGATCGAACAGGCCATCCGAGCAGTGGTCAGCGCCTCGGCGCGGCTTTCGGCCCGCCAGCATGGCGCGCTGATCGTGCTCCAGCGGCTGGACAACCTGGACGAATTCGTCAACAGCGGGGTCAAGCTAAACGCGCAGGTCACGCCCGAATTGCTGCTGCAGGTCTTCTATCCCAACACGCCCCTGCACGACGGGGCCGCCATCCTGGCGCGCGGACGCCTAGTGGCGGCGGCCTGCGTCATGCCGCTCTCCTCCAGCGGCATCCTCAACCGCTCGCCCGAACGCCAGATGGGGCTGCGCCACCGCGCCGCGCTGGGCATCTCGGAGGTAAGCGACGCCGTGGCTGTGGTGGTCTCGGAGGAGACCGGCTCGATCTCGATCTCACATTCGGGGCGCATGATCCGCCGCCTCGACCCCGAGCGGCTGGAGAACATCCTGATCGCCTTTTTCCGCCCTGGCGGAAAGCCCGGCCCGGGCGGTTGGTTCGAGCGCTTCCTGCCCAACCTGCCCTCCCAACGCAAGGAAGAGTAGCCGCCCATGAGCAAAGAGACCCTGCGCGCGCTTGGCGCGAACCTGAGGACCCTCCTGTGGGCCTTGATCCTGGCGCTGGCCGTATGGGTGGCGGCCGTCACCGCCGCCGACCCGGACGAGGAGCGCTTTTTGTCGGCCCCGATCCCGGTCGAGGTGGTCGGCCAGGATTCGAGCCTGGTCATCAGCGGCGAATATCCCAAACAGGTGGAGGTCAGCCTGCGCGCGCCGCTCTCGGTTTGGGAACGCATCGAGGCCGACCCGGCCGGGGTGCGCGTCATCCTCGACCTGTCGGGCTTGAGCAACGGGGAACACAGCGTGGATCTCCAGGTGCAGGTCAACGAACGCCCGGTCAAGATCGTTTCGGTGACGCCCGCCAGCGCCACGCTCTTGCTCGAACCAGTGGCTACGCGCAGTGTGGCGGTCGATTTGAGCCTGGTCGGGCAGCCCGCCACCGGCTACCAGGCCGGCGACCCCAGCCTCGACCCGCTGCAGGTCGTCGTGGCCGGCCCCAAATCGCTGGTGGACACCGTGACGCGCGCGCGCGCCGCCCTCAACCTGGACGGACTGCGCGAGGCGGTCGACCGCACCCTGCCGGTCGACCTGTTGGACGAAAACGGCCAGGTGGTGCGCGGCTTGAGCGTCTCGCCCCAGGAAGTGCAAATCCAACTCGACATCACCCAGCAGGGCGGCTACCGCGACCTGGCTGTCAAGGTCACGGTGCAGGGACAGGTGGCCAGCGGCTACCGCCTGACCGACATCTCTGTCTTTCCGCCCGTGGTTACGGTATACTCCTCGGACCCAAACGTGGTGCTGGAACTGCCCGGCGTGGTGGAGACCCAGCCGCTCGACCTGCAAAACGCCAGCGAAGACATCAGCACCCGCCTCGACCTGAACCTGCCGCAGGGCGTTTCGGTGGTGGGCGAACAGACCGTCATGATCCTGGCGGGCATCTCGCCCATCGAGAGCAGCCTGACCCTTTCGAACGAACTGGTGCAGGTGGTGGGCCTGCCGCCCGGCCTGACGGCCCAGGTGCTGCCGCCCACGGTGGACGTGATCGTCTCAGGCCCCCTGCCCCTGCTGGATACGCTCACGCGCCAGGACATCCGCGTGACCGTCGACCTGGGCGGGCTGGAGGCTGGCACCCATCAACTGACTCCCAAAGTGGAGATTCTGATTGCGGATGTGATCGTGGAAAGCATCCTGCCGGGCACGGTGGAGGTGACCCTGAGCCTGGCCCAGACGCCCAACCCCAACCTGCCCACGCCCACGCCGACCCCCACGCCCACGCCGCTGTCTGTGCTGCCGCGCTGGGAGGCCCACCCCCTCCCGGGCGGTTTCCCCCTCCCCTGCTGCGCTCCCCCGCGCCGCGAGGAATTGATTGTTGATCCCATGGAAAGATTCGATTGAGAACCTCATGAACAAACCCATCGTCGCCCTGATCGGGCGCCCCAATGTAGGCAAGAGCACCCTGTTCAACCGCCTGGTCGGCGAACGCATGGCCATCGTGGATGATACGCCCGGCACCACCCGCGACCGCCTGTTCGGCGATTCGGAATGGAACGGGCGCGCCTTCACCGTAGTGGATACGGGCGGCATCGACCCGACCCACGGCGGCAAGGCCCCGCTGTCGATCGGTTCCGCCGATTTTATTCAGGAGATCCGCGCCCAGGCGCTGGCGGCCCTCGAGGACGCCGACGCCGTGCTGCTGCTGGCCGACGGCGACAGCGGCGTCACCTCGCCCGACCGTGAGGTGGCCCAAATCCTGCGCCGCTACCAGAAGAAGCGCCCCGACGGCTCGTTCTGGCCGCCGATCCTCGTGGTGGTCAATAAATGCGATAACGAGGAACGCCGCCTGCAAGCGCCCGAATTCTACGAGTTGGGGCTGGGCGACCCGTATCCCGTCTCGGCCCTGCACGGCACCGGCACCGGCGACCTGCTGGATGCGCTGGTGGAATCCTTCCCCGCCCAGGTGGACGAGGAGGAGGATGATTCGATCAAGATCGCCATCGTCGGCAAGCCGAACGCGGGCAAGTCCAGCCTGCTCAACAAGCTGGTCGGCAGGGAACGCGCCATCGTCAGCCCCATTGCAGGCACCACGCGCGACGCCATCGACTCGAAGATCGACGTGGACGGGGTGGAGGTGACGCTGATCGATACGGCGGGCATCCGTCGGCGCGGAAAGATCGAGCCGGGCGTGGAGCAGTTCAGCGTGCTGCGCTCGTTCAAATCCATCGAGCGGGCCGATGTCGCCATCCTGATGATCGACGCCACCACGGGCATCACCACCCAGGACGCGCACATCGCGGGCTTCATCCTGGAAGAGTGGAAATCCTGTGTGGTGCTGGTCAACAAATGGGACGCCATCGAGAAGGACAACTACACGATGGAGGAGTACACCAAGAAAATTCAGAACGAACTGAATTTCATGGACTTCGTGCCGATCCTGTTCATTTCGGCCAAGACCGGCCAGCGCGTGGAGCAGGTGATGCCCATGGCCCTGCGCGTGCAGGAGGAACGCCTGGCGCGCCTGACCACCTCGAAGATCAACCAGATCATCCACAACGCGCAGGACCTGCATCCACACCCGTCCCATGCCGGGCGCGTGGTCAAGATGTATTACGGCACCCAGGTGCGCAGCGACCCGCCGACCTTCATGATCTACGTCAACGACCCGTCGATGGTGCATTTCAGCTATGTGCGTTTTATCGAGAACAAGATCCGCGAGGAATACAGTTTCCTCGGCACCCCGATTCGCATTGTGTTGAAGGGACGGCACGATTAAAACAGTAAAGCAAGCCTGAAGGCTTGCTCTACATATTTCAGTGAAGTCCGCAAGCAAAACTTGCGGACTTTTGTTAGGTTAAGCCTGTTGGGCAAATTGGCAATTTGCCAGGCGCAATTTAGCAAATTGCGCTACAACTACCTTCTCCAGGATGGGGCGAACCAATCTGTGTCCAGCGAGAGGCCGGGCGCTTCCAGGATGCGGCTTTGCAGCGTGGTCAGGTCGACCACGAACAGGTGTCCGCCGGTCGGGGTGCTGTTTTCTTCGATCAGCAAATAATTTCCATCCGGCGAAAAGAGGATGCGCCCGACGGTCGAGCCTTTGTAGACCTGGGTCAGGTTGCGGCCATCGCGCCCCACCACGTACACGTCCGCGGCAGACATGCCATTGGCCGAGTCGGTATAGAAGACAAAGCCCACGCGCGCCACGTCCGGCGACCAGACGATGGGATAGAGCGTGCCGTTCGTAAAGGTGGCCAGTTCGACCGGGTTGGCGGCGTCGGGTTCGGTCACTTTCAGGACGTGCTTCTGGCTGTTGTAATCGTACTCGTCATAGGCCAGGTAGGCCCCATCGGGTGAGGGGATGAAGGAGGCTTTGGTGAGCAGGGTGTCGAAGAGCGGACGCACGCTTTGGTCGGCGGCGCGCACGAGGTAGACCGTGCCTTCCCGGCCCGGCAGCGCCGAGTGAACCAGGATATTCTCGGTGATCCAGCCGTCCATGATGTACGGGCGGGCGTCGGCGGGCAGGTTTCCGCTGGCGGTCAGGTTCGTCAAGCCCGAGCCGTCGGGATGCACCACGTACACGTCCTCGCCACCCATCCCATCCTGGGTGCGGAAGGCAATCCACGTGCCATCGGGCGACCAGAAAGGCGGGTCGATGTAGGGGAACTCGGCCAGAGTCGTCCACGTGTTTGCGGCGGGATCGAACAAGAATACCTTTTGCGGCGTGCCGTTGGGATGGTCGGGATAGGCAAAGGCCGCATATTTCCCATCCATCGACCAGGACAGCGGATGGAGAGTGAAATCGAGCGCGAAGGGCAGCGGGACGGTCTCCAACTGGGGACAGGCGCTCAAGCCGGTCACGCACGAACCGGGCAGGCGCACGAGCTGCGGCGACAGGTCCGCCTGGTGCGGCAGGGTGAAGAAGAACAGGTCGCCCAGCGTGTCTGCCCCGAGCGGGACGGCGGGCGCCGCTTCGAGGGGCGTCAACGCCTGGCCGTGGACGTCGGCGAAACGCGGCGTCTCGGCGGGCGCGCCAAACAGGGCGGGGTCCAGGGCCACGTCGAAGGCGATCTGGTCGATCGTCATCTCAGCCTCAATCGTCTCCCCGCCGCCCTTGCCGAAATTCTGCTTCTTCAGCATCAGCCCGGTCTGCTGGTCGAGCCAGGCGCGGAAAGAGGGGAGTTCGGTCTGGGCATAGGTCCACTCGACCACCAGGGTCGTGCGTCCAAGCAGGGTCTCCATGCCGATGGGTTTGAAGGTACCCTGGCTCTGGGCAAAATCGGAGGGGAAGGCCAGTTGCGCCAGCGGTTCGCCAATCTGCCCCCACAGCGGGTTACCGTGGACGGTGCCAGGCTCCAACGGCGGGACGTATTGCGCAACATACATATTCGCCATTTGGGACACGTCCGAAATGCCCGAGGCCAGCTCGATCACCAGGATGTTCATGCCATTCCCAGCTCGAAAGGCAGCCGCTTCGCCATCCACGGGACCGCTGAGCACGCGGAAGCGGAAATTCATCTGGTCGATCCAGACTTGCTGGCGCATCGAATAGGCCTGGTTGGTTTCGAGATCGTAATTCAGGACCGTGCCGTCCATAAAGAGGGTCTGCCACTGGGTGGCGCTGACCAGCATGGCCTGGCGGATGTCCTCCGAGGTGGATGCCATCGAAAGCAACGGGGTCGGGGTGGCGGACGGCAGCGGGTCGAAGGGAGAGGCCGGCGCGGGCGTTTCGGTCACTTCGAAGCCGACTTCCAGTGTGCCACAGGAGGACAGCAAAACGGCCAGCATCAGGGCAAGGATCAGGATTTTTTTCATAAGCACTCCATCGATGAGAAAGTTACGGCAATCTGCCGCTAATAAGCTCCAACCACCGACCAGGTATGCGGCCCGCCGGGCGCCGCGTCGAGCAGCAGCACCAGGCCCAATTTCCCATGATCGAAGAAAGTGGAATAAGGATATTCGCGCCCCAGGTATTTCTGGTAGCGCCCCTGGAAGGCGGACTGGGGTTCATACGCCCAGCCCAGCCGGCGGCGCACCCCGCTGTATTCGCGCCAGACCCAGCCAATCGACTCGACGGGCTGGGTGCGATCCGAGGGCGGCAGGATGGACGAGTCGCTGGGCGGCAGTCCGCCCAACCATTCGTCGGCAAAGGCATCCCATTCCCCGTCGTTGTAGATGACGTACACCACCCCGTTCGGAAACTCGGGGCGGGACGGGTCGTGCGACAGGCGGATGACCCGACCACCCTCAAAGTCCTGTCCGACCGCATCCAGCAGCACAACCTCACCCGGGCAGGCATGCGCCAGGCTGAGGTGCTCGTACTCGAAGGTGAAGAACCAGGCCTGCGCGCAGACAACATCCGGGAAAGGGGTGAAGGGCGTGACCGTTGCGCGCGCGGGGTCAGGGCTGGCGGTTTGCGTGGGAGAGGGAAATGTCCGGGTGGGCAACGGGCTGGGAGCGGGGGTGGCGGTGAAGGTGGGCGTGGCCGTGGCGGGAATCACCACACTGACCTCGAACCTGCCGCAGGCGGCCAACGCCAGCCCACACAGGATCAAAAGAATGGGAAGGGATTTCATCAGGTTCTCCAGGGGAGAGCGAATTTCCACCCGTCAAGAGGTGGAAGGTTCAAGCGGAAGGTAAGCGATACGGCTCTGCCTGGATATTAAACCACAAAGGAGCAGACGGATGGCATTCCTCGCCCCCCAACAGCACGCGCAGGTGGGCGCGGGCGCGCGCCAGGCGGCTCTTGATGGTGCCGACAGGCACGCCCAAAATACAGGCCGCCTCATCGTAGGCGTGGCCTTCGACATCGACCAGCACCGCCACGGCGCGATACAGAGGCGGCAGAGCGTGTAAAGCCGACTGGAGGGTGCGCTCCAATTCCGAGGTCTCCACCAGGTATTCCGTGGAGGGAGAGGAATTGGGCAGCCAGTCCAGCAGGTCGAATTCCTGGCCGTCGGACGTGACCCTCTCGAAGGGCAGGGTGGGGCGGCGCGATTTTCGGCGGATCTCGTCGTAACACATGTTGACGGTAATGCGCATCAGCCAGCTGCGGAAACTTCCATTGCGGAAGTCCGCGAAATGCAGGTAGGCGGAAATCAACGCATTTTGCACCGCGTCCGCCGCGGCGTCCCCGTCGGCCAGGACGCGAAAGGCCAGGTTGAACAGCAGGTCCTGGTAGCGCAGGATCAATTCGTTGAAGGCATCCAGGTCGCCATTGCGGGCCGAAAGGAGGAGGGTCTGTTCATCATCCATATCCTATTTATAAATCCCCCGTGTTACCAGCCTGTCCCGGCGATGTCACAGTTTTGTAACTGCCGAATCCGCCATCTAGAAAATCAGGCCGTATCTTTCCAAAAATTTTGATGTACTGGAGTCCCGAAGTTCTACTTCGGGATGTTGTGCCAATAGAACCTGCGCGCTCCAGAATCCCCCAGGTTGTTGGGAAGATACATCAGACCCTGATATTAGCGCGTTCAAATGCATACACCAAGGCCTCGGAAATTTGAAAATCAAGCGAGTCCTGCGCATCAATACCACAAGGCTTGTTGCATTGTGAACAGGTCACGCACGGCAACAGGATGTTCACAAAAAAGGGCGGATAGTCTGGGAATTCCAGTTGATATGACACTTCCGTAGGCGAACGCTGCAAGGGGTCCAATTCCGCGCCGCAACCGGAACAGAAGTATTTTTTGCGAAACCACCCTTTTTTAATGGCCAGGATTTTTTCCCACGAAAATATTTGTTCACTTAACCAGACCCCAAATTCAGGGTTGACAAATTGCAAAGACAAATCTTCATTCTCGTGAAAGGTGGCTCCATGGAGCGTAATTTTGACATCGCCCTGTGAGCCGGTTATGTTCGAAAGTTGGATGGGCTTTTTATCCACAATGGTCCTCCCGTGTGCATGATACACCCGATCATCGCTTGATTGGCAGGCGCATGGAAAAGACCGTGCCGCGCGGGTTGTCCTGGCTGCTGCGCACCTCCAGATGGCCGCCGTGCAGGGTGACGATGCGATGCACGAGCGCCAGCCCCAGGCCGCTGCCTTCCACACCGCGCGCATTGGTGCCGCGATACAACTCCTCGAAGACCTTGTCCAGGTCCTCGGGCGGGATGCCCATGCCCGCATCGGCCACTTCGATGACGACCGCCCGCCCCTCCACGCGCGCACGCAGTTCGACCGATTCTTCCGGGCTGGTGAACTTGAGCGCATTATCCAGCAGGTTGTAGACACCCAGGCCGAGCAGGTCGCGGTCGCCGGTCACGGCGGGCATCGGCCAGGGCACACGCGAGATCAGCAATTCCAGCTTGCGCGCTTCGTAGGCGGGCGCAAGCGCCACCGCCTCGACCATTTCGTCGAGCAGCTGCGGCACGTCCACGGGCAGCCGTTCGAGCGGTCGCTCTTCGAGGTCCGAGAGTTTGCGCAGGTCGGCCAGCAGGCGGCTGAGGCGTTCGGCGGCGCGGGAAGCGTTGCGGGCGGCGCGTTCCTGTTCCTCGGCGGCGCGCGCCTCGCGCAGGTTGACCAGCGCCGCGCGCAGGCCGGTCAGCGGATTCTTGATCTCGTGATCCAGGCGGCGGATGAACTGGCGGCGGCTCTCGCGGCTCTCGCGCCCGGCCTGTTCCATCCACAACCTGGCCTCGCGTCCCTTGCGCGCCGCACCCCACTGGCCCGCCCCCAGCAGCAGGGAAATCAGCGCGCCCAGCAGGAAGAGCAACACGCCCACGTCGATCTTGAAGACCAGCACCGGCACGGGCGCGAAAAAGGCCTGCGCCAGGGCCGAGGCCAAAAAGCCCAGCAGGAGCGGCAGCAGCAACAGGAAGGCAGTGCGGATTTTCATCGGGCGTCATTCCCCCCGCACCGGCGCAATGAAGCGGTAGCCCTCGGCGGGCACGGTTTCGATGTATCGCGGCTCGGCCGGGTCGTCCTCCAGCGCGCGGCGCAGCTCGGCCATGCGCGTGTCGACGGTGCGCGTGCCGGCCGGGTATTCCCAGCCCCAGACCGTTTCCAACAATCGTTCGCGCGCGACGGCTTCGTCGGGATGGGTCATCAGGTATTCCAACACGGCCAGGGCCTTGGGCGTCAGGTCGAGTTGTTTGCCCTTCAGCGAGGCGCGCCGCGCGCGACGGTCCAGGCTGAGGTCGCCCGAAGTGAGCAGCCAGGCCGCCGAGAGGGAGCGTTCGCCCGGGCGGGCGCGGCGCAGCACGGCGCGGATGCGGGCCAGCAGTTCGTGCGGGTCGAAGGGCTTGTTGATGTAATCGTCTGCGCCTTCTTCGAGCGCCAGGGCGCGCTCCGAGGATTCGCCCACCTGCGTCAACAAGATGGTGGGCGTCCAGGTGTTGGCGCGGCGCAGGCGGCGCAGGGCCTCGCGCCCATCCATGCGCGGCATGAGCACATCCAGGATGATCAAGTCGGGGTGATGCGACTGGATTTTCTCCAACGCAGAGACACCGTTCGACGCCACCAGCACGTGGAAACCGGCCCGTTCGAGGAAGGGCGCCAGGCTGTCGGCTATGGTCGGGTCGTCGTCGGCAAGCAGGAGCAGGGGACGGTCACGGTTCATGGCAGGCCTTGAAAAAAGGCCCGGTCGCAAGGACCAGGCCTTCGTCGTGGAATGGAAAGGGCGGACGGCGGTTTATGGGGCCGTGGTGTTGGTGGGTGTCGGGCTGGGCGTCTCGGTGGGCGCGGGCAGGGTGGGAGACGG
>JBMOMS010000225.1:11548-42860 GCA_049324895.1 Chloroflexota bacterium
AAAGGCCCGGTCGCAAGGACCAGGCCTTCGTCGTGGAATGGAAAGGGCGGACGGCGGTTTATGGGGCCGTGGTGTTGGTGGGTGTCGGGCTGGGCGTCTCGGTGGGCGCGGGCAGGGTGGGAGACGGGGTCTCGGTGGGCGCTGGCAGGGTGGGAGACGGCGTGCCCGTCAGGGGCAGGGTCGGCGTGGCGGTCGGCGGCACAGCGGTCGCTGAAGTGGTCGTTCCCTGGATGATCGGGGCAACCCACAGCGCGCGGTCGCCGGTCGGAGATCCCGTGGCGAGCACAGACAGGATGAACTTGACATTCTGACCGACCAGCGGGGACAGGTCGACATTGGCCTCGTACACCTGGCCTTCGTATTTTTCCACAAAGGCCCACAAGGTCTGAATGCTGCCGCTGCCGATCTGGTAATCGAGACGGAAGACCACGTAGCAGGAGGTCGCGCCGTGTTCGCAGCCGATGGTGGCGCGGAAGCGGTCACCGGACTTGACGGTGTAGGGCGGGTAGAAGCCCTGGATATAGCCGTTGTTGACGTTCTGCGGCATGGTCAGCAGGCCGGGCTGCCCGCTGGTGACGCCGGTTTCCATCTTGGGGTTGCTGAGCTTCAGCACGAAGCCCCTGGCATCGCCCTCGGAACCCGGGCAGGGAAGCTGGCCCGAGCCGCTGTACCAGACCGCCGAGCAGGCGTTGGCCGCAAAGTCATAGGCGGCGCCCGCAATGGGCGTGGAGGGCGGCACGGAGGTGCCGGGCGTGGTAGCCGTGCTGGAGACCTTGATCTCGACCCACCAGGATTTGGTGCCATCCGAACCGATGCCGAAGGGCACGCCACTGGCGTTCTTGAACTTCCAGTAGCCGCGATAGGTGCCGGCGGCGGTCGGAGCGGTCAGGTTGATGGTGATGTCCACGGTCTGGCCGGGGGCCACACTCTTGGGCATGGGTGCGGAGTTGGGTCCGCTCATCTGCTCACCGCTGTCGAAGATCAGGCTGTAGGCGGTCGTCCAGGTGCAGGAACCGACGTTCTTCAAACGCCAGGTCTTGGAGAAGGTCACGCCGGGGCCGAAGGTGGTTCCATCCGGCACGGTCACATCGGAGATGAACTGGGCGCGGTCACAGGCGGCGGGCGGAACCGTGCCGATACTGGTCGGCACGGGCGTGGGCGGTGTGCCCACAGTCGGCACAACCGTCGGCGGCGTGGATCCCGCGCGCGCAATGATCGGGTTGCCCCACAGGGCGCGGTCGCCGCTCGGGGAGCCGTAGGCGTTGGTATACAGGATGAACTTGACATCCTGCCCGGCCAGGGCGCTCAGGTCGAGGTTGACGTTGTAGGTCAAGCCCTCGTATTTTTCGCGGAAGGTCCAGAACGTGGTCACTGCGCCGGAGCCGATCTGGTACAGCAGGCGGTACTCCACGTAGCAGGAGGTCGCGCCATATTCGCAGCCGATGGTGGCCTGGAAGCGGTCACCGCTCTGCACGCGGAAGGCGGGATAGATGCCCTGCACGAAACCGTTGGTGACATTGTTCGGGCCGAACAACAGGCCGGCCTGCGCCGAGGTCACACCGCTCTCGAACTTGGGGTTGTCCTTCTTGAGGACAAACCCGTTGGCGCTGCCGTCGGTGCCCGGGAAGGACAGCGCGCCCGCGCCGCTCGTCCACGTGGCGGAGGCGGCATTGGCGGTGAAGTCATAGCCGGTTCCAGAAGTGGAGGTTACGTTGATCTCGGCCCAGAAGGCCTTGTTGGCGGTCGAACCGATGCCGAAGATCACCCCGGAAGCGTTGCGCAGCTTCCAGTAGCTGTAATAATGACCGGCTGCGCTGGGCGCGGTCATGTCCACGCTCAAGTCGACGGTCTGGCCGGGGGCCACGTTGACCGGGAAATTGAGGGCCGACGGGGCGCCCATCTTTTCCCCGCTGTCGAAGACCAGCGCGTAGCTGGTTGTCCACGTGCAGGTGCCGATGTTCTTCAAGCGCCAGGTCTTCCTGAAGGCGGTCCCGGGCGCGAAATTGGTCCCGTCGGGCACGGTCACGTCGGCAACGAACTGTGCCCAGTCACAGGTCGAGGCCGCCGCCGCGGGGGACGGCATGCCGACGGCCGGGACCAGGGAAAACACCAGGGCCAGCAATAGAACGAGCGAAAAAATTTTCACATTGGAACGCATGGGCATCTCTCCTTCTTCGAACTACCTTCCGATTGACGGTATTGCATGAAAAAAAGTTCCAACCTTTGACTATACGCCATGTCCAAGTATAACTTTTCTCTAACAAATGTTCAATATATTTGAATAGCTAATTCGTATCATTTTTTCAGGGGACAGACGGGGCAATGCGGCGCGAAACCAACCGGCAGGATCGGCTATATAATTGAAGGCATGGCCCGCATCATCCTGCATCTCGACCTGGATGCCTTCTTCTGCTCGGTGGAGGAAACCCGCAATCCCGAATTGCGCGGCAAGCCCTTCGCCGTGGGTGGGCGGCCCGACGAACGCGGAGTGGTGGCCTCGTGCTCGTATGCCGCGCGGCAGTACGGCGTGCGTTCCGCCATGCCCATGTCGCGCGCGCTGCGCCTGGCGCCGAACCTGATCATCGTCCCAGCGCGCCACAAGCTGTACGGAGAAGTATCCCACCAGGTGATGGAGATGTTCCACAACCTGACCCCGCTGGTGGAACAGATTTCCATCGACGAGGCCTTCCTGGACATCACCGACCTGCGGGAGAAAAGCCCCGAGCGCACCGCCCTGGACCTGCAAGCCGCCATCCGCGACGGGTTGGGCTTGCCCAGCTCGATCGGCATCGCCTCGAACAAGCTGGTGGCCAAGATCGCCACCGAGGTCGGCAAGAAGGGCGCAAACAAGGGCGCGCCGCCCTTCGCCCTGACCATCGTCCCCGCGGGACAGGAGGCTGAATTCCTGGCGCCGCTGCCCGCCCACATGCTGTGGGGCGTCGGCCCAAAGACCGAGGCCAGGCTGGGCGAGTTGGACATCCACACCATCGGCGACATCGCCCGCTGGCCCGAGGCGGACCTGGCGCGGCGATTCGGCGAACACGGGCGCGAGTTGAGCCGTCACGCCCGCGGGCTGGATGAGCGGCCCATTGTGATCGAGCACGAGACCAAGTCCATCAGCCAGGAAATCACCTTCAGCCGCGACGTCTCCGACGACAAGGCGTTGGAGAAAACCCTGCGCGAGATGTCCGCGGAGGTGGGCCGCTCCCTGCGCAAAAATGACCTGGCCGGCAAAACGGTCAAGCTCAAGCTGCGCTGGCCCGACTTCACCACCCTCACGCGCCAGACCACCCTGCCCCAACCCACCGACAACGACGACGAGATCCTCCAGACCGCGCTGAAATTGTTGCGCTCCGTGCGCAAGCCGCGCCAGGCCGTGCGCCTGATTGGCGTGGGCGTGAGCGGACTCGGCGCCCCCATCCGCCAACTGGGATTATGGGACACTGGCTCCGAAAAGGCGCGCAAGCTGCAGGAAGTGGTGGATCAGTTGCAGGAAAAATATGGAAAGGGTGTAATTCGGAAGGGGTAATTGGTAATTGGTAATTGGTAATTGAAGATCGGCGCACAGGCAGACATGCTCAAACATGTCTGCCTGTTTTTTGTTTACCTGGCCGCATAAATATGCCATAATTTGACATATACCTGATTTATACTCATCCTGGATGTGACACAATGACCAACACCGCCACGCGCCTGATCACCCTGATCTTCCTGCTGCAAAACCATCCCAACCAGAAGGCTTCCGAACTGGCGGAGAAACTGGGCGTTTCCCTGCGCACGGTCCACCGTTACTTCGAGATGCTGGATGAAATGGGCGTGCCCGTCTACTCGGAGCGCGGGCCTTACGGCGGCTTCTCCCTGGTGCGCGGATACAAGATGCCGCCGCTGGTCTTTACGCTGGAAGAATCGGTGGCGCTGGTGCTGGGCACGGGCATGGTCGAGGAAATGTGGGGCGAGTTGTACCGCGAGTCGGCGCGCGGGGCGCTGGCGAAGTTGGAAAACCTGCTGCCCGAGGAACAGGCGCGCGAGGTGGCCTGGGCGCGGAACTCGCTGGTGGCGACGGGCATGAATCGCTCGGACTTGAAGGCGCTGACGCCGATGCTGGAGAAGTTGCGCCGCGCCGTCCGCGAGCATCGCAGCGTCGAGATGAAGTACCAAAGCAACCAGGTGCCCCACCCGGCCCAGCGCAGGCTCGACCCGTATGCCCTCGTCCATCGTTGGGGCTGGTGGTACGTAATCGGGTTCTGCCACCTGCGGGGCGAAGTCCGCACCTTTCGGGTGGACCGAATCGCGGAGATCGGTTTGTCCGACGCCACGTTCAACGTCCCAGCCGAATTCGACCTGCAAGCCCATCTGAAAAAAGAGTTGCAAGCCCAGCCGCAGGTCAAAGCCAAACTGAAAGTGGATGCGGACGCAACCTGGCTCATCCAGGGCAACCAGTCGTATTGGGAAAGTATCGAAGAGCAGGCAGACGGCTCCGTGATCGTCGCCTTCTCCGCGCCAGGGCTGGAATGGGCGGCCAGCACCGCGCTCGCCTATGGTCCAGCCGTCGAGGTGTTGGAGCCGCCCGAATTGCGTCACATGGTGGCGCAATGGCTGGACGTGATGAAAAGGAAATATCCATGAACAACAAGAACATCGAATGGCTGCTCGAAGGCGAGGCCTGGCTTCAATACCGAACCCGCCTCGACCTGCTCGGGCAGGACGAAGCCGACCCGCAGGTGCGCGCCGCGCGCAAGGCCATGCTGGCCGACCCGAAGATCCAATCCCTGCTGGCAGAGTTGGCCGATTGGCCGGGCGCCGTCCTGAACAGCCACAAATCCGCCAGCCAGCCCTTTCACAAGCTGGCCTTCCTCGCCGACCTGGGACTCAACGTCAGCGACGCGCCGGTGAAGAAGATCGCCAAAAAGGTGATGGAACATCGGTCCGCGCAGGGACCGTTCCAATTGACCATGAACATCCCCACCCATTTCGGCGGAAGCGGAAAAGACGAATGGGCCTGGGCCTTGTGCGATGCGCCGGTTCTGGTCTCCGCGCTGGTCAAGCTGGGATTGGGCGACGATCCGCGCGTGCAAACCGCGATTCAATATCTCGATGGGCTGGTCCGCGAGAACGGATTCCCCTGCGCCGCCTCGCCCGAACTCGGCAAATTCCGCGGACCGGGCCGCAAGGATGACCCCTGTCCCTTTGCAACGCTGGCGATGTTGAAAGTGATCTCGCGCGTGCCCGAACTGCGGGGGGGCAGGTCCGCACAAATCGGCGTGGAGACTTTGCTTTCGCTGTGGGAAAACAGCCGGGAACAGCATCCATACATGTTCTTCATGGGAACGGATTTCCGCAAGTTGAAAGCGCCGCTGTTCTGGTACGACATCCTGCACGTGCTGGACATTTTGAGTCAGTTCGAATGGGCGCGGAAGGACAAACGCTTCGAGGACATGCTCAGCGTGGTCACATCCAAAGCGGACGCGGACGGGCGCTTCACGCCCGAATCCATTTGGACAGCCTGGAAGGAGTGGGATTTCAGCCGGAAGAAAGTCCCATCCAGAGGAATGACGTTTTTTGTCCAGCGGATATTGGTTGTGGAAGAAAAATAGAAACAGTGAAAATATCACGCTGCAAGCGTGACCTACGTGTGGAAGGAATTGGCATGAAACGAAAAACACTTATCATCATCGGCGCGATTGTTCTGGCGCTGATCGTCGTCGCGGGAGGATTTTGGTACATGTCCACACAGCCGTTGTACAAGCCTGGCATGGTGCGCGAAATGGGCGCATTGCTCACGCCTCCCAGTCAGCCAGCCGGGAGCCAGAAATGGCTGGTCGATTCGAACATCGAGCTCAATCATTTTGCCGTCGGCGAAGGTCGCAACGTTTTGATCATCCACGGCGGACCTGGGATGCCCTTCCTCGCACCCATGCGCGGACTTGACTCCCTGACGGGCGACTTCCGCTTCCACTATTACGACCAGCGCGGCTGCGGCGAGTCCACCCGCCCGATTGACCGATTCGAGTCCACGAACATGTACCAGAACATGATGGAGCTGGACCGAACCCTGGGGCTGGGCGCGCAAATCGCGGACATCGAACGCATCCGCCAGATTCTCGGCGACGATAAGCTGATTCTGGTCGGTCACTCCTGGGGCGGATTCCTGGCCTCGCTCTACGCGGCGGAATTCCCCGAACACGTCGAGGCGTTGATTTTGGTCTCGCCTGCCAACACGCTGGTCATGCCGCAGCCCGAAGCGGACAGCGACCTGTTCGCCAGCGTGCGCGCAAAACTTCCCGTCGATCAACAGGCTGAGTTCGACGCGTTCATGAAGGAATACATGAACTTCAACACGCTCTTCCAAAAGTCCGAAGCGGATCTGCTCGCGATGAATGAGAAATTTGGAGAGTACTATGTGCAGGTGGTGGATGTGGAAAGCGCGCCCATGCCGAGTCAGGGAAAGCCTGGAGGCTGGATGACCTGGGGCATGTACGTCAGCATGGGACAGCGGCATGATTACCGCGCCGCGCTGAAAAACGTCACCGCCCCCGTGTTGGTCATCCACGGCGCGGACGACCTCCAGAGCGAAGCTGCCAGTTATCTGTACGTGGAGGCCTTCCCCAACGCCGGGTTCGCCGTCATCGAAGACGCGGGACACTTCTCATTTGAACAGCAGCCCGAAAACTTCGCGGACATCGTGACGGAATTCCTCTCCAGTTACAAATAAAGGGGCAGCCGCCATGAGTATTTTTGAACAGTTGGCAAACAACAAGGGAACCGTTTCCAGCGCGCTTGGAAAAACCCTCGCGCAGAAAGTCCTGAATGGTCAGACCGAGATTCTGTCCGAGTGCATCGACCTGTCTTCCTATGAAGCCTCCAAGCCAGCTTCCAAGCAAATTCGTTCTGGAGCTGCCAAGGTCGTCGAGCTTGTCGCGGAGAAACAACCAGGGTTGGTCGCGCCCCATTTGGAGAAACTGCTCCCAGCCCTTTCGGTGAAAGAACCGCAAACGCGCTGGATGATCATCCGCACGATGGGATTTTGCGCCCACTTGAATAGAGCCGTTGCACAAAAAGCCATCGAATACGCCGAAACCTATATCCAGGATAAGAAGGATGGGTTATGTCTCGCCAGTTCAGCGGACTTGTTTCTGGGCGATTTCGGCGCCCTCTCCAAAAAGGATGCCCAAAGGGTCTTTCCCATCCTCATGCAGTCCATCGAGAATCTCGTTTTCAATGAGCAGGATTGGCTATTGGAGACGCTATTGAAGATACTTCCAAACCTGGACAAAGACGAACAGGTGGTCATCTTCAAGTTTGCCGAACATTGGCAATACTCAGCGCGGAAGAGCACGCAGCAGAGAGCAAGAGAAATCCTGAGATCAAGATAGTGATCGCCCATCGAATACAGAGGAAACCATGTCCAAAGCAACCACAAAAACACAACTGATCGAAGACGCGCAAAAGGAACGCGCTGCGCTGGAAAAATTGCTTGCCACGCTGACGCCTGAGCAAATGACCCGGGCAAAATCCGAGGGCGAGTGGTCGGCCAAGGATGTGCTGGCGCATCTCATCGAGTGGGAGGCGATGGTCATGACATGGTACGCGGCGGGCGTGAAGGGCCAGGTCCCGGCCGTGCCGTCAGAGGAATACAACTGGGGGCAGCTTCCCCAACTCAACCACGCCATCTACCTCAAGCACCGCGACCGGTCGCTGGAAGACATCCAAAAGGAGTTCAAGTCCTCCTACAAAAAGATCATGAAGCTGATCGACTCCATCCCCGAGCAGGAACTCTTTACGCGCGGTCGATACCCGTGGATGAGGAACAATCCGCTGTCGGCGTATTTCAACTCGGCGACGGCGGCGCATTACCGCTGGGCGCGGGGGGAAATCAGGAAGATGGGAAAGAAGTGAACAGGGAACAGAGAATAGAGAGTAGAGAGTAGAGAGTAGAGATGGCAATGAAAACGTTGGATTTGAAAAAGCAGTTCAAGCATTTGTACCAGCCTTCGGCGAAGAAGATCGAAATGGTGCAGGTTCCAAACCTGCAATTTGCGATGATCGACGGGGCCATCGAAACAGGCTCCGAGCCGGGCAGGTCGCCGTCGTTTGCCGAGGCCACGCAGGCGCTGTACGGACTTTCGTACACGCTCAAGTTCATGCTCAAGAAGCGCAAGGCCGACGCAGTGGATTATCCCGTGATGGCGCTCGAAGGCTTGTGGTGGGTGGAGGATGGCAACTTCGACATCCGCGTGAAAGATAATTGGTTTTACACGCTGATGATCATGCAGCCCGAGGTCATCACGGCTGAAATTTTCGAGCAGGCGCGGGAGGAGGTCCGCAGGAAGAAGGGCGGCAGCGATATGCTGAACAAGGCGCGGCTGGCATATTTCGAAGAAGGGCTGTGTGTCCAAACCATGCACATCGGACCGTACGCAACCGAACCTGCCACCCTCGACCACATGCAGGAATTTATGGCAGAAAATGGGTTAAAAGACGCTGTCGGGCCCATTGGCGGCAAACACCACGAAATCTATCTCAGCGACCCGCGCAAGGCCGCGCCCGACAAGATGAAGACGGTGCTGCGGCATCCTGTTGTCAGGCAGTAACCGCAGGACGAGGAAAACATGTCAAACGAAAGACTCCTGGATAAAAACGACACGCCAACATGGGACAGCATGGAGAAACATGTTGGATCGCGGGCAAATGTGTGGCGTAAAGTTAACGCATATATTCAGGGCAAATATGACCATCTGCCAGAAATAAAATACTTCGCCAAAAATTACGGGTGGACCATCCGTTATCACAGAAAAGGAAAAACCCTGTGTTATCTTTTTCCAGAACACAACTCCTTTTCGATTTTGATCGTTCTGGGATCAAGCGAAGTGGCAAAGGTTGAAGCACACAAAAACGACCTAAACCAAAAAACGCTGGATATTTTCAACAACACCGAACAATTGCATGATGGTCGCTGGCTGTGGATCAAAGAGGTTGAAATGCATGACCTCCCTTCCTTCAAGGTATTGCTGGCCGCCAAAAAGAAACCCAAAGAAACAGGAGACATGCATGGCATATCATCTTGACGCGGAAAAAGTCAGCCTCGACAATTTGCGGAAACGCATCCAAGCCACCGACCTGGTCCCCAGCCGCGCCTCCCTGCTGGACGGGCTGGGACTGAACATGAAGGCGCTCGAAAGGCAGGGCATCGCCACGCTGGCCGACCTGCGGAAGGAACTCAAGACCGCGAAGCGGCTGGAGGCGCTGGCAACGTCCACGGGCATCGCGGCGCAATACCTGATCCTGCTGAGACGCGAAGTCGAAGGCTGGTTCCCGAAGCCGTTCCCGTTGAAAGACTTCGAGGGGCTGCCCCAAAGCGAGGTCGCCAAACTCGAACGGGCAGGCATCCGCGACAGCGCCGCTTTATACGAGGCGACCGACAGCCAATCCAGGCGGACCGCGCTGGCAAAGTCCACAGGAGTGGATAACGGCTTTCTGGAGACCTTCGCCCACCTGGTCGACCTGACCCGCGTGCAGTGGACCAGTCCGACCGCGGCCAGGATGCTGCTCGAAGCGGGCTGCGACAGCGTCTCCAAACTGGCAGGGATGGACGCCGACGAATTATATGAAGCGCTGGCGCGAGTCAATGCCGGGAACAAATTCTTCAAAGGCAGGATCGGCCTGCGCGACGTAAAAAGGCTGATTCAGGCCGCGGGGTACGTGTGAGAAAATGAAAACAGACGCCCACATCCCAACCCACATGATGGCCCCCTGCGGGCTGACCTGCGCCGCCTGTTACGCCCACCTGCGCAGGAAGAAGCCCTGCCCGGGCTGCAACGGAGCGGAATCGGCCAAGCCGGGCTATTGCAGCCGCTGCAAGATCAAGGCCTGCGCCGACGGGCGCGGACTGGCCTACTGCTTCGCGTGTCCCGACTTTCCCTGCGCCCTGGTCAAGCAGATCGACAAACGCTATCGGCTGAAGTACCGCACCAGCCTGATCGAGAACGGCCTGCGCGCCAAAACCGTGGGCGTGGAACAGCATTTGCGCGAGGAACAAGCCCGCTGGACCTGCCCACACTGCGGCGGCGTCCTCAACCTGCACAGCCGCACCTGCTCCGAGTGCGGCAGGAGTCTGCCATGAATTGTTTTTATCATCCCGACCGTCCCGCCGTTGGTCTGTGCAAACACTGCCAGCGTGGATTATGCGCCGACTGCGCCGCCGCGGTGGACGACGTGCTGGCCTGCGCCGGCCGCCACGAGGACGAGGTGCGCATGTCCGAGCAGCTCGCCGCGCGCAACCTGTTCCAATCCAAACGCGTGAGCGCCTCCTACCTGCGCAACGCCATCTTCTACGGCCTGGTCGGCGTCCTGTTCGCCGGCTTCGGCTGGATGCAATACCGCTTCCTCGGCTTGCAGGCCGTCTTCTTCATCCTGATCGGCCTCTTCCTGCTATATGCTTCGATTGCGAATTATCTCGAAGGCAGGAAACACGGATGATAGAAACGCCATCGTCCCCAACGGCAGGAGCGTTGCAAAGAGGGACCCAGGTTAATAAATCCTAATCTCCGCCTTATGCAGCGCCGTGAAACCCGCGGCGCTGTGACGCGTATAAAAGGTAGACATCAACGAAAGGAGTTCAACATGACTGAAACCTACAAACCGCTGACCCGCAGCGCCGGCAACACCATGATCGCGGGCGTATGTGGGGGACTGGCCAGCTACCTCAACATCGACCCGACCGTCGTGCGCCTGCTGTTCGTGCTGGGATTCTTCCTGACCGGCCCCGGCATCTTCCTGGCCTACCTGGTCATGGCCGTGGTCATCCCGCTGGAAACCAAGATCACGCAGTAAGAAATGGGATGGTAGCAGGTCACGCTGGCAGCGTGACCTGCTACTATTATTATTGCGGGGTAAAATAGGAATATTCCATCCCCAGCGAGGCAAAGCATGGACATTCCGCAACTGGCCGCAGAAACGATGAAATCCCTGGAACCCTTCCTGCCCTATCTTGTGGAGGGCGGGAAGATCGCCGCCAAAGCGGCCCTGGAAACCGTGGGGAAGAAATTCAGCGAAGCCGCCTGGCAGAAAGCCGAGGCCTTGTGGGGCCAGGTCAAGCCCGGCGTGGAGGCGGCCCCCGACGCCGAGAAAGCCCTGAAATACTACCTCGAACACCCGGGCGACGAAGACGCCTATCCCGCCCTGCGCCTGCAGGTGAAGAAACTGCTGCTCGAAAACCCCAGCCTGGCCGCCAACCTGGGACAGGTCATCAACGCCTCGGGGGGCAGCATCGGCATCGGCGGGAACGTCAGCGGCAACGTCCTCAACCAAAGCAACGGCAACACGGTCATCCAGGCAGAGCATTATCACGCAGCCCCGCAGCCTGCGCCCGCTATTTCTGCCGAGCAATTGCAAAAAGACTACCTGCGCATTCTTTCCAGCCAGTGTAAGAAACTGCCGCTGGGGGCCATTCATCCCAACATGGAAGAGGCGGAGCGCAAGTTGATGATTTCGCTGGAAGATGTTTACATCGACCTCGAAGTCCTGCCGCCCGCCCGCAGCGAAAGACAGATGGAACGCGGTGAAGAAGCGCGGCGGGTCTCGCTGCCCCTGGCGCTGCAAGAGAAGAAACTGCGCCGTGTGGTGGTGACCGGGGACGCGGGCGCGGGCAAGTCCACCTTCGTCAATTACATGCTGATTGCCCTGGCCGCCCCCTATTTGAACGAAGCGGCCAAGAAGCCCCTGCCCGCAGGTTCCACCCTGGCGGGGATGTTCCCCGTGCGGATCCTCCTGCGCGAAGCCGCCGCCCAAATTCCAGCCGGCGCAAAGACCGCCGATGTCAATTTCCTGTGGAACGCCCTGCGCTCCGACATCCTGAAAAAATTCCAATGCGATGACGCCGAGACGCTCTTCGCGCGGCTGAAACACCTGATCGAGACCCAGCCCTGCCTGATCATGCTCGACGGCCTGGACGAAGTTTCCGACGCCGAAAACCGACTGGGATTGCTGCGCGAGGCTATCGAAAACTTTGCCGCGCCGCTGACCCAAAGCGTGGTGATTGTGACCGTGCGCCCCTATGCCTACGAGCGGCAGGCGCAAAAACTGAGCGGATTCGAGGAACTTGCCCTGCAGCCGTTGAGCAAGGAACAGATCGCCGCCTTTATCTCCGACTTTTACCAATCGCTCAAACTCTTGAACAATTGGGATGACCACGAAGTGAAAACCCGCGCAGGCAGGCTGGCCGCCGCCATTGGCGAAAGGGACTACCTGCAGGAACTGGCCGAGAAACCCCTGCTGCTGGCCTTGATTGCCTCGGTGGACAGCAGCGAATCGGAACTGCCCGACAGCCGCGCGCGCTTGTATGAGCAGGCGGTCAAATTATTGCTGCTGCGCTGGCAAAAACGCAAGGAGGAGAGCAGCGCCGAGGAAAGCAAACTGGTCAAGTTTTTCTCCAACCGCCAGGATGACGTGCTGCGGATTTTGCAGCGACTGGCGTATGAAGTGCATGAGCGCCAGCGCAGGGAAAGCCGCGCCGAAACGGGCAGAATTCCCTCCGCCGATATCAGCGCCAACGAAGTGAGCGGGGCCTTTCACCGCGCCCTGCCCGACAGCGACACCGAGGAGTTGATCGACTTCCTGCGCGACCGCACCGGGCTGCTGCTCGACCGCGGCGGCGTGTATGTCTTTCCGCACCGTTCGTTTCAGGAATACCTGGCCGCCGCGCACCTGGCGGGACAGGATGAACCCGCCAAAAAATTGCTGGAGGAAGCCAAACGCGCCATGGACTGGTGGCGCGAGGCGATTTTGCTCAGCGTGGGCAAGATGAAGGCCAACGGCTTTTTGGGCACGGCGGCGGGCGTATTGAACGAATTTGTTCCGCGCGAGGTGGAAAAGGTAAAAGAGGAAATCAGCCCCCTGCAATGGCGGCTGGCGGCGCTGGCAGGACAGGCGGCGGCGGAAATCAAACTGCACGAAAGCGTGGAGGAATCGCACCAGGCCTTGTTGGAACGGATTGCCGGCTGGCTGGCGGCGCTGGTCGAACGCGGCGCATTGGAACCCAAGGAACGCGCCGAGGCGGGGGACACCCTGGCCAGGCTCTCTGACCCGCGCCCCGGCGTCATAAACGACTTCCTCTTCTGCCACATCCCCGCTGGCAGGTTTATGATGGGCAGCAAAGACGGCGAAGGGGACTCGGACGAACACCCGCAATTCCCGCATGAAATCAAGCAGGAATTTTACATGACGCGCTACCCCATCACCAACGCGCAGTTCGACCGCTTCGTCAAAGCCGATGGATATAAAACCGAAGCGTATTGGCAGGCGGCAAAACAGGCAGGGTATTGGAACGCGGACGGTTTCAAAGGCGCGCTTGATGCTGAAAGAAGGACTGCGCCCATAGCCTACGGCGCTCCCTTCAACCTGCCCAACCACCCGGCTGTGGGTGTGAGTTGGTACGAAGCAGCCGCCTTTTGCCAATGGCTGACCGCGCAAATGCGGGATACGAGTGACAAACTGCTGATATATAACCCCGCAACCCATCGAATTCAACTCGATGAAAATCTGCAATCGTCAATCGTAAATCGCAAATTGGAAATCCGCCTGCCTACCGAAGCCGAATGGGAATATGCCGCGCGCGCGGGCACGCAAACGCCTTATTCCTGGGGCGATAACATCACGCCCAATCACGCCAACTACAACGAGACCGGCATCGGCGCGACCAGCGCGGTGGGACTTTTCCCTGCGGGCATGAATCCATTGGGCCTGCTGGACATGAGCGGCAATGTCTGGGAATGGTGCGCCACCGCGTGGCAGGAGAATTACAAGGACTACTTGAAGAACGAAAAGAAATTGAACCAACCCGAAGGGGACGTGGCGCGTGTGTTGCGCGGTGGTTCGTTCGGCTACATTGGTAGGAGCGTGCGGTGCGCCTGTCGCTACTGGTTCGACCCGTACTACAGGGACTACTACATCGGTTTTCGTGTGGTGGTGTGTGCGGTGGTCTCCCATTTTTCTTAAACTCTGTGCTCTGAAACTCTGGCGCTCTGGCGCCTCTGATTCTCTTGGGGGGTGTGGGGGGCTGCGCCCCCCACCGCTTAAAAAATTTTGGAGAAATCATGACCCAATCCGAAATGCCCATCTTCACCCGCACCTTCGACTTTCTCACCTGGCTGCTGCCGGCCACCAATCACTTTCCAACGGCGCACCGGCACACCTTTACCAAACGCCTGCTGGATGCCGCCTTCGACCTGCGCGAACAGTTGGAAGCCGCCAACCACCGCAAGGGAAAAGACCGTCTGGAATACCTGAACAAGGCGGATGAATCGCTCGACCGGGTGAGAACCTACCTACGCCTGGCTGCAGGTTGGGATTGGCTGAGCAAAGGACAATATCAGCACGTTGCGCAAATGGTGGCCGAGATCGGCCGCCTGCTCGGCGGCTGGCGGAAAGTCACTCAATAGGCAGCTTGCGGCGTAAGCCGCTTATGTTGCGGGGATGCGCCCGTAGATTGCCGTGTGTTGCGCGGTGGTTCGTTCGACAACAATGATAGGAACGTGCGATGCGCCTATCGCAACAGGAACAACCCGAACAACAGGAACAACAACATCGGTTTTCGTGTGGTGGTGTGTGCGGTGGTCTCACGCTTTTCTGTTTTGCCAAAATGTCCGCGCGGGCTGTGCCTTCGCGGTTGAGGCGTCCAAGAAAAATGGTGGGGCGCATTCCTGGCCGATTCCCCCGGAATCGGGCGAATATCGAAGAGCCGCGCGGCCTCGACTTCACCGTCACGCCGCGCGGCAATCGACAGGTCAGACCCTAAAGGTTTTTTCCGTATGCCAAACACTGCTTATTGCAGGAAAGCCCCGTTGGAGATGCATTTTTGACTGCCAAGGAAACCTTTAGGGTCTCGTTATTCGATTGGGACAACCTGCTCCTCGCCTACCGCAAAGCCGCCAAAGGCAAGCGCGGGCACACCGATGTGGCCGCCTTCGAATACCGTCTCGAAGACAACCTGCTGCAGCTCCAGCGCGAACTGCAAGACCAAAGTTACCAGCCTGGGGAATATCACAGTTTTTACATCCACGATCCCAAGAAACGCCTGATCTCCGCCGCCCCCTTCCGCGACCGCGTGGTGCATCACGCCCTGTGCAACCTGATCGAACCCATCTTCGAACGCTCCTTCATCTTCGATTCCTACGCCAACCGCATCGGCAAGGGCACCCACCAGGCCCTCGACCGCGCCCAACAATTCGCGCGCCGCTTCGCATACGTCCTGCCCTGCGACGCGCGCCAGTTCTTCCCCAGCATCGACCACCAAATTTTGTTAGATGTCATTGCGAGCGCTCTTTGCGAAGCAATCCCTTCTGGCGCAACGAGATTGCTTCGGGCGGAGGAACATCGCCCTCGCAATGACATGATGTGGCTGGTGGAAAAAATCCTTACCAGCGGGGTGGGCGTTTTGCGCGAGGAATACGACATGGTTTATTTCGCGGGCGACGATTTGTTCTCTGTTCAACGCGAACGCGGCCTGCCCATCGGCAACCTCACCAGCCAGTTTTGGGCGAACTGCTATTTGAATCCCTTCGACCATTTTGTAAAACGAAACCTGCGCTGCAAGGGCTACCTGCGCTACGTGGATGATTTTCTGTTGTTCTCGAATGACAAAGGCGAGTTGAACGCCTGGCGCGAAAGCATCATGGCAAAACTGCGCGAGTTCCGCCTGACCTTGCACGAAGCCAAATGCCAGCCGCGCCCGGTCAGCGAGGGCCTGCCCTTTTTGGGCTTTGTCCTCTTTCCCGATCACCGTCGTTTGAAACGCAAAAAGGGCATCGCCTTCCAGCGCAAACTAAAAACCCTGCGCCAGCAACATGCGCAAGGAAAAATTCCACGCGAACGGCTCGACGCCAGCATCCAGGGCTGGGTCAACCACGCCCGCTGGGGAAACACCTGGGGCCTGCGCCGCGCCCTGCTTCATCCCCTGTAACAGACATAGACCTGACAGGTTTCATCCAGGCCTCGGTGGGCCAGGATGCTCTTCCGCGCCGTCCACCCGGTCAAACGCGGCGCTTTGGAAACCTGTCAGGTCTTTTTCCTTTTTCTACTTCGGTAGCGACAGGAACAACCGCATCCGATTTTCCAACCTGCTGCTGCGCTCCGCGCCCTTGAAATAAGGGCGCAAATTTAGGGTACAATGCGAATGACCAAAGAGGAGACCGTATGATTAACTTATCCTTGCAGGAAACCTTGCAAAAACTCCCGCCCGAATTGCAGTCCGAAGTCCGCGACTTTGCCGAATTCCTGCTGGAGCGCAAAAAAAACAAACCGCAAATCCCCATGCGGTTTCAATGGGAAGGGGCGCTGAGTGACATGCGCGGGCAATATACCTCGGTCACCCTTCAACATCAAATCGCCGAGTGGCGGGGGATGCGCTAATTTCGACCTCTTGGCCTGGTTGGTGCCATTCACACAGAAATTTCAGTAACAGACATAGACCTGACAGGTTTCATCCAGGCCTCGGTGGGCCAGGATGCTCTTCCGCGCCGTCCACCCGGTCGAGCGCGGCGCTTTGGAAACCTGTCAGGTCTTTTTCCTTTTTCTACTTCGCCAGCGACAGGAACACATCCTCCAGCGAGGCCTCGCCGCGTTCGATCTTGTCGACGCCCAGGCCTGCTTCCGTTAAAAGGGACTGCAGCGCCTCCGGGCGGACTCCGCCGTCCGCGTCGGCGCGGGCCTGGGTGATGACGCGCAAATGGTCGCCCGCCAGCCCCACGCGGTCGACGCCCGCCACGCCCGCCAGCAAATCCAGTCCGCGTTCGAGCGGATGCGCGTACACCTCCCACACATCGCCCTGGATGATCGTGCGCTTGAGCGCAGTGGGGGTATCCATCGCCAGCAGTTTGCCGTCGCGCATCACGCCCACGCGCTCGCAGTATTCGGCCTCGTCCATGTAATGGGTGGTGACCAAAATCGTCACGCCGCCTTCGGCCAGCTCGTAGATCAAATCCCAGAACTCGCGCCGCGCGGTGGGATCCACGCCCGAGGTGGGTTCATCCAGGAAGAGCAGTTTGGGCTCATGCACCAGGGCAATGCCCAGCGACAGGCGCTGCCGCCAGCCCGTGGACAGGTCGCGCGTCAGCGTGGACTCGTGCCCCTTGAGGCCGACCAATTCCAGGGTGTGCTGAATGCGGGCCTTGTCGGTGATGCCGTACACCCCGCCGTAGAAGGTCAGATTCTCCAGCGTAGTCAGGTCGTCGTAAATGGCGAACTTCTGCGACATGTACCCGACGCGCGCGCGCACCTCCTCGCTTTGCTTGAAGACGTCGTAGCCGAGGACGGTGGCCTGTCCCTCGTTGGGGGCCAGCAGCCCGAGCAACATGCGGATGGTGGTGGTCTTGCCCGAGCCGTTCGGCCCGAGGTAGCCGACGATCTCGCCCTTATGCACCTCGAAGTTGATATGATCGACCGCGACGAAATCGCCGAAGCGGCGGGTGAGATTTTCGACCTTGATGACTGTTTCCATAAGCGGTTCCTACTCCACGTTTAACGTTCAACGTTTAACGTTTAACGTTCCGACAAAGCGATGAAGACATCTTCCAATGTGGGCGGGACGGGGCGCAGTTCGAGCAGGGTCGCGCCCTGGGCGGCAATGACTCCCGGCAGGCGTTCGATGACCGCCGCGGCGCAGTCGGCCTTCACGCGCAAGTGCAGCTTGTCGCCGAAGGCCGCCACGTCCTCCACGTCCGCATCCTGGTGCGCGACGTGGCGCAGGGTATTGATCGGGTCACCGCGCAGTTCGAGCACCCGCCCCGCCAGCCGCGCGCGCAAGTTGGAGGGCGTGTCCTCGGCGATGATGCGCCCCAGCTTCATGAAGCCCACGCGATGGCAGCGCGAGGCCTCGTCCATGTAGGGGGTGGAGATGATGACGGACACTCCGCCCCCCTCGTCCACTCCCTTCGGTCGGGACTCTCTCCCCAAATTCCCCGAATTTGGGGGGAGTTGGAGGGGGGTTGACACCAGCTTGATCACCAACTGCCAGAAATCCTGGCGCGTGACCGGGTCGACGCCCGTGGTGGGTTCGTCCAGCAGCAGCAGGCGCGGACGCGTGACCAGCGCGGAGGCCAGGCCGAGTTTCTGCTTCATGCCGCCCGAGAGCTGTCCCGCGCGACGGTCTTTGAAATTGCCCAGGCCGACGAATTCGAGGATCTCCATCGAACGCGGCAGCCACTCCTTTTGCGAGAGTCCGCGCACCTCGGCAAAGAAGCGGATATTCTCCAGCACGGTCAGGTCTTCATATAAGGAAAAGCGCTGCGACAAATACCCAACCTGGGCGCGGACGTTGTCCACCTGTTTCAGGACATCGTACCCGCACACGGAAATCTCGCCCGCATCCGGGCGCAGCGCGCCGACCAGCAGGCGCATGGTGGTGGTCTTGCCCGCCCCGTCCGAGCCGACCAGCCCGTAGATCTCGCCCGCCTTGACTTGCAGCGAAATACCATCCACGGCCTGGTTCGCGCCGAAGGATTTTTTAAGATTTGTCGCGTTTACTAAATAATCTGTCATTGGCTTCTGTTCCACAATTTCGAGCTGAAATCGATAGAAGGTCAAAGGTCGAAGGTCAAAGGTCGGGCCGACTTTCGACCTTCGACGTTCGACTTATGAATTCGGATGCACGATCACAAAAGCTTCAGTCTTCGCCATTTCTTCCAATTGTTGACGACTGGGACGCCTGGGCAGGCCGTGGGCCTTTTCCATGATCAGGCCAATCATGCGCGGATGGCGTTCGAGCCGCACTTCGAGGAAATCCGCAAAGCGCCCGGGGTCGGTCACGACTTCGGCCTGGCCCCGAATCCGCCGCGCCCCCACGCGCAGCTCGACCTGCGGGTTGGCCTGGAGGTTGCGCACCCAATCGGCATTCAGTCCGCGCGCCGCGCCGAGGTAATAGTCCACGCCGATCTTCTCGTATTGAAGCGGCGTCACCCGCGGCAGCCCCGACTTGCGCCCCGTGGTGGTCAACAGCAGGATGAACCCGCCGATCAGCGGCCCCAGTCCCAGCGCATACAGCACGCGATGGATCTTTTGGATGTGCTTCATTTTTGCCCAGTCGAAGGAGACAGGTTTCATGATGGCGGCTTTCTCTAGAATAGTCGAAGGTCAAAGGTCGAAGGTCGGGGCTTAGGCTTCGTAGTCGGATTGATCGTCGGAGATGCGCCGTTGGCGTGGGTTGGATTCGAGGTATTTGATGAAGTTCGCAATCTGGCGGGCGCAGGTTTCAGCCAGCGCGTACGCATCCTTGAATTGCCCATCCGTGATGTACTGCTGGTCAAGGGCAATATAAAGTTGCGAACGAACTTCGCCAGCCGACGCGCGCGCCATGCCCAGGAAATTGATGAACTGCACATCGGTGCGACTTTCGAATCCCTCGGCGATATTGCTCATCACAGAGACACTCGCCCGGCGGATCTGGTCGCGCAGGCCAAAGTCCCGGCTGAAAGCGCCCTGGTTGGTTTGGGCATACACAGAGTTGGTCAACTGGCGCGCAGTCTTCCAGGCCTCGATCTCTTCGAAACGGGTGATGGCGGTCATTGTTTATCTCCTTTTTTTATGGTATTGACCTTCGACTTTTGACATTCGACTTTTGACTTTTGACCTTACTCAAACACCACATCCGCCGGCATGCCGATCTTCAACTTGCCGTCGGCATTGTCCACGCTCAGCTTGATGGCATAAACGGTGCTGGAGCGGCCTTCCACGGTTTGAACGTTGCGCGGGGTGAATTCGGCCTTGTCTGCGATGCGGATGACGGTGGCGGTGAAGGTCTGGCCGGAGAAGGAGTCCACGCGCACGGTGGCGGTCTGTCCGAGCTGGATCTCGCCGAAGCGGTCCTCGGGAACGTAGACGGTGATGGTCAGGGCGTTCAAGCGGCCGAGGATGAAGGCGGTGGCGCCCGGCTGGACAAATTCGCCCGGCTCGACGTTGCGGGTCAGCACCACGCAATCGGTGGGAGCCGTGATCACCAGTTTGGCCAGCTGGGTATCGATCAGCGCCAGGTTGGCCTCGGCTTGTTTGGCGGCGGTCAGGGCCTGCTCGACGGCGGCCTGGGCCTGCGCGAGTCCGGCCTTGGCGGCCAGCACGCCCAGCGAGTCCTCGCCGGTTTGCAGCATGGACAGGCGGTCCTGCGCGGCGGCATACCGTTCCAGCGCCACCGAGAGCTGCGCGCGCGCCGCCTGGACGTTCTCGGCGCCTTCGCTGCCCAGCAGGTCGTCATAGGCCTCCTGCGCCGAATCGAGTTCCTCCTTGGCGAGATCGTACATATCCTGCGCGGCGTCGACCAGGTCGGCGGGGCCGGCCAGGCTCTTGGCAGCGTCGATGCGGATGCGGTAGCCGGGCGCGGAGGGCGGCACCGAGACCGGCAGCGACGACGGGCTGACGCTCCCGCCGGTCATCTGCGCGCGCGTATGCACGTCCAGCGCGGAGAGGAAGGCCAAGCGCGCGTTCATCAGGCGCGTCTCGGCCTCGACGAAATCAGCGTTGTTCAGGTCCTTGACCACCGTCTCCAGGTTCTTCTCAGCAGTCTCCACCTCCTGCGCGGCAGACAGCACACCTTGTTGGGCGGCGGCAATCTGCTCCTCGCGGGTGAAGTACCACAGCGGCTGGTCGAAGTAGTTCGGCGTGCGCACGGCCCAATCGGCCAGGCGCGCCTGGGCGCCGGCGGCGCGCGCCGAAGCCAGGGTGATGTCGTATTGGGCCTGGGCCACCTGGTAGCCGGCCTGGGCCGTCTGGGCGGCAGAGTTGGCGGTATCCAGCGCGGCGGCGGCGGCGGCCCGTTGCGCGGCCAGCAGGCTCGGGTCCAGGCGCAGCAGGGCTTCGCCCTCCGTCACGGGCTGGCCTTCCTCCACCAGCACTTCGGTCACCTTGCCAGACATCTCGGCGGCCAGGTTGATCTGGGTGGCCTCGATGAAGCCCGAGGCGGTCAGAGCTTCATCCTTTTTTCCCATCCCCTGCGTGACCAGGAAATAGACGCTGAACGCGATTACAAGCACGACGATCACGATGATTTGTACGGGCGGTTTTTTGTGGTTCATAATGATTCTCCTTTGTTCGATCCCTCCCCTTTCCCTCCCAGGGAGAGGGGTCGGGGGTGAGGGCTGGGGCTAATCCAATCGCTTGCGGAAGCGCAGCGCGGCGGCGGCCATGATGGCCACGGCGAACAGGCTCATCAGCAGGAACTCGGTCTGGATGGTGGCCAGGCCAACCCCCTTCAACAAGAGCGAGCGGATGATGACCAGGAAGTAGCGCAGCGGCATGAGGTACGAAAGCCATTGCAGGAAGGCCGGCATGGCTTCGAGTGGGAAGAAGAAACCCGAGAGGAAGATGCTCGGCAGCAGGGTCATCCACACGGTCAGCATGGCCTCCTGCTGGGTGTTGGCGATGGTGGACGAGAACAGGCCGATGCCCAACCCCGTGACGAGGAAGATGCCCGACGAGAGCAGGATCAGCCCCAGGTCGCCGCGGATGGGCACGCCGAACCACCAGTTCCCAAAGGCCAGCACTTCGATGGTGTTGAAGAAGCCCAGGATGACGTAGGGCATGAGCTTGCCGACGATCAACTCCCACGGGCGGATGGGCGTGACGATCAACTGCTCGATGGTGCCGCGTTCGCGTTCGCGCACCACCGAGGTGGCGGTCAGGATGGCGGCGATGGCGTACAGGATCATGCCGATCACGCCGGGGATGGTGAAGTAGGCGCTGATCATGTCGGGGTTGTACCAGACGGTGGTATGCACCTGCACCGGCGGCTGGACTTTGAGGTTCATGCCCGTGCGGGCGATGCGCTCGGTCAGGATGGCGGTGGAGTGGGACTGGCTGATGAGCTGCGCCGCCGAGAGCGCGGTCGAGGCGCTGGTTGGGTCCGAGCCGTCGAGGATGAAGGCCACCTGCGCGTTCCCGTCGGCCAGGCGCTCGGCGTAATCGGGCGGGATGATGACCGCCGCCCGCGCCTCTCCGCCCTCGATCAGGGTTTCGATCTCCGCCTCCGAGTCGACCGTGAAGGCGATGACGAAATAGTCCGCGGCGCGATACGAGTCGAGCAGGGCGCGCGACTCGGGGCTGCGGCTCTGGTCGAGCACGGCCAGCGGAATGTTGCGCACGTCGCTGGTGGCGGAATATCCCAGCAGGAACAACTGCATGATCGGGATGACCAGGATCATGACCAGCGTGCGCATGTCGCGCCCGATCTGGATGAATTCCTTGCGGATGATGGACATTAAGCGTGAGTTCATGCAGGCTCCTTGAGGACGCCGTGCAGATAAATATCCACATAGGCATCCATGGAATTCGAGGGCAGCAGCTTCTTCAGGTAGCTGTCTCCCAGGATGATTTCGGTGATCATGTAGGAAACCACCAGCCCGAAGAAGGAACGCGCCAGTATGGCGGGATGGGTGACGCGCAGTTCCTTGCGGGCCTTGACCAGTTTTTCGAAGATGGGCAGGATCTTGGGCGCGACCTCCAGGACGATCAACTTGCCGTGCTGCCCGCGGAACTCGACCAGCTCGATGAACATCAGGTTGATGTAGTCCGGGTCTTTTTTGATTTCGTTCATGCTGATCAGCGCCGCGTTACGCAGGAACTCCTCGGCGGTCTCGCCCTGCGCCTCCAGGATCAGGGGCATGATCTTCCTGTACGGGTGTTTGTCCACCACGATGGCCTCGAAGATCTCCTCCTTGCTCTTGAAGTGATTGTAGATGCCGCCCAGCGCCAGCCCGGCGTGTTCGGCGATCTGCCGCATCGAAGTGGCGTGATAGCCCTTCTGAATGAACAATTCCAGGGCGGCGTCTTCGACGACGGCGCGGGTGGCTTCGCCTTTGCTGGGAGCGTCCTTGGTTTTATCGGACATGAGTGCCTCTTCTAAAAATATGAACGAACGTTCGTTTTTATTTTAGGCAATTCTGGAATTTTGTCAAGGCTATTTTGCAGGCTATTTTGTACCTTCTCAATTTCCTGGGGTAATTTGGGGTGCGCAAGTTCTACTTGCGCATTTTCCCGAAGTAGAACTTCGGGACTCCAGAACACGCCCCAAAATATTGAGAAGATACGTTCTCTCCGTGTTTCCGTGCCTCCGTGGTTTAAAAGGTTTTTCACACGTCTCTCTTGTCACTTATGCAAGAGGTCCACTGTTTAGATAAGAGCTGAACTGCCGGCATTTTGCCAGAAAGGATGCCCTTTGGGGCCGAACAGCGGCTTACCTAAACAGTTTCCATCGCTTTGCGCAGATTCGCAGATTCCATCCCAGCACTTTGGCGCGGCTTGTAAACGGTTTCAGGTACAATTCGACCCATGACCCTGCTCACCACCCTCGAAAAAGAAGTCCGTCAAAACCTCAAGCACAACCTGATCGTCAACCTGTGGGACGGCGGCCTGTTCGGCGTCGCCCTCGGATTTGCCTCCTTTAGCACCATCCTGCCGCTCTTCGTCGCCACCATGACCGATTCCGCCCTGCTGATCGGGCTGGTCCCGGCCATCCACGCCGTCGGCTGGCAGTTCCCGCAGTTGTTCATGGCCCAGCGCATCGCCCGCCTGCGCGCCTACAAACGCACCGTCCTGCTGACCACCATCCACGAACGCATCCCCTTCCTGGCGCTGGCCCTGGTGGCCCTGCTCATCCCCCTGATCGGAAAACAGGCCGCCCTGATCCTCACCTTCCTGCTGCTGGCCTGGCAGGGCTTGGGCGGCGGCGTCACCGCCAACACCTGGACCTCGATGATCGCCAAGATCATGCCGCCCGATTCGCGCGGCACCTTCTTCGGCTTCCAGGCGGCGCTGGCCAACCTGCTGCTCAGCGGGGCCGCCATCGGCGCGGGCTACCTGCTGGACGCCTTCGCGGCGCCCATCGGCTTCATCTTCTGCTTCCTGATCGCCTTCGTCTTCTTCGCGCTCTCCTGGGGCGCGCTGGCCCTCACCCGCGAACCCGAAGACAACGACAAGCTCATCCCCGAAGTCCAGCCCCATTTCTGGCACGAGGCCCGCGCCGTGCTGGGCCGCGACGCCAACTTCCGCTGGTTCCTGGGCGCGCGCTTCCTCTCGCAGTTCGCGGTCATGGGCTTCTCGTTCTACATCCTCTACGCCCTGCGCCGCTTCGAAATGGACACCATCACCGCCGGCTACCTGACCGCCACCCTGACCCTCTCGCAGACCGTGGCCAACGCCGGCATGGGCTGGCTGGGCGACCGCCTCGGCCACCGCGCCATGATGCTGCTGGGAACCGTGGCCGCCCTGCTCAGCTCGGTCCTGGCCTGGAACGCCCCCTCCCTGGCCTGGTTCTATCCCATCTTCCTGCTGACCGGCCTGGCCAACGTCGCCATCTGGACCAACAGCCTGTCCATGACCGTGGACTTCGGCAGCGAGGTCGACCGCCCCATGTACATCGGCCTGTCACAAACCCTCACCGCCCCGGCCACCATCCTGGCCCCCATCCTGGGCGGCTGGATCGTCGACCTGGCCGGCTTCCAGCCCACCTTCGTCATCTCCGCCGTGCTCTCGCTGGGCCTGTTCGCCATCCTGGCCCTGTTCGTCAAAGACCCCCGCAAATCCCCCACCTCCTCCCCATCACACCCCACTCCCTAATTACCACTCCCCACTTACCAATCCCCAATCCCCACTTACCACTTACCACTTACCAATTACCCCAAAAAGAGGCCCCCATGACTCTCATTCAGGAAAAAGTCCAGCAAGCCATCGACATCCTCCGTCAGCAGGAGATCGACCTGTGGCTGACCTTCGTCCGCGAGACCAGCGGCGTGCGCGACCCCGCCCTGGACCTGTTGGTGGGTCCCGCCGACCTGACCTGGCCCTCCGCCCTGATGCTCACCCGCCGGGGCGAGCGCCTCGCCATCGTCGGCAACCTCGAAAAGGAATCGCTCGGTCGGCTGGGCGTCTACGATCCCATCCTGGGATACGACACCGCCGTGCGCGACCTGCTGCGCGAGACGGTCACGCGCCTCGACCCGCAGCGCATCGCCGTCAACACCTCGCGCAACAACGTCCACGCCGACGGGTTGACCCACGCCATGTACGAAATGCTGCGCGAGCACCTGGCGGGCACGCCCTACGCCGAACGGCTGGTCAGCGCCGAGCCGATCATCAACTCCCTGCGCGGACGCAAAACCCCCAGCGAGCTGGCCCGCATCCGCGAGGCCGTGCGCCTCAGCGACGAAATCTTCCAACAAACCTTCGACTTCGTCCAACCCGGCATGACCGAGTTGGAAGTGGCCGACTTCATGCAGGCCCAGGTCAAGTCGCGCGGACTGGAGCTGGCCTGGCCGGCCGAGAACTGTCCCGCCGTCAACAGCGGACCAGACTCCCCCGTCGGGCACAGCGGCCCCACCAGCATCCAGATCGAACGCGGACACATCCTGCACTTCGACTTCGGCGTCAAATACGAAGACTACTGCGCCGACATCCAGCGCGTGGCCTACCTCCTGCGCCCAGGCGAGACCCAAGCCCCCGCCGAAGTCCAACGCGGATTTGTAACCATCCGCGCCGCTATCGAAGCCGCGCGCGCCGCCATGCAAGCTGGCGTAAGCGGCAACCACATCGACATCCTCGCCCGCGAGATCGTCACGGGCGCAGGCTATCCCAGCTACCCCTACGCCCTCGGCCACCAGCTTGGCCGCGTCGCCCACGACGGCGGCGCCCTGCTCGGTCCGCTCTGGGAGAAATACGGCGACTCGCCCAAACTCCAATTGGAAATCGGCCAGGTCTTCACCATCGAACCCGGCCTGCCCGTGCCCGGCTATGGTTACGTTGGATTGGAAGAGGATGTGGTCATCACCGAGTCCGGCGCGGAGTATTTGGGGCAGCACCAGGCAGAGATGGTGCTGATTGACCGGTAGATTGAGAAACAAAAAAAGGACTTCCAGCAGGGTGTGCTGGAAGTCCTTTTTTATGGTGAGATTACGGCTTCAGGCCCCAGAAACGGATGGTGCCGTCGTAGGAGGCCGTGATCAGCACATTGCCATTCGACAGGAAGGTGATCGACTCGATCATCATGGAATGCGCCTGCCAGGTTTTCAGGAGCGTTCCATCGGCCACATTCCAAACACTGACCGCCCCCTGGCTGTCGCCCGTGACCAGGAGCTGTCCGTCCGGAGAGAAAGCCACCGCCCAGGCAATCTCGGGCTGGTCGCTGATCTGAATCAGTTGCTTGCCACTCTTCACGTCCCAAATGCGGATGGTCTTGTCGCTCAAACCGCCCGCCAACAGGGTGTCATCGGGCGAAAAGGCCACACACACGCCGCGCGGTATGTTATGCAGCGGCGAGCCGTCCTCGACCTTAAAAACCATGATGCGGTCACCGGGCGCAGAAGAGGCCAGCATGCTTCCATCCCGCGAAAAGACCAGGTTGTTCACATACCAACTCGAACTGCCGCTATATTTGCGCACCAGCACGCCATCCGAAAGATTACGCAGCTCGATCACCCCGCCGGCGGTGAAAGCCAGCGATTTCCCATCCGGGGAAAAAGCCACGTTGTCGATCCACTCGTCCTTTTTCGTGGCCTCGAAACTCTGGCGTGCTCCCTGCTCTGTGAGGGGCCAGATTCGCGCCGAGCCATCCCACATGCCCACCAGCAGGGACTTTCCGTCTGTTGAAAAGGCAACATCTTCGATGCTTTGGATCTCGTCCTTATCCTTGATCTCGACTTCCCCACCGTCGGAGATCTGACGGACGTTCACTTGCAACCCTTCGACGAATGCCAACATGCTCTCATCCGGAGAAACGGCAATGGAGAAGATGGGGTTGGTATTGGTCACCGCGCTTCTCAGAAGCGCCCCTTTGGCGACATTCCAGAAACCGACCACCTCCCGCCCGGCCAACATGACCTCCATTCCATCCGGTGAAAAGGCGGTGCTGAACCAACCGTTGAAGTGCAATTCCTCCGGTTCCAGGTCTTCCAGGGTGAGTTTGACCAGCCCGGTGGAAAGGTCCCAGATTCTGACAGAATAATCCCAGCCAGCCGTGGCCAGGAGTTTTCCATCCGGGGAAAGATCGAACGTGATGGTGCGGTCGTCCTCCAATGTGTTGAGGATCTTGGCATCCTCGACCTGCCAGATGGTGATCTTATCCTGGCCGTAACCCACCAGGGTTTTGCCATCCGATGACAGGTCGATGCCGCCATCCGAATAACCGCTGTAGATTTTCAGCAACTTGCCGTCCGAAACTTGCACCATGTGCGTGGTGCTGTCTTCAGAGGCGGAGAAAATCGCCTGACCATCCAGCGAGAAAAGCACGTCCGTAATCGGCTTCGAGTGTATTCCTTCGATGGTGATCGTCAGGCTGCCATCCGCGACCTTCCACACCTTCACGGCCCTGTCGACCGAACCCGTAGCCAGCAGGCTGCCATCGGGAGAGAATGCCACACTGGTCACATCCTCCGTATGACCTTCGAGGGTGTGCAGCAATTCTCCATCGGAGACCGACCAGATGCCTGCCGTGTTGTTATCCAAGCCGCCCGCCAGTTTCTGCCCATCTGGGGAAAACGCAATCCCATTCACGCGCGCGCCAGTCTCGATGTATAAAAGCTCGTCCAGCGTGTTGGCATCATGCAGGCGTATCCCGATGGGGGAAGCCAGGGCAATGACCTTCCCATTCGGGGCATAGATCGCATTGGTGATCACCCCCTTCCCCCAGCGCGCCAATTCGACCACCTCCTCCAGGTTGGAGAAAACCGCATTCGCGGGCTGCGGCATGACCGTTCCAGGCAGGACCGGCAGCCGTGGCGTGGACGTGACTGTGGGTGGGGGCGTGGCCGTGGGCGGAAGCGTGGCTGTTGCTGTCGGTTCTGTGGTCGACGTCAGCGTCGCCTGCGCCGTGGGCGGAATAGTGGAAGGTTCGGCCGCAGGCTGGGCAGCGCAAGCAGCCAGCAGGATCGTGGCAGCAATCACCGACAGAGAAATGAGCCAGCCAAACTTCAAGCGCTTAAATTTTCTGGAAGGGTGGTTTCGGGTGTATTTCATCTTATCCTCCTATGTGCAATATGAGCTTGCGGAAACAACAGCGAAAAGTATACAGGCACTCATTCAGGTTCTCAAGTACCAAAAGTCACGGAATCAGACAGAGATTCGGCCCAGCCACCAACCCTTAACCCTCAACCCTCGACCTTCGACCTCTGACCTTTGACTTTTGACCTTCAACGTTTTTTCAGTGCCTAAATACATCCCCCTTCCCATGCCTTCCGTCATTGGCCTGCCGGAGGTCCTGTGCTACACTCACACTCGTGACCATTATCACAAAAAAGTGAGGCACTTTTATGCAAGAAGATCCCAGAATTCTCGAACTGCGCAAGATGCGCGCCAAGGCCCTCGAAGGCGGCGGCAAGGACCGCATCGAAAAACAGCACGCCAAGGGCAAACAGACCGCCAGGGAACGCATCCTGGCGCTGCTTGACTCTGGCACCTTCAACGAGCTTGAACCCTTCATCACCAGCCCCGTGGATGAATTGGGCCTGGCTTCCGAGGCCTTCCTCGGCGACGGCGTGGTGACCGGCTACGGCCAGATCGATGGCCGCACGGTCTATGTCTACGCACAGGACTTCACCATCTATGGCGGCACCCTCAGCGAGATGCAATCGCACAAGATCTGCCGCGTCATGGACCTGTCCATGCGCAACGGCGTCCCCTGCATCGGCCTGCTCGACTCGGGCGGCGCGCGCATCCAGGAAGGCGTCAAGGCCCTCGGCGCCTACGCCGAAATCTTCCGCCGCAACGCCCAATACTCGGGCGTCGTTCCCCAGGTCAGTGTCATGCTCGGACCCTGCGCCGGCGGCGCGGCCTACTCCCCCGCCCTGCAGGACCTGATCATCATGGTCGAGAAGCAGTCTTTCATGTTCCTGACCGGCCCCGAGGTCATCAAGGCCGTCACGGGCGAGGTCATCAACTCTGAATCGCTGGGCGGCACCGACGTCCACATGTCCATCAGCGGCGTGGCGCACCTGGCAGCCCCCTCCGAGCAGGCGGCGCTTAATCTCGTGCGCCAGTTCCTCTCCTACCTGCCCTCCAACAACGTCGAAAACCCCACCTTCCATGAACCCGGCGACGATCCCATGCGCATGGACGAGCACCTCAACCACATCGTGCCCATCGACCCCAGCGAACCCTACGTCATGCACCAGGTCATCGAAGCCATCGTCGACCGCGGCACATTCCTCGAAATCCAGCCCAACTGGGCGCGCAACGCCATTGTCGGCCTGGCGCGCATCGGCGGGCACAGCGTCGGCATCGTCGCCCAGGAGCCGGCCGTCATGGCCGGCGTGATCGACATCGACGCCTCCGACAAGATGACCCGCTTCGTGCGCATGTGCGACTGCTTCAACGTCCCCCTGGTCACCTTCGTCGACTCGCCCGGCTTCCTGCCTGGCGTCGCCCAGGAACACGGCGGCATCATCCGCCACGGCGCCAAACTGCTCTACGCCTACTCCGAAGCCACCGTCCCCAAGGTCACTGTGATTACACGCAAGGCCTACGGCGGCGCATACGTGGTCATGTCCAGCAAATACCTCGGCACCGACGTGACCTACGCCTGGCCCTCGGCGGAAATCGCCGTGCTGGGCGCGGAAGGCGCGGCCAACATCCTCTTCAAGAAACAGATCGAAACCGCCGCCGATCCCGCCGCCGAACGCAAGCGCCTGGCCGAGGATTACCGCGCCCGCTTCAACAACCCCTATTACGCCGCCGGCACCGGCGACGTGGACGACATCATCGAGCCGCGCGAAAGCCGCCCCAAGATCATCGCCGCCCTCTCGGCCCTGCGCGACAAGTTCGCCCCCGCCCCGCCCCGCAAACACGGGAATATCCCGGTCTAGATGGTGGACGGTAGACTATTGACCCTCCGCGGTCCACGGTCTACCATCAAACCAAGAGACGCTATGACTAATAACCTAATTCTCAGCTTGCAAATCACCGCGGTCGGCATGGGATTGGTCTTCGGCGCGATCATCGTGCTGTGGGGCCTCATGACCCTGCTGACGGCTGTCATCCGGGAAAAGGCCCCGGCGGAAGAGTCCGCCCCCGCGCCGGCCCCCGTTATGGACAGCGGACTCCCGGCCCGCGCCGCCGCCGTCGCCGTGGCCCTGGCCCTGGCCGCGCAGGAAAGCTCCACCGCCCGCCCCCTGCCGCCGCCGCCCACCAACCTGGTCTCGGCCTGGCAATTGGGCCTGCGCTCGCGCCAGATGGTCGCAAAAGGCAGCCACCGCTAGATGGATGGAGTGCGGACTTCAGTCCGCAGACATTTGTCCGCAAACCATTATTCACAGGCTATTGTACTTTTCCAAATTAATCTAACATAAATTTCAGCCGATTCTACGCCCTGAGCTGGTGGTTGACGGTTCGTCTTTCGCTCACCATGTCGAAACCGAGCCGCGCGCCCCCTTCGACACTCCTTGCAGTCGCAGGGCATCGCTACGCTCGGCTATCGCCTCGCTCCGCTCACGTGTGCCTGCGGCCCAGTGCAGGCAGGGCGAAGGTACTTTATTGTTAGATTTAATTGTTAATCTGCAAAAGCCTGCACTCCTGAAGAAGGAACGAAGCATGAAATATCAAATCAAGGTTGAAAACCAGACTTTCGAAGTGGAAATCGAAGACATCAACGCGCGGCCCGTCATCGCGCGCGTGGATGGACAGGCCTTCGAGGTGCAGCCTGAAAGCGGCGAAAAGCCCAAAGTTCAGCAGGAAGTCTCCCGTCCTGCCGCAGCCTCACTGCCCGTCGGCTCGGTCAATCAGCACATGAACGGCAGCGACCTGGTTGCCCCCCTGCCCGGCACCGTCATCGAAGTCTTTGTCAAAACCGGCGAAAAGATCGAGACCGGCCAGGTCGTCTTGATCATCGAAGCCATGAAGATGAAGAACAGCATCCGCGCCGTGCGGGCGGGCATCGTCGGGCAGGTGCTGGTCAGCGCGGGCCAGAGCGTGGCGCACAAACAGGCGCTCATCCGCTTTGCCGACGCGGGCGAGGCGTCATGGATGTAAACGAACTGCTCCCCGAATTAATCAAGGGCCTGGCCAATTTCACCCCCGGCAACGCGCTCATGATCGCGGTCGGCTTGGTGTTGGTCTACCTGGCCGTCGCCAAGGAGTATGAGCCGGTCCTGCTGCTACCCATCGGCTTCGGCTGCATCCTGGCCAACATCCCGCTCTCGGGCCTCACCGCCTCCGCCGACGGCATGATGAAAGTCATCTACGACGCGGGCATCAAAACCGAGTTGTTCCCCCTGCTGATCTTCATCGGCGTGGGCGCCATGATCGACTTCAGCCCGCTGCTCTCCCAGCCGCGCATGGTGCTGCTGGGGGCGGC
>JBMOMS010000226.1:0-42541 GCA_049324895.1 Chloroflexota bacterium
GTGCGCGGGGAGCCGAAGGGCAGGTCGGGGCCTGGGCCGGCCGCCTCGCGGGTGTAGGCCACGCGCATGGCGTCGGGCGAGATGGCGGGAGCGGTGCAGCGGTCGAGGCCGCAATCGAGCAGGAGCGCATCGTCGCCGCCCGCGCGGCTGACCCGCCACAGGTCGATGCCGCCCTGTTCGTTGGCGGCGCAGTAGATGAGATAATCGCCGCTGCGGGCGGCGTCGTAGCTGATGACCTTGCGCGCTTCACTTGTCAGGCGGTGGGAGGTCTGGCCGTCCAGGGAGACCGCCCACAGGGCGCTGTCGCCGTTGGCGGAACGCAGCGCCACGACCAGCGGGTCGCGCACGCGGAACTGCCAGCGCTGGGCGCGTCGGATCTCCGCGCCGCCGTCCGTGACGGGGCCCGGGTTGAGGGTCAGCTCGTAAACGGTATCCAGGCTCAGGGGGCGGGAGGGGGTGAAGCGCAGGGTGCGCGGAGTCGGCCAGTCGATCAGTCCATCCACCGGCGGCTGGAGAGTCCACAGCGCTTCCGCTTTTTGGGGGTCGACCGGCTCGGAGAAGGTCAGCGTGATGACCTGGTAGGGGCCGACGCGCCCATCCCCGGGCAGGTCGGGGACGACGCGCACGCCCACTTGTCCGCCCAACAGGAGGACCAGCCCGATGGCGGCGACGAGGAGCAGGGACAGACCGATGGCCAGGGTGTCGAGGGTCAGTGGGCGCTTCATGGGTAGAGGTAGGGTTGGTCGGGCACGGGGACGATCTCGACCGTTTCGGCCTGGATGACGGGGATGGTGTGCGTCTCGGTCTGCGCAGAGGTGACGGGGCCGCGCACCAGCACCCAGGCATCCTGTTCGAGGCTGGCGGCTTCGGGCCATTCGACCAGCATGGCCAGGGCAAAGCCATCTGCGGCGCAGCACGAAACCACGAAGCGGCTGACATAGAACTGGCCCTCGGCCAATTTCTCGTCGTGGTAGACGAAGCCGATGACGGCGGCCTTCTGCCCGAGGTAGGGTTCCAGGTTCGATTCGTAGTTGAAGACCTTGATCCAGTCGAGGATGGTGCGCTGTTCGGCGTCGGTCTCGAAGATGGCGGCGCCCCCCGAACTGACCAGCGCCGAACTGGTGGTGAAGCCGCGCGTGGACAGGGCGGTCGAATCCAGCGGACGGGCGGGGATGAGCAGGCCGATGGCCAGCGGGATCAACAAAAAGACCAGGTTGCCGCCGGACGCATGGTTGTGTTCATGCGTGTGATGCTCATGATCGTGCTCATGATCATGCCCGCGCTGGTCGTCCCCATTCCTGCGCTGGGTGAGGGAACCCGCCAGGATGAAGAACAGCACGATGGCCAGCAAGGTCAGCGGGATGAAGCGCTGGTTGATATACCAGGTCAGCGTGCCGTTGACCAGTTTGAGGCCGAGGAACAGGCCGAGGCCCATCAGGATCAGGGCCTGGTAGGAGCGATACATTCGATGGGACATGGGCACCTATGGAACCAGGTAATTGAAGATCAGGCCTGCCAGCAGGCTCATCAGGAAGGGCAGCAATATGAGATAGGCCACGATCCGCGGCTTGAAGACCTGGCGGTACATCATGAGACTCTTGATGTCGACCATGGGGCCGAAGACCAGGAAGGAGAGGATCGAGCCGAAACTGAAGGCGCCGACGAAGCCCAGCGCCACGAAGGCATCCACGGTGGAGCAGATGGAGAGCACGAAGGCCAGGGCCAGCATGACCAGCACCGAGAGCAGCGGGCCGCTGCCGATTGCCAGCAGGGAGGACTGCGGAATGAAGGTCTGCATGGCGGCGGCCAGCATCGCCCCGACGACCAGGTAGCGGCCCATCTCGAAGAACTCATCCGCAGCGATGACCAGGGCCTGGCGCAGTTTGTCTTTGAAGGGCGGGACGGCCTCGGGGACGGTGTGCAGGCTCAACACAGGCGCGGCCAGTTTGAGGACATTCCCCGCATTCTTTTCGACCGAAAAGATCAATCCGACCGCCACGGCAATCAGCAGGGTCAGACCCAGCCGCCAGAGCAGCATCCGCCCCCAGCCAAAGGCGGAGGCCGTGCTGAAGATGACGATGGGGTTGAAGACCGGCGCGGCCATCAGGAAGGCCAGCCCGGCTGGGAGCGGCAGTCCCTTGCTGAACAGTCGCCGCGTGAGCGGGATGACACCGCACTCGCAGACGGGGAAGGCCAGTCCCAGCACCGCGCCGGCCAGGGACGCGCCCAGTCCGCCGCGCGGAATCAAGCGCGCCATTTGCTCGCGGTCGAGGAACATCTCGACCAGGCCCGAGGCCAGGGTGCCCAGCAGCAGGTAGGGCGCGGCCTCGACGAAGATGCCGAGGAAGACCGTGGCGAACAGGTTGAGCCGTTCCCACAGCCAGGCGAAGAGCGTTGCGGGCGCAATGCTGAACAGCACGGCAGCCAGCACGCCGAAGGCGACCAGCAGGATCAACGCGCGGGGGAGTCGACGGGAGGGGGTGTTTTCCATTGGGGGGATTATATAATACCCAGGGTCACAAATTGCATTTTTCCCCTCTCTAAAAAAAGCGCAATTCCCTGGCACCGCCTGCCACCGCCGCAGGGATGCCGCGAACATCAGCGCAGCGATCCTGTGGACGACGGTGCGAGACGGCAGGGCAAGTGTGTGACCGAGTGTGGTATACGGCAAACGCGGATGGGGCAGGCCCGCCCTACGCCCCGGCGGGTATTCAATCTGCGGCAATGCAGAGTCCGCCGCGGGCATGGATGGAGTGCGGCTTAAGTCCGCACTCCTGTTTTCTATGACACGTTATGCGGGTTGATGATGTACTGCCACCAGTTGTTATGCACCCCATTCTGGCGGCCGGCCACGCGCGGCAGGTGATTGAGCCACCACTGGTGATGCGCGCGGATGTCGCCGCCGCCCCAGTTGACATGGTTCACGTCCTTGAAATCACCCTTGAAGTTGGGGAAGTTGTTCAGCCAGTCGTAGCACTCGCTCTTGACCAGCGTCTGGTTGTCCCATTCGTAGTCGCGGGTGCTGTTGGGCGCAAAGTGGATCGTGCCAATGGCCGACTTGCCGGGCGCGACCTGCTCGTAGCGCGTAAAACGCGCCCATAGGTTGGCCTCGCCGCGCAGCTTCTCGAAAGTCTTGAGCATGATCGACTCGGCGCGATGGCCGAAGGCTTCGAGCATCTCGCCCACCCAGCGCTCGTAGGAAAAGCCCATCACCACGAAGCGGCGTTTGGCGGCCTCGGTGTTTTTTATCGGCGGGGCGTTACACCAGAAGGCGCCCGGCCCACCCATGGTCGACTCGTAGAAGCCAGCATGGGGGAAGCCGAAGACCCAGACCTCGTCGATCTCATTCCTGGACACCCGCTCCAGGATCTTGAAGCGCGCCAGGATGGCCTGGTAATCCACTTCCTGCGGCATGTGCGGCTGGGTTTCGCCGCGCAGCATGGACATGTAACTCTGCGGGTCGTAGCGGAAACCATCCACCTTGGCGGGGAACTCGTCCACGTCGATGCGCTGCACGATCTGATAGCGCGCCATCCCGCCGCTGTTCTTGAGGATGTCGGCCATGAAACCGCTGGCCAGGTCTTCCAGGCGGTACCAGTTCTGCTGCACCGAGAGTTTCTTTCCCGAGGCGGGATCCATAACCGGGTCGTAGACGATCACCAGCACGCGGCTGTTGCTGATCTGGGCCGGCTCGTCGCTGTTGTTTGGGGCCGGGCCGACGGGAGCAGGCGGGGGCGTCTTTTTCGTCCCGAACAATTTGAAGATGTAGTCGAAGAATTTGTTCATCGCTGCTCTCCTTTACGGCATTTCATTCGAGAAGTACACCTGGTCGCCCACGGCCAGGTATAACACGTGGTTGGGGCTGACCGCCATCGCGCCAACCTGTCCGGCCGGCAGGTTGCCAACAGACGGACGGAACTGATCCTGCAGCTCGAAACTGGCGGGCGAGAAACGCAGCACCGCCTGGATATCCGCGCCCAGCAGGAGCAGGGTGGAATCGGGCGGGGCGGAATAGATCAACTGGGTGAAATTGGTCTGCGTGAACAGGCTGGCATCCAGCGCGGGGAAGGGGTTGACCATCGGCGGCTGCTGGCAGGTGGTGGGGCGCGCGGTGATGCGGCTGTAGGCGCAGGTCGTCAGGCGGCCATTCGAGTGCAGCATGTAGAGTTGGTCGTCGCGCGCCACCAGGTCGATGGCGTCCTGAATCTCGGGAACCTGGTTGCCGAAGAAAAAATAAGGCGGGTCGATGAACTCGCTGTCCTTGCCGGTGTATACCCACACCGCGCGTGAGGGCGCGTCCAGAACGTACAGGTTGCCGCCGTCCATGCTGAAGCTGGTGATGCGACCCCAATTGGTGTTGGAGGTTTGCAGCGGGCGGGCGATGGGGACCTGGTTGGGGGCGCAATACAACAGGGTGCCGGTCGCATCCACGCCCAACACCGCGGCGTGGGCCAGGTTGTACAACGGCAGGGCCAGGATGTCGACCAGCGGGCCGACCTGGTAGATGCCGTATTGGCCCGGCTTGCAGGTAAAGGTGTCATCCATCTGGAAGCCGCGCGTGGTGATGTATTGCGCGCGCAGCACTTCGCCCTTTTCCGCGTCGAGCAGGTACAGGTCCGACTCGGTGGCGGCCAGGCGGCTGATCTTGATGTTGAGTTTGCCGGTAAAGGCGGCCTGGAAGTTCAAGCGCCGCACACCCGTCAACAGGTCGATCTGCTGGATGGCTTCGCTGCGCATCAGGCGGGTCTCGTCTGTGCTGCGGTAATCCTCGGCCAGGTCGACCTTGACCTGCACCTCGTTCCAGGCGTCGCGGCGCATGAGCGGGTCGGTCAGGCTGATGGCCTGTTCGCGCGCGGTCCTGGCCTGGGCCATGTAATTCTCGTACTGGCTGCTGCGTCCCGTGCCCAGGAACATCACCACGCCGATGGTGGCCACGATGACCGGGATGAGGAAGGCCAGGAAGAACAGGGTGGCGTCGGGCAGCGGGCGCGTTTCGCCGGCCTCGTTGCCGGGCAGCATGCGCGGCAGGGCGTTGCGCACCCCCTCATCCACGCGGCGGGTTCCACGCCTCCAGGCGTCGATTCCGCCCAGGATGGATTTGGCCAGGCCGCGGGTGAAGGGGGATACCTCCCGCGGTTTGTTGGAGGGGTGACGCCTGCGGCGCGGCGGGCGGGCGGCAGCCTCCTCGGCTTGGGGGGCGGGAGCGGGGGCGGATTCCGTTTGAAGGGGCGCTTCCTCCGCGATGGGTTCGGGCTTGGGCCGCGCGCGCGGAATGGAGGCGGGAAAATCCTCGGCGCGGATGGCGCGCGGCAGGGCGGCCGGGGCGGGCGCAGGAGGGATGGCATAGGCCGAGGGTTCGAGCACATGCGCGGGGTAGGATTCGGGCGCAGCCGGCTCGGGGTCGGGCTGGGGCGGCTCGGACGGAGCCAGGCCCTCGTCCGGGGGCGGGGAGGGGATGGGCATCCGTTCCCCGCGCGGCTCGGGCGCGGTCGTCAGCAGGTGCAGCCCGCCATTGCCTTCCGCAGCCTGGATCAGCACGCTGTGCAGGTCCTCGGTCGTCAGGGTCAGCAGGCGGCGGCGTGTGGCCTCCAGCGAAGAGGTGGAGGGCGCGCCCAGCGTGGACTCCCAGGGCGGGGGCAGCCGGCCAGCCAGCAGGATGCGCTCGTGGGCCGCCAAACTGACCTGGGTGAAATAATGCGGGGCGGCCTGGTGAATGCCCAGCCCCTTGCCCGAAAGCTCGGGTTCGAAGATGTGACGCGGCGAAGGCCCAAGCACAAAGGCGTGCATGGGACCGCTGAGCAGCAGGGTGGCCTGCGTCTCACGCAGGGCCAGCAGGGTCAACCAGCCGGCCGCATACTGGCCGCGCCCGCTGGTCGCCTGGTTGCGCTCCAACAGGGCCTGGTTGACGAAATTGGCCACGGCGCGCAAGGCCGAGGTGAGCGGCCCCGGGGTGCGGTGGAACAGGTCGCCCGCCTCGCCGGCCAGCTGCGCGTATTCGGCGGCGGGGAAGGTGGCGGTGCCGGTCAGGTACAGGTAGACGATCAGGCGGTCCTGTTCGCGCCCGCGCGCGGGCTTGCGCGGCGGCGCGAGGGCCAGCAGGCCCGGCAGGACAGGGACTTCCTGTCCGTGAGTGCGGCAGAGCGGGGTGAGAGTCAGGTCGAGGGGCACGGCGGTCACGCGGGTAAGAAAGGAGGAAAACTTGCCATCATTATAATGGGTATTCGGCCCTTCCCGGCAGGTCTGTCCCGGCCAGTGCTGGTACAATCACCCCGGCAGCATTCTTTGGAAAGGGATTTTCCCGCGCCAATCGCGCGCTGGAGCCAGGCATGGATTTTCAACTTCATACGGATTTCGAATCGTTCGACCCCATCGAATGGAACGCGCTTGTGGAGGAAGGCATCAGCGACGTTCCTTTTTTGCGCTACGAATACCTCAGCAGTTGGTGGCACACGCGCGGCGGCGGGGAGTGGGGCCGCGCCGAACTGGCGCTCATTTCGGCCCGTGAAGCAGGGCGCCTGGTGGGCATCGCCCCGCTGTTCCTGTCGGAACACGAAGGTCGCCCCGTGCTGCTTCTGCTGGGAAGCATCGAGATTTCGGATTACCTCGACCTGATCGTGCGCCCCGCGGATTTGTCGCGTTTCCTCTCGGCCCTGCTGGATTACCTGGAAACCTTCCGCCCTGCCGATTGGCGCGGCCTCGACTGGTACAACCTGCCCGAGGACTCTCCCACCCTGCCCGCCCTGAAAGCGGAATCCGCCAAACGCGGCTGGACCTGCACCCAGGACATCTATCATCCCACACCCACGGTGGTGCTGCCAGGGAATTTCGAAGCCTATCTGTCCACCGTGGACAAGAAACAGCGCCACGAGATTCGCCGCAAGGTGCGCCGCGCCGAAGACAGCGGACGCGGCCTGCGCTGGTACATCGTCCGCGACGAAGCCACGCTGGAGGCGGAAATCGACGCCTTCCTGGCCTTGATGGAGATGGATGAGAACAAGGCCAAATTCCTCAGCGACGTGATGCGCTCGCAGATGCGCGCCACCATTCACACCGCCTTCCGTCACGGCTGGCTGTGGCTGGCCTTCCTCGAAGTGGACGGACAGAAGGCCGCCGCCGCCCTGAACTTCGACTATCGCAACCGCCTGTGGGGCTACAACTCCGGCGTCGACCGCCGCTTCATGGACCTGTCCCCGGGCTGGGTGCTGCTGGCCTACGTCCTGCAATGGGCCGCCGACAACGGCCGCAGCGAGTTCGACTTCATGCGCGGCGACGAGGAATACAAGTATCGCTTCGGCGCGCTCAAACGCCACGTCCTGCGCGCCCAGGCCATCAAGCCGTAAAAACAGAAAGGGGTCCAAAGTCTCCAGGCTTTTGACCCCTTTCATGCAGCGTGCGGCCCCACGAAATGGCCTGAATTTGGAACCGAAAGGGGGATGAGACCGTCCAGGGTAGGAAAAGAGACTGTGTTAGAATCTTCCGCGTGAGTTCAAAAACCGTCCTGCTGCTGGCGTCCAATTCCCCGCGCCGGCGGCAACTGATTTCCCTGGGGGGCTGGATGTTCACCGTCATGGTCTCCGACGTCGATGAAGCCAAGCTCCCTGATGAGGCCCCGGCCGATTACGTACTGCGGCTGGCGCAGGCCAAGGCGCGCGCCGTGGCGGAACATGCCCACGTCGAACAGATCGTCATTGGCGCGGATACCAGCGTGGTGGACGGGAACGACATTCTCGGCAAACCCGCGGACGTGGTGGAGGCGGCGCACATGCTCAAGCGCCTGCGCGGGCACAGCCACCAGGTCTACACCGGCATCGCCGCCCTGCGCGTCCGCGACGGGCAGTTGTTCACCGACTTGTGCGTGACCGAAGTCCCCATGCGTAACTACTCCGACGCCGAAATCGAAGGCTATATCCTGACCGGCGATCCGCTCGACAAGGCCGGCGCGTATGCCATCCAACATTCGCGTTTCAAGCCGGTGAAAAAACTCTCGGGCTGTTACGCCAGCGTCATGGGCCTGCCGCTTTGTCATCTCGTGCGCATCCTGCGCAAGCTCGACCTGCCCCCCGCGGCGGACGTCCCCAACAATTGCCAGACCCATCTCGATTACCAATGTCCTGTCTCGCGCGCGATCCTGCGTGGCGAAAACGTCGGATAACCAAAAAGGTGAAGAATGAAGGTACAGCATTCCCTCGGCGTTCTCCTGGTCGTCTCCCTTCTGCTGGGCGCATGTGGCGCAAACGGCGGGGACGGGCCGTCGCTCTTCCCCACAGCCATACCCTCGCCCGGTCTGCCCACCCCGCACCTGGGCCTGACCCCCGCGCCGGATGAACGCGCGGCCGTCAACGCCTACTTCGAAGCCTTGAAGGTCAACGACCTGGCGTCCATGTACGCCATGCTCACCCGTCTCAGCCAGGAAACGATCACGCAGGAGAATTTCGCCAAACGCTACACCGACGCGCTCAACGAAATGGGCGCGGGTAAATTCGATTACGAGATTCTCTCCACCCTGCTCAGCCCATACAGCGCCCAGGTCAGCGTGCGCCTGGTCTACCACACCGCCCTGGTCGGCGACATTCAGCGCGACGTGCTGATGAACCTGGCCATCGACAACGGCCAGTGGAGGGTGCAGTGGGAGGATGGCCTGATTCTGCCCGAATTGGCCGGCGGCAACTCACTCAAGATGGACTATGAAATCCCCGCCCGCGGCGACATCTATGACCGCGCCGGGCTGCCGGTGGCCACCCAGGCTGAGGTCTTTGCCTTCGGCATCGACACGGGCGCGATCAACTACAACACCATCGACACCCTGACCGGCGAACTGGCGCGCCTGTGCGGCCTGGTCGAAAAGGACATCCAGGACCAGATCGCCATCTCCGGCACCGGCTGGTACCTGCCCATGTGCGAAGGCAGCCGCGAGGAAGCCGCCCGCCTGTTGGCGCTCAACCCCGGCGGCCTGAGCGTCACTTCCTACACTTCCCGCTATTACGCCAACCAGGGCTTTGCCGCCCCGGTCACCGGCTACCTGCTCTCGATCAGCCCCGAACAATTGAACGACTACCGACGCCTCGGTTACCGCGGCGACGAACGCACCGGCCAGCAAGGCATCGAAAAATGGGCCGAAAACTACCTGAGCGGCGCGCACGGCGGCTCGCTCTACGTGGTCGACGTCAACGGGCAGATCGTCACCCGCCTGGGCGAGAGCGCCCCGCAGGCGGCCAACTCCGTCTACCTGACCATCGACTCGGACCTGCAATACTACGCCGAACAGGCCCTCAAGCGTTTCCGCGGCGCGGTGGTGGTGCTGGAGCGTGACAGCGGCCGCGTGCTGGCCATGGCCTCCTCGCCCAACTACGACCCCAACCTGTTCGACCCCAACACCCCCAACAGTGACCTGTTGAACACCCTGCTCAGCGACCAGAACCAGCCCCTGGTCAACCGCGCCGCGCAGGAGCAATATCCGCTGGGATCGGTCTTCAAGATCATCACCATGGCAGCCGGCCTGGAAAGCGGTTTGTACCTGCCCCAGACCACCTACGACTGCCAGTATGAATTCACCGAACTGGTGCCCCTGGGCGGTCCCGTGCTGCACGACTGGACCTGGACGCACTGCCAGGAAGCCATCGCTGCCGGGGAAACCTGCAACGGCACCTCCGAACTGCCCTCCGGCCTGCTGACCCTGCCCGAAGGCCTGATGCGCTCGTGCAACCCGTACTTCTATCACATCGGCCTCGACCTGTTCATGCTCAACCGCGCCAACGATGTCGCCAACATGGCGCGCGCCTTCGGCCTCGGCCAGCCGACCGGCATCGAGCAAATCCCCGAGTCGGCCGGGCAGATCCCCGTGCCCGCCAACGAAGTGGACGCCACCAGCCTGGCCATCGGCCAGGGCAACACCCTGGTCACGCCGCTGCAGGTGGCGACCTTCATCGCCGCCCTCGGCAACGGCGGCACCCTCTATCGTCCGCAGCTGGTCGAGAAGATCGTCGACGTGAACGGCAATCCCGTGCTGACCTTCAAACCCGAGGCGCGCGGCGCCCTGCCCCTGCGCCCCGACAACCTTCAACTGATCCAGGATGCCATGATCAGCGTGGTCGAGAACCCGCGCGGCACGGCCAACTTCCGCCTGCGCGGGTTGAACGTGCCCGTGGCAGGCAAGACCGGCACCGCCGAGACCGGCGGGCTGCGTCCGCATGCCTGGTTCGCCGGGTACACCATGGCCGAGCAGGATACCGGCCTGCCCGACATCGCCATCGCCGTCATCGTCGAGAACGTCGGCGAAGGTTCGGATTATGCCGCGCCAATCTTCCGCTGGATGGTCGAAACCTACATCTACGGCTCGCCGCAATCGGTGCCGTGGTTCGGCCCCATCGGCGACCCCTATACCCCAACCCCCTTCGGCGGCATCCCAACCCGCACGCCGAGACCGTAACCTTATGCTTTCCTCTTTCGTTGCCCTGGAAAGAGGAAAGACGAAAGATGGAGACTCCCTTACTCCTGTGACCGACCCCATCCTCCCTGGTTTGATTGTCAAGGCCCAGTCTGGTTTCTTCTTTGTGGAGACCGGGCAGGGCCTGTTCATTTGCCAGTTACGCGGCAAACTCAAGCGCGGACGCGCCACCGGCGACATCGCCGCCCTGGGCGACCGTGTGCAAATCACCGCCGCGGCAGATGGCAGCGGGGCCATCGAAGAGATCGAGGAACGCCAACGCGCCATCGTCCGCCTGGACCCGCGCCCGCGCGGAATATACCAGCAGGTGCTGCTGGCCAATCCCGACCAGGCCGTCTTCGTTTTTGCCTGCGCCGACCCAACGCCCAAACTGCGCATGTTGGACCGCTTCCTGGTGGTGGCCGAAAAGCAAAAAGTGCCCCCGCTCATCATCGCCAACAAGACCGACCTGGTGGAGGACGCCGCGCAAATCTTCGGCATGTACGCGCAGATCGGTTATCGCATCCTGTATACCTCCGCAAACACGGGACGCGGCATCGAGGAATTGCGCGCTGCGTTGCAGGGCAGGATCAGCGCGCTGGTCGGGCCGAGCGGCGCGGGCAAATCCAGCCTGCTCAACGCGCTGCAGCCCGGGCTGGGACTGGCGGTCAACGAGGTCAGTCCGTTCATGAAGAAAGGCCAGCACACCACCGTCTCACGCCAGCTCTTTCCGCTCGAAGGCGGCGGGTACGTGGCCGACACGCCCGGCTGGAAAAGCCTGGCCCTGTGGGATACCCGCCCCGAAGAGATGGACGCCTACTTCCCCGAGCTGTCCCCGCTGGTGGCTGCCTGCCAATTCAGCGACTGCACCCACACCCACGAGCCGGGCTGCGCCGTGCTGGCCGCCCTCGAAGCCGGACGCATTCATCGCGAGCGTTACGAATCCTACCTGCGTCTGCGCACCAACTGAACCTGACATTCGCGTGTAAAATACATCCATGAATTGGAATTTGATTGGGCACGATTGGGCCGTGGATATGCTGCGCCGCCACGTGGCGAACGGCGAATCCCGGCACGCCTACCTTTTCTCCGGGCCGCCCGGGCTGGGTCGCCGCTCCCTGGCGTTGGCCTTCGCCCAGGCCTTGAACTGCACCAAGCCCCCGTCCCCCGGCGAATTCTGCGGCGAGTGCCGCGACTGCCGCCAGACTCATGCCATGCAGCATCCCGACATGAGCGTGGTGCAGGCTGAGACCGAAGGCGGGACACTCAAGGTCGACCAGGTGCGCGGGGTGCAGCACGCGCTGGCGCTCAAGCCTTATCAGTCCAAATACCGTGTGGCGCTCTTCCTGCGCTTTCAGGAAGCCAACGACAACGCCGCCAACGCCCTGCTCAAGACCCTCGAAGAGGCCCCCGCCCACGCCATCCTGCTGTTGACTGCCGACACGCCCGAAGCGCTGCTGCCCACCATCAACTCGCGCTGCGAGATCCTGCGCCTGCGCCCGTTGAAGATCGCGGACGTCGAGTCGATGCTGCTCCGCCGCGGCGTGGAAGCGGAACGCGCGCGCCTGCTGGCCCACATCAGCGGCGGACGCCCGGGCTACGCCAACCGCCTGGTCGAAAACGACGGCCTGCTTGAGGTGCGCGCCGGGCGGCTCAACGATGTGCAGTCCCTGCTCAAGAGCACGCGCATCCAGAAATTCAGCTATGCCGAGAAACTATCCAAGGATAAGGACGCCATGCGCCAGGCGCTGATGTTCTGGCAGTCCTATTGGCGCGACGTGCTGTTGAAAACCTCCCAGGCCGCCGCGCCCATCACCAACGTGGATCACACCGCGGAGATCGAGGCGCTGGCCGCCAAACTGAGCCTGCCCGTCGTCCGCCGCGTGGTGGCCGACCTCGAACTGGCCCAGGAGCGCCTGGACCGCAACGTCAACGCCCGCCTGCTGGCCGAGGTGCTGCTGCTGGATTGGCCGAAGTGACCCTGCTTGTCATCCCCCTGTCTTGTGTCTGAGATGCGCCTTATAGACGCCCTTTGACTCGGATTTGAACACGACCAATACGTCTGAGAGGTGATACCAGTTCTGTTCGTCGAGCTCGCCGATATACCCCATCCAATAATTGGGAAGCTGGACCAATTTGATCGAGAACTGTATTCCGCGCAGAAAGCCGTTGTTGGGCGCCAGTGAGGTGGCCTCCAATTTTTCGTCGCGAAACACGGCGTCGATGCGGTATCCATCGACGCGGCAGTAATCGGGGGCCTGCGGATTGTTGAAATAATCCAGGTACAGGCTCATGATTTTTTCGGCGATCTCGTCGTCGCTCCAACCCTGGGTCTCGGAAATGGGCAGGGAAATCACCTGCCGCCGGCAATATTGGCCTTCGACACTCTTCTCAATGTAGGGCAATTGAATGGGTGTCGCTTCGACGAGCGTGGGCGGGACGCCAGACGTCCCTTCAGGCGAAGGATTTGGATATGCGTTCTGGCTGCAGCCTGCAAGCAGGGCCAGGCCAAGGATGAAGGTCAGGGTGGACAGATGGCATGTGCGCTTCATGTTATTTCCTTTTGATCCATATGGTTGCGTTGTACAAATGAAGAACAGCCAGGTCTGTTTTTAGCGGGACAGCCACTCTCTTGCCAGCGAGCGCAGGAAAGTTGCCTTTGATTCGAGTTCAGAGACATTCTCCAAATCATGAATCGACAGCGCCTTTGAAAGTTGGGCGTACAACTCAGGCGCGGCCAGCCAGCCTGCCACCTGTTCGCGGATCCACTTATTGTAGGCGATGGGATAGGCGCGTCGGGAGATGAACAGCGCCTGCAAGAATTCCTGGTGGGCCTTGTACAAACGGTCGAAGGCTTGGAAATGCAATCCGCGTTTTGCATAAAATGGGACATGTTCCAGGTCGTATTCACAGGCCGAGCGCACCATTTCCAGCCGTTCCTGTTGCAGGGCGTCGCCGTAGTAGGGCAGCCACCTGGCACGAAGCGCCTGGAAATAGGCCCCCACCTCCCCCAATGGCGCGGAATGGGCCACCTGGTTACCGATCTCGACCTCGAAATAATCGGGGCCGCCGCCATCGTCCCAGACCGTGGGGACGTATTGCGCGGTGATGGCGTCCAAATGAACCTGGGCGAAGCGGCCGCTCTTCTTATATTCCGCCGTCAGCGGGTGCGCGGAAAGATGACCTGCCCACGCCCCTTCAAGCACGCGGATTTCCTCCTGCGTGACCTCGGGCTTGACCAGCACGGCCATGTCCAGGTCGCTCTCGGGCGTGGCCTGGCCGCGCGCGCAGGAATTGACCACCAGGATCGTATCCACTTGCGGGCGGGGCGTGAAGAACTCTGCGGCGACTTCCGCCATTTGTTCGTGAAGGGACGTGGGAAATTGGAGGAGATTGTCCATGTAATTTCGTCCGCAGTAATCATGGGAATGCATCGCGCGAAATCGTTTTTCTTAATTCTGTCAGAAACCGCATTGCCTCAATTCCCTGCATCGAGCGTCAGGCTGCCCTTTTCTTTCCTCTTTCGTTTGCACTGTCAATACCGGCTGCCCGCTGGGGGCGCGGCCTGCACCCAGGGCAAATGGCTTATCATTCTCTGGGAACTGGGTGGAGCGGCCCCCCCTTTGGGGTCAGGGCTGCTGGAAACTCAGGCGGATGGCGCCCAGGTAGGAGCTTCCATCTTCGGCCAGGCAGCCGGGCGGGGAGACGTTGGAGACCGGCGCGCCGCCCGTTCCCACGCGCACGGTGTACAGGATGCCCGCCTGCATGACGAAGTCAGCGTACCCATTGCCCAGCTCGGGTTTGAAGCCGGTGAAGAAGCGTTCCTCGCCCCCGTCCCAGGTAACGATGATTTCCATGCCCGCCACCGGCTTGCGCCGCGAGTCGGTCACGATGACCTGCAGCAGGCCTTCCTGCAAGCCGGCTTCGCACAGGGTATCCTGCGCGATCAACTCGTAGGCGCGCCCGGGCAAGGGCGTGGCGGTGCGTGTGGGGCGCGGCGTGGCCGTGCTCACCGTGGCAGGCGGCTCGATGATCTGCTCTGGGATGATGGTCTCGGTTCGGGCGGCGGACGGGCGGGTAGAGGTGGGCGCAGGGGTGCGGGTAAACGGACGGGTGGCCGTGGCTGCCGGTTCGGGCGGCGGCTTCTGCAGGTCCGCGGCCAGTTGGGCCACCTGCTGCACGGCCTCGAAGGGGTCGCCCACCGCCTGCATCCGCTGGGCCTGCGCGTTCAGGGCCGCCAGCGAGTCTGCATCGCCCAGCAGGGCCAGGCGGGCGCGGGCGCGTTCGAGGTCGCCGGTCGAGGCGTAAGAGGCGGCAATCAGCGCGCGCAGTTCATCCTTGAAATCGGTGCGCAAGGTCGAGGGGAAGGTCTCACGGGCGGGCGCAGGGGCCACCACCCAGGCATACACCACCCCAATTCCCAGCCCCAGGAGGAGCGCAAGCAGGGCCAGCCAGGGAAAACGCTTCACGGCGTCTCCCCCTGCCAGGCCTGCATGGACGTGGTCAGTTTTTGGAGCAGTTCCAGGTCCGCTTCGGCAAACCCAATGCGGCGGGCGTCCTCCAGGCCCCGGGCGGCGATCTCGCCCGGCGGCTGGCTTCCCAGGCGGGCCAGGCGGCGGGCGGCCAGCCCGGGATCCTGTTCGGTGTTGTAGATTTCAGCCACCATCAACACGTAATCGGCGCGGTAATCTGCGCGCAGGGTGTCGGGCGTCGTATCCACGTATTCGATGGGGGAAAGAACCCAGCCGTAGGCCAGGCCAAGCGTAATTCCGATGAGCAGTGCCAGGAGGGGAAGCAGCCAGCGTGACATGTCGGGGAGGAGGTGAAAAAATGCCCGGGCAGGAGATCGGCGGCACCCAGAGACACTTTCTTACCGTTGCTGCCTCTCGGCCCTGGCGGGGTTCGCAAGGCTCTGCCGCGCCGGGCCTGCCCGGACGCCTGCAAGCATACTCGAATAGGGAGGGTGTGTCAATTGCTCGGGGATAAGTGGTCGCCCATCAGGAAGCGGAACGCGGACGGCCACCAGAGGCGCAGGGCCGCAAAGAGGCCAATGCATAGCGCCAGGATGAGGAAGGGATACAGGACCTCCCAGGCGGCCAGGTCGCCCAGGGCGGGGAACCACGTCTTGACCGTCCTGCCGACGGCGAAGATGACCAGCATGTGCAGCAGGTAAATGCCCAGCGAGTACTCCCGCCCCCAGGCGCTGAGGGTTGGCTGCTCCAGGAAACGGAGTCCGCTCACGCCCAGGCTGGCGAGGCCGAAGGCAAAGGGCAGGGTGCCCAGCAGCACCTCATGCTCGGTCATGGGGATGTCGAAGCGCGTGTACAGGAACCAGGTCTCGAAGAGTTGCAAGCCCAGCCCGCCCAACGTCAAGGCCAGGGCCGTACCGCGCTTCAACGGCCCGCGGCGGAAGAGCCACACGCCCAGGGATAGCGCCGGCACCGAGAGCCAGTGGCGGGCGATCACAAAGTCAAAGGGGAATTTGAGGTCGAAGACCTGGTTGTAGGCCCCCGCCAGCATGATCTGGGCCAGGATGCCCAGCGAAAGCGGGAGGAGCCATTTCTCCAGTTTATAGTGGAACATGAACAGCAGCGTGATGAATCCCAGCACCAGGGAACTGGGAAACCACAGGTGGAAGTACTCCCCGATGTAAATAAAACTGGGGAAGAGCAGCCTGCGGAAAACCTCCTTGACCTCGTGTTCAGCGATCACCAGCGGGATGTAGAGGATGCACCACAACACAAACAGCCAGATCAGGCGATAGAGCGCGGGGCGCAGGTCCGAGCGTTTGGGGTCGGCCAGCCGCTGGGCAAAGAAATATCCGCTGACGATGAAGAAGAACGGCACGGCCCAGCGCGCCTGCAAGCGGATGAAAATGTTGGCCGCATCCGGCAAGCTGTCGAATGAAACGTGCAGCGCGATGACTTCCAGGGTGGCCAGCAGGCGCAGGGTATCGATGGTCAGGTTGCGGGTACGCGACATGGGACAATTTTATTCCATTTCCTGTTTCCATGCGGCGCTGCATAAATGGGAAATGTAAACAATCCCCTTCATTATGATGTTTGGGTTCGAGTTGTCTCATGATATAATTTTTGCAGTTGGTTCAAGTTTGTCAATTTGCCCTGGAGGATCCCGTTATGGAAATCACCAACAAGGAATTCAAGCACTGCGACATGCTCATGGTGAAAGGCCGCATCGACAGCGCCACCGCCCCCCAATTCAGCCAGGCACTGGATGCCATCACCGAATCGGGCCGCTTCAAGATCGTGGTGGACATGAGCGAACTGGAATACATGTCCAGCGCCGGGTTCCGCGCCCTGCTGGCCAGCCAGCGCACGTGCAAACGCTATAACCGCGGCGAAGTGGCCCTGGCGGCCATCCCTCAACGCATCCAGGAAGCCCTCGAACTGGCCGGCTTCACGGAACTGTTCAAAACCTTCGATGACCCGCTGGCGGCGGTTGGCAGTTTCTAGCCTGCGCGGCAGCCACAACCCTATTCGATGAAGGATGCCGCCCCCGAAGCAGGTCGCGGGGGCGGCTTTTGATTACCATGATGCGCAAGGTCAAATTCCCCGCCCAATTTGAATATTTGGACGAGATCCGCGATTTTGTCGCGGAAGTTGCCTGCCTGGGGGGCTTTACCGAGAAGGAAACCTATTCGATTCAACTGGCGGTGGATGAAGCCGCCTCCAACATCATCGAACATGCCTATGAAGGCGTGACGGATGCCGAACTGGAGATTACCTGCGGCATGGAAGGCGACCTGCTGACCATCGTCCTGCTCGATCACGGCCAGCCTTTCGATCCCGCCGCGGTGCCCCCGCCGGACCTGAAGGCCGACCTCTCCGACCGCAAGATCGGCGGCCTGGGGATTTACCTGATGCGCAAATTGATGGACGAGGTGCGTTACGAATCCGCAGCCCCGGGGGGCAACCGTCTGACCCTCACCAAACGGAGAAGCTGAATTCGATGAGCGCCGTGCCGCGCGCCGCCACTCCCGAAGCCTGGGATTGGAAGACGCTTGCCAGCCTGGGGGAGCAACTGCTCAGCGCCCACTCCCTGGCCGCCCAGCGTGACCGCATCATTCAAGTCGCGCAGCAGCTGCTGACCGGCAGCGCGGACGTGTGGCTGGACGAGGCCCTCTTCCGCCTGCCCGACTGGGACCAGGAGCGCCTCTTCCCGCCCCAGCCGCCGCAAGAGGCCATGCGCCGCGCCTTGCAAAACAAGCGGCCCTACACCCGCAACGGGACGAAGAAAAATCCCAGCCTGGCGAGTGTGGCCGCAGCCCCGCTCGAAGACCAGGGCTTCTTCCTGGGTGTGCTCCAGGTCACCCGCCCGCAGGGGCCGAAATTCACCCGCGAGGAACTGTCCCTGCTCGACGGCCTGGCGCGCATCGTGGCAGTGGGATTGTACGCCGCGCACCGCGTGGAAGTGGAACGCTTCCGTCTGGGGCAGCTCAACCTGGTGCGCGAGGTCAGCGCCCAGATTGCCAACGTGCTCAACGTGGACGAACTGGCGCGGCGCGTAACCGAACTGATTCAGAAGACCTTCCACTTTTATTACGTGGCCATCTTTACCCTGGAGCCAGGCTCGCCCTCCCTGCGCTTTCGTTCGAGCGCCAGCGCCCCGCGCAAGGGCCGCAGGAAAGCCTCCATCGCCCTCGAAGTCGAGGTTGGGCAGGGCTTGATCGGCCAGGTGGCTGAAACGGGCGGGCAGGTCTCCTGTCCCGACGTGCGCTCGGACCCGCGCTACCGCTTCATCGACAGCCTGCCCGAGACGCGCTCCGAGGTGGTCATCCCGCTCAAGATCGAAGAGCGGGTGCTGGGCGTGCTGGATGTGCAAAGCGACCGCCTGAACGCCTTTCATCCCAATGACCTGCTCATCCTGAACGCGCTGGCCGACAATGTGGCCCGCGCCGTGGAGGGCGCGCGCCTGTACAGCGACCTGCGCCGCCGCGCCGATCAGTTGACCCTGGTGGCCGAGGTTAGCAAGGGACTGACCTACACGCTCGACCTGCGCGAGTTGATGCACGACGCCGCGGCCCTCATCCACGACCGCTTTGGGTACCCGCACGTGCAGTTGTTTACCGTGCATCCCAACCGCCGCCTGATCGAGTACGAGGCGGGCAGCGGCAAACGCTCCAAGTCGCTGGAGGGGTACACCATCGGCCTGGACGAAACCCTCGGCGTCATTCCCTGGGTGGCGCGCAACGGCGAGACGGTCCTGCTCAACGACGTGACCGTCGATCCGCGCTACCTGCCCTCCCCCCTGCCGCCCAGGAACACCCGCTCCGAGTTGACCGTGCCGCTGCTCTACAATGACCGCGTGGTCGGCATCCTCGACGTCCAATCGGACCAGTTCGATGCTTTCAACGTGGAGGACCGCCTGATCTTCGAGACGGTGGCCGACTCGATTGCCGCCGCCATCCGCAACGCCGACCTGTACCGCTCCGAACGCTGGCGGCGACAGGTGGCGGACAGCCTGCGCGAAGTGGCGGGCCTGGTCTCGGCCAACGTGGGCGTCGACCAGGTGCTCGACGCCATCCTGACCGAACTCGAACGCAACCTGCCTGTCGACGTGGCCGCCATCTGGCTGGCGGGCGAGGGCGGGCTGTTTCTGGCGGCTGTGCATGGCGGGGACGCGGATGCCATCGAACAGGCGCGCGTGAATTCGGCGGACGCCTCCATTGGCCTGGTCAGCGCCCTGTTTGCCGACATGCCCGTCATCCGCCGGGCGGGCGATCCCATGCTGCCCTCGGGCCTGTCGATGAACTTCGATGAAAATTATTCCTCGCTGGTCGCGCCGCTGCGGGTGGGCGACCAGCCGTTGGGCGTGCTCACGCTGGCGCATCGCACCTCGGGGCGTTACGGCCACGAGGCCCAGGACATGGTCACGACCTTTGCCAGTTACGCCGCGGTCGCCATCGAGAATGCCCGCCTGTACGACTCGGCGCAGGAGCAGGCCTACGCCTCGGCAGCCCTCTTGCAGGTGGCGCAGGCCGTTGTCAGCCTGAACGACCTGGACGAAATCCTCGGCACGATCATCCGCATCATGCCGATCCTGGTCGGCATCCAGCGCGTGGCCCTGTACCTGTGGGACCCCGAGGAGGAGGTTTTCCTGCCCGACCAGGAATATGGCCTGAACGAAGCAGACTACGAGGCATTATGGGAGCGGCCTTTTGCATTGGGAGATTTCCCCCTGCTCGACGCTGCCTGTGAGCAAAACCGCCTGCTGACGCACACGCTTAAGCCCAAAGCCAAGCCGCGCCAGTGGCTGAAGATCAAGCCCCGCGGCGAAGAAGCCGAACCCGACCTGCGTTCCGAGGGCCGCCTGCTGATGGCCGTCCCGCTCTCGATCAAGAACGACCTGTTCGGTGTCATGCTGGTGGAGGAGGCCGAGGGCGGGCGACGCTTCCGCACCCGTCGCGTGGAAATCATCAACGGCATCGCCCAGCAGGCCGCGCTGGCCATCCAGAATGATTTGCTGCAAGCCGAGATGGTGGTGCGTGAGCGCCTCGAAACCGAGGTGCAACTGGCGCGCCAGATCCAGCAGACCTTTTTGCCGACCACCCTGCCCTCCTTCCCCGGCTGGCAGATCTCGGCGCGCTGGCGCACGGCCCGCCAGGTGGGCGGCGATTTCTACGATGTGATCGAACTGCCGAATGGACGCCTGGGACTCTTCATTGCGGACGTGGCCGACAAGGGTGTGCCTGCCGCGCTCTTCATGGTCCTGACGCGCACCCTGGTACGGGCCGCCGTCATCGAGACCGAATCCCCCGCCGAAGCCTTGACCCGCGTCAACAACCTGCTGATGCCCGACACCCAGCAGGGCATGTTCGTCACCGCCGTCTATTGCGTGTTGGACACCCACTCGGGCAGCCTGACCTATGCCAATGCGGGGCACAACCCACCGCTGTGGGTGAACGGCACAGAGGTGCAGAAACTCTCCCGCACGGGCATCGCCCTGGGCGCAGCGGAGGGGTTGACCATGTCCGAGCGGCGCATCCAATTGCAGGCGGGCGACAGTTTCCTGCTTTACACCGACGGACTGACCGAAGCCTTCTCGCCCGACGGTGAGTTGTTCGGCGATGAGCGCCTGGCCGAGGCGGCCCTGAGCGGGAACCAACTGGACACCTGCGACGAGTTGATCGCCGCCGTCGACAAGTCACTCAACGAGTTCATTCAAACCACGCCGTTGGGGGATGATTTGACCATGCTGGTGGTGAAGCGGGTCGGATAGACGGGAAGTCCCCGGCACGATGTTCACGGCGGGAAAGGTCCAGCCGAGCGCATCCTATTCCTGTTCCCCAATTCGCATCGCACCAGCAGACTCCATGGCGCGACCCTGCGACACTCCCATTACCCCAGGTTTATCAGACATCTTGCAAAAGTCAAAAGCCTAACCACTGAGCCACGAAGACACAGAGAAAACCAATTAAAAATCCCGTGCCTCAGTGTCTCCGTGGTTCAAAATGTTTTTTCATGAACATTTCCAGCAACTGATGCAAGAGGTCTGTTATTCGACTAAATTGGAAAAGCACAAGCACAACGTGCCGCGCGACGGGTTACAACCCGAACGTTCGTTTTCCTTCAGCCAGCAGTTCGTCGTACCTTTGTTCCAGCGCGGAGTTTGTCCCGCGCAGGCCGGTTACGACCTGTTCGGTCCACAGCAGGTATTCGCGTTTGCGCTGCAAGGGCCAATCGCTGGGCGGGGCGTGCAGGATGTCGTGGATGTTGCAGATTTTGTCGGCCAGTTTGAGCAGTTTGGCCTGTGAAGATATGTGAGGGGCGTGATCGATTTGAAGCTGCTTGCGCCGCGCCTTGGGCAGGCTTTTGTCGTCGGTGACTTCCAGCACGAGGGACAGCACCTCGGCGCCGAACCCGGCTTCGATCTCTTCGGGTTGGGTGCCCGTGTCTTCGATGGTGTCGTGCAGCAGGGCGGCGGCCAGCAGGCTGGGATCCTCCACGCCGCCGATGGAGGCCAGGGTCTCGGCCACACAAATGGGGTGATTAATGTAGGGCGAGGCGTGGGTGTCCTTGCGGCGCTGGTCGCGGTGTTTCGCGGCGGAGAAGCGCGCGGCCTTGAGCAGAGTGTTCATATCGTTCATGTTTATAACTCCCTTTGATAGGTGCGGTGGGTCTTGTAGAAGTCCACACCGAAATTCTCCATCTCGCGCTGCATGGCTTCGTTTTCGACGCCGATCTGCACCACCTCGGCGTGGCGGATGCGCGGATTGGCCTGGATGGATTTGAACAATTCGCTGTACAGGATGGCCGTTCCGCCCGAGCCGCGGTATTCGGGCAGCAGCCCCGCGCCGTTGATGTTGATCCAGTCGGTGCGGCGCAGTTCGCGCAGCAGGGCCAGCCAGCCGAAGGGGAGCAGCCGTCCGCGGGATTTTTGGAGCGCGGCGGACACGTCGGGATAGGCCAGCAGGAAGCCGACAGCCTGGTCGTCTTTCATCACCAGCTTGATGAGCTTCGGGTCGGCCAGCCAGACCAGTTGCTTGAACAGGCCGTCGACTTCCTCGTCGGTCAGCGGCGTGTTACCCGTGGTGCCTTCGACGGCGCGGTTGTAGAGTTCTTTAAGGTACGGGATGAGGGCGCGCAGGTCGGCGCGGGTGGCGCAGCGCTGGATGCGCAGTCCGCGGCGCTGGGCCAGGCGTTCGGCCAGCGCATGGATGCGCGGAGGGAACTGGATGTTCGCGCCCAGGTAGCCCGAGACGGACTCGCCGTGCCGAATAAATCCCTGCGATTCGATCAATGGGACGTAGTAGGCGGGGTTGTAGGGCAGGCCAAAGGCGGGACGCTGCTCGAAGCCCTTGACCAGCAGGCCGAAACCATCCAGCGGGGTGAAGCCTTTGGGGCCGAGAATCTTGTTCAGCCCGCGCGATCGCGCCCAGGCAAAGCCCGCTTCGAAGAGTCCCGTTGCGGCGGGGAGGTTGTCCTCACATTCGAAGAGATAGAAGAAAGCCGTGGACTCGCGGTTGAATTCGTTGTAGCGGCGGTTGTCCAGCACGGCCAGGCGTCCGATGGGACGCGTCCCCTCGTAGGCGAGGAAGAAGCGGGCCTGGGAATGTTTGTAAAACGGAAACCGCTTGAGGTCCAGGCGGGTCTTCTCATCCATTTGCAGGGGCGGCACCCATTGCGGGATGTCCCGATAAATGGAGAACGGCAGGGACAGGAAATCCCGCAGGTGGGTTTTGTGGCTGGGGTCGAGGGGTGTGATGTGCATAAAAATCGTAGGGGCAGGTTTTAAACCTGCCCCTACATGGGTCACATGGATTTCGCGCGCGCGGCCATTTGTGTGCGCAGGTTGTGGATGTCTTTGTCAATGGTGAAGAGCGCGCCCAGGTAGAAGACGAAGCACAGGCCCCAGGCGATGACGCACACCCACAGGATGGCGTTGCCCTGGCCGTATGCGAGGGAGAGCGCGCCCGCCAGCGCGGGGGCGGAGGCCGCGCCGATGTTCTCGATGAAGTATTCCACCGCCTGCGCCGTGGAGCGGACTTCGGGGACGGTCACGTCGTACACGGTGGCGATGACGTTGGGCGAGGAGAGCGGCATGAAGAGCGCCGTCAGGCACATGTAGACCAGGAAGGTGGTCTTGTCTGCGATGGGGGTGGTGATGGCCAGGTAGATGAAGACCGCGCCTAGCAGCACGCCCGCACTGGAAACGATGATGCGGCCCTTGTTGGTGATCTTGAACAGCCAGTCGCCGATGTAACCGCCGACGAAGTAGCCCGCCGCCAGGATCAGGATGACGGGCGCCATCGTGCCGAGCACGGAGGCGTCATCGTAGCCGCGCTCGGCCATCAGGTAGCCGAAGAAGAAGTAGGTGATGACGTTCCAGGGGAAGACGCCTGCGAAGCCCTGCAGGAAGACAAACCACATGGTGGGCTTCTTGAAGATTTCGACAGCTTCCTGCCATGAGAAGTGGAACTGGCCGATCTCCTCGGCGTTCTTGTTGGCGTATTCAGGCTCGGCCTGTCCGCGCGGCATTTCCTTGACGCCGAAGTAGATGGCCACCGCGATGACCAGTCCCAGCGAGCCGGTGATGTAGAAGGCCGAACGCCAGCCGCCAATCAGCGGGGCAACCATCAGGGTCAGGATCATGCCCGCCAGGTAGCCGATGGGCTGGGCCAGTTGCAGGATGCCGTAGATCTTTCCGCGCAGTTCGGGGCCGAAGTAATCGGCCACCAGCGAGTACAGGCCCGGGTAGGACGAGTCGTCGACGCCGGTCGAGGCGCGGGTGACGAGGAAGGACGGATAGGTGCGCACGATGGCGCTCATCCAGGTGGTGGCGCCCCAGATGAACGAAGCCAGCGCCAGCAATTTGGCGCGCGCGTAACGGTCATACAGATAGCCCCAGAGCGGGTAGAGCAGCGTGCCCACCAGCAATGCGCCCGAGTTGATCAGGCCCCACTGGGCAATATCGATGTTGAAATCCGCCATGATGTCCTGCTGCATCGGGCCGATCATCAACTTGTCGGTCTGGTGCAGGAGCATGAACAGGAAAAAGACGACGACCACGAACCAACGGTAGCGCGAACTTTTCTGGGACATCAAATACCTCGCGTGGTGGGATGAGTTAAGTATCAAGGGTCAGGTTCCAGGTGTCAAGTGATCTTTGACCCTGTCATCGAACCGCCGTCACAGGGACGGCGGCGGGTGGATTAATCCAAACTGTCTTCGGCCAGGATTTCCTCGGCCAGGGTCTGCAGGACGGTCACGTCTTCGGTCTGGTCGATTTTGACGGCGCGCCAGTACTGCTCCAGCAAATCGAGCGGACTCAGGCTGCTGACGGTCTGACCCTCCGCGATGCGCACGCGCGACTCGATTTGCGGGCGCTTGACCAGGTGAAACTCGAAGGTGTTCTCCGCGTATTTGCGCAGGGCGGGTTCATCGATGAGCGTGTCCCACTCGCGCGGATATTCGACCACCAGTTTGACGATGGCCCCTTCCATCTTTTGGGGACTGGGCAGTTCCGCCATCAGGAAGTCGGTCACGTTCTCACTGGACCTCAGGCTGGTGCGCCTTTCGAGGAAGGGACGCGTGCCCTCGATTTTTATCCAGTTGACCCGCGTGTCTTTTCCAGGCTCGATGTCTGCAATGACGAAGAAACGCTCCTCTTTGGCTTCGCCGAAATCGATCCGTTCTATGGATCCAGGATATATGACCGGCGGTTGGCGGCCTTCGTTTACGTTTTGCGGCTTATGTATGTGGCCCATTGCGACGTAACTAAATCCCGCATTCTTTACCAAATCGCTGGAGAGGACAAGGTCACTCCCCAACATGATCAGCCTTTCTCCACCAAACGTTGCCCCTTCGATGGACGCATGCGCGGTAAATATCACCGGGAAGGTATGGTCCGCCTGATCCATCAACTCGTGGATGCGGTCGACGATGCGGTCCTGTAATTTTGTGAAAACTTCCTTTTGCAGGTCTTCACTGCCGAGGATGTCATAATCGGCCATGAAGACCGAACGGGAAATCCACGGCAGGGCAATCACCTGCACGGGCAGCCCCCATAGATCGTTGGGTCCCAGCAATTGCACTTTGGACAGGACGCGCACGTAGGGAACCCGCAAGGTATCGAATTCCTGCAGGGCGTGCGCGCGCCCCGCCGCAGGGGAGATGTCGTGATTGCCGATCAGCAGCAGGGTGGGAATCTTTGCCTGCGAGAGGCGCATGATGCGCCGTCCCCATTCGCGCTGAAAGGTCGGGGCCGGGGCGCGGTCCTTATAGGCGTCGCCCGCAAAGATGACCAGGTCCACGCGTTCGCGGATGGCCGTGTCCACGATGGTATCCAGCGACTTGAGGAAATCCAGCACGCGCAGCGGCAGGCCCGTGGCGGGATCGTGCCGTCCGTGGTTGGCCATGTCGATGTGGGCGTCTGCAAAGTGGAGTAGTTTCATAAGGGGGATGGCAGCCTGCTGCTAATCTGCCTGGATTGTACTGTGCCCCCCGCCAGTATGCAACCTCGGGGGCGCTGTTCGATTGTGTGATGGATCCGCTGCGCTTGGGCCGCGCCTGGGCACAGAGTCAATGTGTGCCAACGGTGATAAAATTGCCCGCAGGAGGAAGCCATGCCAAAACCGATCGATGAACTGGTACGGATGCACGATATTGAAACCCTGTACGAATTGATGGCCGAGGATGAAGACTGGATGACCCAGTTGGATGCGGCGGAAGGGCTGGTCAAGCTCAATGACCGCCGCGGGTACGAGTTCCTGGTCAGCGCCTCGCAGAGCGAGGATCGCGAGGTGCGTGAGGTGGCGCGCGAAATCCTGGCCTCCCCTCTCATGCTGGACATCAAGTCCCAGATGGACGCCGAATTCAGGCGCGAGCGCCAGGCGCATTTCGACGCCGCGCACAAACGCCTGCAAAAGGGCGCCAGGGTCTTTCGTTACAAGATGGTCTACCTGCCCGCCGGCGAGATCATGAGCGAGGATCCCCACGGGCGCGGCTTCGACGTCCCGGCCCTGGACGACTTCGGCCTGGAAGGCTGGGAGGTGGTCAACATGCTGCCGCGCCGCAGCGCCCTGCTGGTGGGCAGTGTGGACGATCACTTCATGGGCGCATACTTCCTGCTCAAGCGGGAACTGCGTCCCGACGAGGCCGCTGAACTGGAGAAGTAGCAACTTTTTCGAGTCGGCTGCATCTGAAAGAAAAAACCGCCCGTTCAGCCCGCTTTGCGAAAGTCCGTCTTTTGCCGGGCGAATGGCTGCAAAAAAGATTTCGAGAGGTCCCATGCCCAAAAAGTCTGCCCGCCGCGAGCGCGCCTCGCGCAACACCTTCAGCGCCTTCATGCGCAAGCCCCTGGTTCAGCTCGGCGTTGTGCTCCTGGTCGCCCTGGTCGTCTTCCTGATTGCCTCGCTGAATGGAGGCGGTTCCCAGGTTGCCGGCCTGCCCGCCGAGATCAGCGTGGAACAGGCCTACGAGAAGTACCAGAGCGGCGTCTTCCTGCTCGATGTGCGCGAACCCGAAGAATGGAATGAATATCACGTTCCCGACACCACGCTCATCCCATTGGGCGAACTGGCCAGCCGCGTGAACGAACTGCCCAAAGACCGGGAGATCGTGGTGATCTGCCGTTCGGGCAACCGCAGCCAGGAGGGCCGCGACATCCTGCTCCAGGCGGGCTTCACCCAGGTCACCAGCATGGCGGGCGGGGTGAAGACCTGGAGTTCAATGGGGTATCCCACTGTCAACGGGCCATAAGGCGTCCCGTCATCTCAACACCCAAAAGTGACGCATCCCGCGTCACTTTTTGATTCCCCAAGCGCAACGCGACTTTCAAATCGCAACCCAGTCCTTTCACCACGGAGTAATCATGAAAGGGTTTCACCCTCCCTACGGAGATGAAAACCAGTATTGCAGGATTTATCCTGCCTGCCGGAAGCAACATGAATGTTGCGGTACTTTTTTGGCTTATATGCAAACCGTGTGCAAGTACTGTAGCGCAAGTCTATAGACTTGCGCCACCAGACGCGGCCTGTTCGTAAACAGGTATTCATCACGCTAAAAAACGCTGTTTTCGGTGTCCAATGAGTAACTCGCAAAGAAAAGCGGTGGCGGAGACCGGACAAGCGCACCAGGTTTACACATGAGCCACTTTTTTATATCATCGCGCACATGTGCCCGCGGCATGGTTGCTGACCAGGTCTGCGCTACGCTTTTCCCCATACCTGGTACAAGCCCAGCCTGCCGCCCTCGCCATCCGACAAAAACGAATCGAGCACGCGGAATCCGGTGCGCCCGGCCAGCGAGGAGAGTTCCCCTGTGGAGAAGTGATGCGCGTAGCGCAGGCCCGCGCCGCCGCGCCGCCAGTCGAGCAGGTGGTCGCCTTCATCCACGTCGGCGGAGCTGAGTCCCACCAGATCCCAGGGCTGGATGCGCGCCTTGAGTTTTTCGCTGTTCAGGAATTGCCAGTTGGAGAGGATGAAGCGGCCCGTGTCAGTCAACAGGCCGTGAACTGTATGCAAAAGATTCAAACGTAACTCTTCGCTGGGAATGTGATGCAGGACAGCAAAGGAGCAAACAACGTTAAACGTTAAACGTTCAACGTTGTTTGCCCACGCCATAGATGTGATATCCGCTTCACGGAAGGTGGCGGGGAAGCCTTCGAGGTGAGAGTCCGCCGCTCGCAGCAGGGGCAGGCTGAAGTCCAGGCCGAGGTAGGGGGCGCGGTGTCTGCGGCGGGCCAGGGCGCGGGCCACTTCGCCGTTGCCGCATCCCAGGTCGAGGATCGTTTCGTTGCCGCGTAGTGAGTCCAAAATCCGCAATACGCCGGGCTGCAGGCGTCCGCGGGTGGCGGAGAAATCCTCTCCAAAGCGGTCGTAAAATTCACGGTTGAGGGCGATCAGGCGCGCGGCGGTGGTCGAATTCATGTCGGCATTATAACGGTTATAATGCCGACATGCTTTTGCCTTATGAGGTCGAACGCCTTGCGCGTGAATTGGAGGAGAAGTCTCCACAGGAGATCATTGCCTGGGCAGTGGAGACGTTTTGCCCCGCCATCGTGCTGAGTTCCTCCTTCCAGACTCAGAGTGTGCCACTGCTGCACATGGCGGCGCAGATTCGCCCCAGCCTGCCCATTTTCTTCCTGGATACGGGCTACCATTTTTGGGAAACGCTGATGTTTCGCGAGGAACTGGCCCAAAAGTGGAACCTGAACGTGATCGACCTGCGCCGCGACTCGCGCTGGGACCTGTTCGTGCGCCAGCGGGTGCGCAGCCTGCCGCTCGAAGACCCGAACCTGTGCTGCTACATCCACAAGGTGCAGCCGATGCAGGCGGCCATGCGCCACAAGTTGGCCTGGATCAGCGGCATTCGCCGCGACCAGACGCCCGAGCGGGCCAACGCGCACATCCTCGAATTGCAAAAGGATGGGCTGCTCAAGGTCAATCCGTTGTTGAATTGGACGAAGCAGGATGTGCAAGCCTACATGCGTGAACACGACCTGCCGAGGCATCCCCTGTTCGCAAAAGGTTATCGCAGTGTGGGCTGCGCGCCCTGCACCGTGGCCGTCGGCGCAGACGAGGATGACCGCGCGGGACGCTGGGCCGGGCGCGGCAAGACCGAATGCGGCCTGCATACCCCGCTGTTCGAGCAGGACCTGGCCGAGGCCGGTCCCGGCTTTATGTTGGAACCCAACCTGAACGGGTCATCGAAATGAACCTGAGCGAACGCCAGTCTCTTTGGCGCGCCCGCCAGTCGCTGACGCCCGAACGGTTGACCCTGGCCGGCCGTGTGCTGGAGCAGGTGCGCGCCGGCAGGGATGTGATGAGCGCCCTGCGCGCATTCCCCGCGCCCGGCGGGGGCTACCTGAGCAAGGCCATGCTGGTGGCCGCCTACCAGCAGATGATCGACGCCGGCCTGCTCGAAGAGGATGCCGCCCTGTTGGAGCGCATCCGCATGAAGCCGGTGCGCACGCTCTCGGGCGTGACCACGGTTACCGTGCTGACCAAGCCCTATCCCTGCCCGGGCAAGTGCATCTTCTGCCCCACCGACGTGCGCATGCCCAAGAGTTACCTGCCCGACGAGCCGGGCGCCATGCGCGGCCTGGAGCACGACTTCGACCCGTACGCCCAGGTGACCTCGCGTCTCACGTCGTTGAGCGCGCTCGGGCATCCCACCGACAAGATCGAATTGCTCATCCTGGGCGGAACCTGGTCTTCGTACCGCCGCGATTACCAGGAATGGTTCGTTCAGCGCTGCTTCGATGCGATGAACGAACCCGACCACGGAGAAAAAACAAAAAAAGACTCTGTGGTGAATCTCTCCAGTACACAAGTCCGAAATGAAACCGCCCCGCACCGCAACGTGGGCCTGGTGATTGAGACCCGCCCGGACGAGATCACGCCCGACGAACTGCGCTGGCTGCGTCACCTGGGCGTGACCAAGGTGCAGATGGGCGCGCAAAGCCTGGATGACCGCATCCTCGAGATTAACAAACGCGGGCACAACGTCGAGTCCACGCGCAAGGCGGTGGCCCTGCTGCGCGCGGCGGGATTTAAAGTCGTCCTGCACTGGATGCCCAACCTGCTGGGCGCGACGCCCGAGTCGGACCGCGCCGACTTCGCCCGCCTGTGGGACGGCTTCTGTCCCGATGAGATCAAGGTCTACCCGAATCAACTGCTCGCCAATGCCGAGTTGCACGAGTATTGGCAGCGCGGCGAATTTGCTCCCTATACCACGCAGGAACTGATCGACCTGATCGCCGATATCAAACCAACCATCCCGCGTTACTGCCGAGTCAACCGCGTCATCCGCGACATTCCATCCAACAATGTGGTGGAGGGCAACCGCCGTACCAGCCTGCGCCAGGACATCCACGACGAGATGAAGCGACGCGGGACCAAGTGCGAATGTGTGCGCTGCCGCGAGGTGCGCGGAAAACCCGTCAGCGCGGGGCAGTTGCGGCTGGATGACCTGGTCTATCAAACCGGAACCGCCGAGGAACATTTCATCTCCTTCGTCACGCCCGAGGATGGGCTGGCGGGTTTCATCCGCCTGTCCCTGCCGAATGCGGACTCACCCCAAACGGGACTGCGCGATCTGGACGGCGCGGCGCTGATCCGCGAAGTGCATGTTTACGGTCAATCCCTGGCCGTAGGCGCGGAGCAGAGCGGAGCGGCCCAACACGCGGGCCTGGGCACACGCCTGCTGCGCGAAGCCGACTCTGTGGCGCAGGCGCGCGGGTACCGGCGCATGGCCGTCATTGCGGCGGTCGGCACGCGCCAGTATTATCTGGACCGCGGTTTCGAGCGCGGCGAACTGTACCTGGTCAAAACCCTTCTGAACAAGGACAAAGTGGAATGCTGGATGTGATGATTGCAATTGGGGCGGGATTAGTCGTCGGCTTTTTGATCAGCCTGACCGGCATGGGCGGCGGCGCGTTGATGACGCCCTTCCTGATCATTGTAATGAAGATCGACCCCGTCCTGGCGGTCGGCACAGACCTGGTCTTTGCCGCCGTTACCAAAATTGCCGGCGGCATTCAACACCGCCGTGAAAAGAACGTATCCCTCCGATCCGTGTTATGGATGGCAGCCGGCAGCCTCCCCTCTTCCTTCCTGGGGGCGCAATTCATCCTATCCCAAGCGACGAACCGCCTCCTGATTGAGGTCATCCTGCCCAAAATGCTCGGGGGGATTCTCATCCTGGTCGGCCTGATCTTGCTGGCGCGCGTGTTGCGCTGGCTGGGGCCGAAGGAATTCATTACGATCAAATGGCCGCAGCCTTGGGCCTTGATCGTCATCGGCGCCATCGGCGGCCTGCTGGTGGGCATGACCTCCATTGGCGGAGGGACGGTCATCATGGCCCTGCTGCTGATTTTCTTCTCCATCCCGCTCAATGTGATGGTGGGAATGGACGTGGTTCACGGTGCGCTTCTGGCGGTGCTGTCGGCTGGCAACTACGCCCTGGCGGGAAAGGTCAACCTGCCGCTGGTGGGCCTGTTGTTGGTCGGGTCGCTACCGGGCGCCTGGCTGGGAGCCAATCTCGTCAACCGCATCGACCTGCGCATCGTCCGCGGCATGCTGGCCTTAATGATTATGGGGGCGGGCGTCAATCTTCTGGTTGCATGATATGGATGCTCTTGCGCAGCTCTTCTGGACCTTTCTCAAGGTCAACCTGCTGAGCACCTCGGGGCCTGCCTCGGTCGGCCTGCTCTATCATGAAGTCGTCGGCAGCATGGTCACCGAAGCCCAGTTCGTGCAGGCGGTGGGACTATCCTCGGTCCTGCCGGGCAGCGACGCCCTGCAGCTGGCCATGTACATTGGCTATGCCGTGGCGGGCATCCCTGGCGGGCTGGTCGCGCTGCTGGCCTCGATCCTGCCGCCCACGGTCATCATCCTGGGCGTGACCATGATCCTGCACCGCCTGCGCCGCGAGGCCTGGGTGCGCAGTTTCGTGGAAGGCCTTGCGCCGGCCATCGCCGTGTTGATGCTCTTCACGGCCTGGAAGATCTTCGAGAAAGGCGGCGGCACCACCTGGACGGGTGTTGCCATTGGCCTGATCAGCCTGGTCGCCATGCTCCTGAAGGCGCCCGAGCGCCTGGTTGTGTTGATTGCGGGCCTGCTTGGGGTTCTCCTCCTGTCATGAAATCATCCAAATTCTCCGTCTGGCTGCGCCTGCTGTGGATGTTCCTCAAGGTCAACCTGCTTTCGCCCTCCGGGCCGGCCTCGATTGGCCTGTTATACAAGGAGGCGGTGGGCAGGATCATGACCGAGTCGCAGTTCGTGGAAGCGGTCGGTTTCTCGAATGTGCTGCCGGGCAGTGAGGCGCTCAAGCTGGCCATGTTCGTCGGCTTTGCGGCGGGGGGCATCCCCGGCGTGCTGGCCGCCCTGCTGGGTGCGATCCTGCCGCCCACGGTGATGATGCTGGTGGTGGCTGCCAGCCTGCAAAGGTTCCAGCACGAGAACTGGATGGAGGGCTTCGTCATGGGCATGAGTCCCGCCGTGGCCGCCCTGATCACGGTGGTGGCCTGGGAGTTGTTCCGCGCCAGCAGCAAGAAAAGCATCAACCGCCGCACCCTGTTGATCGCCGCCCTGAGCGCCGTCGCTTTATGGTTCGATATTCCTTCGCCGCTGGTCCTGCTGGGAGCGGGCGTCCTCGGAGTGATTCTATTTCGGTAGTGGAGTTTTAACGTGGAGTTATTGATTACCACCAACGGCTATAAAGGCACCTGGCCTGCCATCGAATACGGCGCCTGGCTGGGGAAAACGCTCCGCCTCAAGGTCACCCTGCTGGGTGTGACCGAGAAGCTGAATCCCGCCCAGATCGATGACCACCATCCGCTGGAGGATGTCTTCAGCCGCGCCGTCGCGTTGTTCGAGCAAAATGGGCTGGAGTACCGGCTCGAGGTCCAGAACGGGAACGCGGAGGAGGTCATTCCGCGCGAGGCCAGGCTGGGCGAATATATCACGGTGATCGGCCCGCTCGGGCGGCCGCAGATCCGCCACTGGCTGACGGGACGCTCGATCCACTCACTGATGGAGCAGATCGTTGGCCCGATCATGTACGTGCCCGAGACGCGCCTGCCCCTGCGCAAGGCCTTGATCTGCGTAGGCGGGCTGGGCTACGAGGTGACGGCCGAAAACCTGGCCGTGCGCCTCTCGGGACTGGCGCAGGCGCACATCACCCTGCTGCACGTCATCCCGCCCATGGAGTTGGATTATCCCACCGCCCGCGAAGTCATCAAGAGCGCCGAACACCTGGCCGAGTCGGAAACACCCATCGGACGGGCGTTGCGCAAGGGGGTGGAAATGGTCAAGGACTCCGGGCGCGAGGCAACGGTCAGGGTTCGCGAAGGCCACGTGGTGGAGGAGATCCTGGCCGAGATCAAGGCGGGCGAGTATGACTTGGTCTGCATGGGATCGCCTTACAGTTCCAATGCCCTGCGGCAGATGTACGCCCCCAATGTGGCCGCCGAAGTGGCCTCGGTCATCCACAGCCCGATCCTGATCGCGCGGCACAAACGCGAAGAGTAGCCCTGCGTTCGCGGTTGCAGAAGGGCTTCGTGCGCCCGGCCTGAAAACGGCTATTGTGGACCACCAAATTAAATCTGACAATAAAGCAACTTCACCCTGCCTGCACTGCGACGAAGGAGTGCGGGCAGGGCGTGGAATCGGTTGAAATTTATATTAGCGCGCCAAACCGATGGGGTGCTTTTGAATCAGGAGAAATTTAGGCTCTTTGGGATTTGCCGTGATTCTGTACACGGATCACACAGGTTTCACGGAATTACGCCGAAAAAGCCTTAAAAAAATTCTCTACCGTACATGCGGAAAATCTGATACATTTTCCATCGCGAATACCGCGAATAGGCGAATTTCGCGAATGAAAATTGCCAAAATTCGCATCATTCGCGACATTCGCGTTGAGAAGATGTACGGTAGAGAAAAAAACGTGTTTTCCGTGAAACCTGTACTGAGCCTGTCGAAGTATCCGTGTACAAAAGGGTTTTTAATCACGCCGATTCCCAATGAGCCGAAATTTATCCGCCACCCCTTCGACACTCCCTGCGGTCGCAGGGCAGGTCTGCGCGAATTTGCGCTAATCCTTCATGGTTTAAGCGCATTCGCGCAGATTAGCGAGGATTGGCGGATTCTTATCCCAGCACTTTGGCGCGCTAACAAATTTATGGCTCGCTTAATCTGGAAAAGCACAAAAGTCGTTGCTACGAAATCCCAAAATAAAAACTGGACACGGGTCTCGTGTCCAGTTTGCTTTCTTTATCCAGGCGTGAATTTCTTCTCCCACTCGGCAATGGCGGCGCGGAGGGCGGCCTGCACCTCGGGGTCGTCGACCTCGCCCAGGCCGGCGTAACGTTTGATGCCAACGACCACGGTCACACCGCCGCCGGGCGTCTCCAGGAGTTTGAGGCCCTTGCTCGCCAGGGGGGTTCCCAGGATGTTCTTTTGCAGGATTTCATCGATCTGCGCCACCATGGACAGCGGCGCAATCGTCTCCTCTTTCTTCTTGGCATCGGGCTTCTTGGAAGCCGGGGCAGGCGTGGGCGCGGGAGTCGGGGCGGGGGCGGGAGCAGGTATCGGCGTCACCAGTGGGGCTGCGGCGCGTCCCTCCATCCAGGGCCGCAGGCGGGTGACCACCTCGACCAGGCGCCGGCGCTGCTCGGTCGAGACAGCCTCGGCGCTCAAGAGGCGGCCATCCAGTTCGACACTCAAGCGGCCGTCGGTTTCCCGCAGCGCAAGCAGGCTCGGTTCGGCGAAGAGCGGCTGGGGGACATAGGCGGGCGGCGTCTCGACCAGCACATCCTCCCGCCGGTCGGGCGCATTCACAGACTTTCGTTCCTCCTCCAGGGCCTTGATTTTCCTGCCCCACTCGAACCAGCCAAAGCCGTAGCCGAAGAACATGCTGATCACCGCCACTGCGATCATGATGATGCCATTTGTGTCCATAGGTCACTCCATTGTTTGGCAGCGCGGGCAAATGTGCGTGCCGCGCTGTCCGACAACCAGCCGCTGAATGGGCGCGCCGCATACAGGGCATGGCTGGCCGTCGCGATCATAGACTCGAAAATAATTTTGAAAATCGCCGCCGCGATAGACCCAGTCGATGCTGGCGCCGTTGCGGCGGATGCCTTCACTCAACACGGCGCGGATGGCTGCGTGCAGCGCCTCTGCCTGTTTCCGTTTAACCGAGTCAGACGCAGCCCGGGGATGTAGTTTGGCGCGGTGCAGGGCCTCGTCGGTATAGATGTTGCCCAGCCCGGCCAGGAAGGACTGGTCGAGCAGCAGCGGCTTGAGCTGGCGATGGCGCGCCCGCAAATGCTCGTACAGCCACTGCGGGGTGAACTCATCGCCAAGCGGCTCGGGACCAAGGCCGCCCAGCACCTCGTCGGGATTCGCCACGAGCCACACACGCCCGAATTTGCGCGTGTCGTTGAAAACCAGTTTGTTTTCCATCCCCCCTTGTCCCACTTCCAGGGAGAGAGGGGAGATAGTCAGGATCAACCGGTCGTGCGTTTCGGGCGCGGCATTCCCTTCTTTTATATACAAATCGCCGCTCATGCGCAAGTGGATGAGCAGGTGAAAATCGGTAAGGCGCAGACAGAGAAATTTGGCGCGGCGGCCCACTTCCTCGATGCGCTGGCCCTGCACCTGCTGCCTGAACTTCCGCGCGGAAGGGGTGGCCAGTGTGCGCGCCCAGCGCAGGTCCGCCGACAGGATCGTCCGCCCGGTCAACGCGGGCCGCAGGCTGCGGGCAATGGTCTCGACTTCGGGAAGTTCGGGCATGGGCGGGAAACTCCGGGCGTTGACACCAGGTTATTCGTTGAACATCTGGCCGACCGAGCGGCCTTCGTGCGCGCGCTTGATGACCTCTCCCAGCATGTCGGCCACCGAGAGAACGGTGATGCGTCCCGCCAGGATGTCCAGTTTTTCGGGCGGAATCGGAACGGTATCGGTGGTGATGATGTGCTTGATGGGCGAGGCCGCCAGCCGCTCGGCGGCGTTGCGCGACAGGATGGGATGCACGAAGGCCAGGTACACGTCGCGCGCGCCGTTCTTCTTGGCCACGTCCACGGCTTGCAGGATGGAGCCGCCCGTGTCGACTTCATCGTCCACGATGATCACGTCGCGGCCGTTCACCTCGCCGATCAGGGTCAGGGCTTCGGACTTGGCGTCGTTGCCCATGCGGCGCTTTTCGATGAAGGCGATGGGCATTTCCATATCGGCGGCATAGTTGCGGCCTTTCTTGGCAAATCCCAGGTCCACGGCCAGCACCACGGGATCCTTCATGTTATCGCGCAGGGCCGAGTTGATGTGCTCGACGATCAGCCGCGAGGCGGTCAGCACATCGCCGGGGATGGAGAAGAACCCCTGGATCTGGCCCGCGTGCGGGTCGAAGGTCATGTAGCGGTCGGCGCCGGCCACTTCGATCATATCCGCCACCAGGCGGGCTGTGATCGGGACGCGCGGCTGGTCCTTCTTGTCCGAGCGGCCATAGCACAGGTACGGCACCACCGCCGTGATGCGTCCCGCCGAATCCAGCCGCAGGGTCTGGATCATGATCAGCAGTTCCATCAGGTTCTTGTGGACGGGCGAGGCCGTGGTCTGGATGACGTACACATCCTGCCCGCGCGCGCTTTCGCCCAATTTGATGAACAGGTTCTCGTTCGGGAACTCGATTACCTGGCGCGGGCTGAGCGGCTGGCCGAGATACTCGGCGATCTTCTTCGCCAGCTCGGGCGAGCCTTCCCCATCGTACAGCTTGATCTCCCCGTAGACCTTCAAGTCGTGGTGTGTGTGTGACATTAGCCCTCCTTCCGCGCGGCCCATTCGGAGGCCAGCACGCTCATCAAAATAACATCGTCATAGCGGCCATATTTATAAACCGCCTGGCGCAGGCAGCCTTCTTCCACAAAGCCCGCTTTCACATAGGAGCGGCGGGCGCGGGCGTTATCGGCATCGACATGCAAAAAAATGCGGTTTAGATTGAGCGTCTCGAAGCAATGCCTGAGCAGCAGGGTCATAACCTCGGTGCCATAGCCCTGGTTCCAGACCGACTTCTCGCCGATCATGATGCCCAACTCAGCCGAGCGATATGTCCAGTTGATATCGAACACGCCCGAGTTGCCGATCAATTTCCAGCCGTCGCCATCCTTGATTTCGATGGCGAGCGGCTTCTCGTGCGGGTCGCGCGCAGCCAGGCCGTCGAACCATTTTTCCTCATCCAGCCGCGACATGGGCAGGTACAACAACAGCCCGCGTGTCACTTCGGGGTCGTTGACCCACACGACGAAGGACAGAATATCCTCACGTTCCACTGCCCGCAGGCGCACCCGTTCTCCATAGATGATGCTCATTCGACTCTCCCATTCATCAGGGACTGGACCGCCTCCCAGGGCGACAGGTCCCGCTTGACCATTTGCTCGATGACCTGCTGTACCTTCTGCTGTGGAACCTCCTCGCGGAAACGGGCCAGCAGCGCTTCCTGGATCAGCAGTTCCAACTCGACCTCCAGCCGGGCGCGCTCGCGAGCGGCCCAATCCCCGCTCTGGCGGAGGTGCTCCGCATGGCGGGCGATGGCCTCGACCAGCTCAGGGATGCCCCGACCCTCGGTCGAGACCGTCTTCTGGATGGGCGGAATCCACAGGGTCGCATCCACGGGAGTTTCCAGCCCCGCAGACATGACCTGCCCGTGGTGACGAAAGACACGCTGGGTCGGGTGGGCCAGCTCCAGCGTGGACTTGAGCGCCCGCTCGGTATTCTCGACCCCGGGGCGGTCGGCCTTGTTGATGACCAGGATGTCCGCGATTTCGAGGATGCCGGCCTTGATGGCCTGAATGTCATCGCCCATGCCGGGCGCTTCCACCACCAGGGTGGTGTGCGCCAGGCGCGCAATGTCCACCTCGCTTTGACCCGCGCCCACGGTCTCGATCAAAATAACGTCGAAGCCGGCCGCGTCGAAGACCTGCACCATGCCCGCAGTGGCCTGGGCCAGCCCGCCCAGCGATCCGCGCGAAGCCATCGAGCGGATGAAGACCTTTGGGTCGCCGCTCAGGTCGCGCATACGCACGCGGTCGCCCAGCACCGCCCCGCCCGTGAACGGGCTGGACGGGTCGACCGCCACGATGGCCACGCGCTGGTCGGCTTGTTTGCGGTAATGCAGGGCCAGTTGGTTGACCAGCGAGGACTTGCCCGTGCCGGGTGCGCCGGTCACGCCGATCAGGTGCGCCTTGCCGGTGTAGGGGAATAACTCCACCAGCGCGGCGCGGCCCGCGGGTGAATCGTTTTCGACCTGGGTCAACAAACGAGCCAGCGACAATCTGTCGCCGGCCAGGGTGGATGCGGCAAGCGTCACGAACGATTAAGCCTTTTCGGCCAGCGCGCCGCGGATGTCGTTGATGATGTCCTCGGTGTTTGCGCCGGGACCGTACACGCCGGTCACGCCCATTTCCTTGAGGCGCGGCAGGTCTTCGTCGGGGATGATACCGCCGAGAAAGACCTTGACGTGCGACTGGCCGTTGGCCTGGAGTAAATCCAATATGCGCGGGGCCAGCGCCATGTGCGCGCCCGATAGGATGGACAGGCCAACCACATCCACATCCTCTTGCAGGGCGGCTTCGGCGATCATTTCGGGGGTTTGGCGCAGGCCGGTGTAAATGACTTCCATACCGGCATCGCGCAGGGCGCGGGCCACCACTTTGGCGCCGCGATCGTGCCCGTCCAGGCCGGGCTTGGCAACGAGCACACGAATCCTTCGACCTTGCTCAGGACTTGTCTTATGTTCAGGCATACAACCTCCACGAGGGATAAGTGATTGGATTATACTAGAGGTCGTTTTGAAAAAAGGTTTGCATATCGTTACTAAGTTTTGCGCGGTACGACACGTCTAAATCATGACAAATTCTGTCCAAAGGAATTGGAGTCTCCCATGCGTGATTTAACGAACGAAATCCTCGAACTGATTCGCCGCACCTCCAGCAGCCTGCCGAAGGACGTGGAGGAACGCCTGCGCGCGGCGGTGGAAAAGGAAGCGCCCGGGTCGGCGGCGCGCGGCGCGCTGGAAACGATCCTCAAGAACGTGGAACTTTCGCGCGCCAACTCCACACCCATCTGCCAGGACACGGGCACGCCCATCTTTTACGTCCATTACCCCGAGGGTTGGAGCACACGCCAGCTCAAGGCCCAGGTGCGGGCCGCTTTGGCGGAGGCCACCCAACGCTCCTACATGCGCCCCAATTCGGTGGACGCCATCTACGACAAGAACACGGGCAACAACCTGGGCGGCGACGATTTTCCCACCATCCATTTCGAAGAGGTGGACGCCGACCAGCCCCTGACCATCGAGTTGATGCTCAAGGGCGGCGGCTGCGAGAACGTCGGGCGGCAATATTCCCTGCCCGATAACGGACTCGGCGCGGGACGCGACCTGGCGGGCGTCCGCAAGGTGGTGCTGGACGCTGTCCAGAAGGCTCAGGGACAGGGCTGCGCGCCCGGCATCCTGGGCGTAGCCATCGGCGGCGACCGCGGCACTTCGTACGCCAAGTCGAAGGAGGTGTTGTTCGATGAGATCGGCACCCGCAACACAGACCCGAACCTGGCCGAACTGGAAGAACGCCTGACCGCGGAAGCCAACACGCTGGGCATTGGCCCGATGGGCTTCGGCGGCCAGACCACCGTCATCGACACGAAGATCACGGGGCTGCACCGTCTGCCCGCATCCTACTTCGTCTCAGTCTCTTACATGTGCTGGGCCTACCGCCGCCGCAAGCTGACGGTGCAGGGCAATCAGGTCGAATACGATTAATTGATGCCGTTGCGAACTGCGAAGCAGGGAAGCAGCCTCCCCCGCACAAACAGGAGGTTGCTTCCCGCAGGCCGCAAGGACATGGGAACAGGAGAAAACCATGCGATCCATTAGCACCCCCATTAGCGATGACGTAATCCGCGAACTCAAGGTTGGCGAACCCGTGCTGCTTTCGGGCACCCTGGTCACCGGCCGTGACGCCGCCCACAAGTGGATGATCGAGACCTTCGTCAAGCAGGCGCGTGAGCCGAAGGGCGATGACTTGCAAGTGTATGAAGAATTGAAAAAACTATTGAACGGCAGTGTCATCTATCACTGCGGACCCGTCGTCAGCGGGCTGGATACGAAGCAGTACAAGTTCGTGGCCGCGGGACCCACCACCTCCATCCGCGAGGAGCCGTACCAGGCCGACGTGATGAAACACTTCAACGTCAAGGGCGTGATCGGCAAGGGCGGCATGGGCGCAAAGACGCTCAAGGGCTGCCAGGAGGTGCCGTTCGTCTACTTCCACGCCATCGGCGGCGCGGCTTCGTACATCGCCCAATCTGTGCAGAAGGTGCTGGGCGTCTACAAGATGGAATTCGGCGTGCCCGAAGCCATGTGGGTCATCGAGGTCAGGGACTTCCCCGTGGTGGTCACGATGGACGCCCACGGCGGCAGCCAGCACGCAGTCATCGATGAAAGCTCGAAGGCGGTGCTGGACGGCTTGCTGGCACAGCCGTACTGATTTCAGAAGGTCCAGCTGCTCCACGGCGTTGTATAATCGAGCCAGGATCAACAAGATGGAACGAATCGTTATTCGCGTGAAGGATCGAAAAAAAGCCCAGTCCCTGCTGGACTTCCTTAGGTCCTTGGATTTTGTCGAAAGTGTCACAGAGAAGGAAACGCTCCCCGATGAAATTCAAACTGAAGGCGGGGAGGGTGATTTTTTTGCATTGGCAGGCCTTTGGGCTGACAGGGATGTCTCCATTAAATCCATTCGTGAAAAGGCCTGGCCATATCGCGCATGATCCTCTGTGACACGAATATCCTGATTGAATTTTATAAAGGCAATCCGGACGTTGTATCTGAATTGCAAAGGGTGGGGCTTTCGGACCTGGCTGTCTCGGTTATTACGAACGGGGAATTACTTTATGGCGCCAGGGATAAAAATGAACTTGCCAGACTGCAAAAGCATCTATCGCGCCTGAATCAAATTGCTTTGGATGCCGACATATCTGACAAGTTTTTGGAACTTCTGGAACGATATGCATTAAGCCACAGATTAACCGTCCCGGATGCCCTCATCGCTGCAACAGCAATCGCGCACCATCTTTCGCTTTACACGCTTAACTTGAGGGATTTCCGATATATTTCCGAGCTTCAACTGCATAAACCATAATGTCCCCATACCCAAAAGCAGAGATAACTTGACGGTTGTCTCTGCTTTTTGATTTGGTGTATACTGACAGTATCTCTCCCCCGGAGGCCCCATCATGAAACGAGCAGTCAGCATCAGTATTGGATCGTCCAAACGCAACAAAGCGGTGGAAGTGACCCTGCTGGGTGAAAAGGTCAGCATCGAACGCATCGGCACCGACGGCGACATGGAAGCCGCCGCCCTGAAATACAAGGAACTCGATGGCACGGTGGACGCCTTCGGCGTGGGCGGCGGGGACCTGGGCCTGATGGTGGACACCAAATGGTACCCGCTCTATTCGGTCCAACCCATGGTGCGCTTCATCAAGAAGACGCCCGTGGTGGATGGCACCGGCCTGAAGATCACGCTCGAACGCCAGTCTGCGGAATTTCTGGACAGGCACATCAAGGAATACATCGATCAGCGCGGGCGCAAGGCCTTCATCATGACCGGCGCCGACCGCTGGGGCCTGACACGCTCCTTCCTCGACAATGGCTACGAGTGCGTCTTCGGCGACCTGATGTTCTCGCTGGGCATCCCGATCCCACTGCGCACCGACAGCCAGCTCAAGGTCCTGGCAGCCCTGTTCATGCCGATTGCCGGACGCCTGCCCTTCGATTGGATCTATCCCACCGGCAAGAAGCAGGAGGAGCGCAAGCCCAAACACGGCGACCTGTTCCAGTGGGCCACCGTCGTGGCGGGCGACTGCCACTACATCAAGCGCTACATGCCCGACGACATGCGCGGCAAGGTCGTCGTCACCAACACCACCACACCCGAAGACGTGGAACTCTTCCGCCAGTGCGGCGTGAAATACCTGCTCACCACCACGCCTGTGCTGGATGGACGCTCCTTCGGCACGAACATGATGGAAGCCGCCCTGATCGCGGTCTCGGGCAAGGGACGCGCGCTCACCCGCGAAGAATACAACGCGATGCTCGACCAACTGGGCTTCCAGCCGACCCTGCAGGAATTGAATTAGCGGAGCCAGCGTCGCGGCCCGGCTTGTTTTGGAATACATCGACCAGGAGATACAGTCATGGATGCAATCGTCACCGCAGGGGGAATTCCCCAACCCCAGGATCCGCTCTATACCTACGCCAAAGGCGACTCAAAGGCCCTGCTCGACATCGCCGGCAAGCCCATGATCCAATGGGTGCTGGATGCGCTGGGCGGAGCGAAGAATGTGGATAACATCATCATCGTCGGCCTGACGCCCAAGAGTGGATTGACCTGCGAGAAACCGCTGTACTACCTGTCCAACCAGGGACGCATGTTGTCGAATATCGTGGCCGGCGTGAACAAGGTGCTCGACCTCAACCCACAGGCCGAGTACGTGCTGATCGTTTCGTCCGACATCCCAGCCCTGCGCAGCGAGCACATCGACTGGCTGGTCGAGACCTCCATGCAAAGCCGCGAAGACATCTACTACGGCGTCTGCCCGCGCGAGGTGATGGAAGAGCGCTTCCCCAATTCCCGCCGCACCTACACCAAACTCAAGGACATGCAGGTCTGCGGCGCAGACATCAACGTCTCGCACGTGCGCATGGCCACCGAACACCTCGACATGTGGGAGCAGTTGATCGGCAACCGCAAGAGTCCCTTGAAGCAGGCAGCCACCATCGGCTTCGGCACGCTCTTCCTGCTCGCCACGGGCAAGCTCACCCTGGCAGATGCGGTGGAACGCATCACCAAGCGCATCGGCATCACCGGCCGTCCGATCCTTTGGGAGCACGCCGAACCCTGCATGGACGTGGACAAGCCGCACCAGCTCGAACTTCTGCGCGAGGATTTGCAGGCCCGCGTCGATGCGGAAGCTGCCGCCCGGCCCGAGCCTGCCTCCAAGCCTGCCCGCCGCCCGAGGAAGGCCCCAGCCCCCAAAACGGAGGCCCAGCCCAAGGCCAAACCCCCAGCGAAGAAGGCCACCTCCACGCGGAG
>JBMOMS010000227.1:0-5771 GCA_049324895.1 Chloroflexota bacterium
TTTTTGACGCTGGTGTCCATCGGGCAGGTGACGACATCCCGTCCGAGATTGGCAATCGGTTCGTGCAGGAAGAGCAGCGAGGTCTGCAACTTTTCGATCAGCGCTTCGCGTTCCGCCTCGCGCCTGTGGGTTGTGGTGACATCCTCCAGCGAGCCGTCGATGTAGGCGGGATGTTTGTGTTCGTCCCGAATCAGATGCGCCGAAAGCGAAATAAACCGCCCCGCCGCGTCCCCTGCCTCGACGCGGAGGATGTGATTTTCGATTTTTTCATCCACGAGCAGGGACTGGAAAAACTTCTCGTATTCAGCGGAGTCAGGGAAGAAGTCCGCGAGGGCGGGCTGGGAAGTTTCGGCGGGCGAGAGATGCGAAAGCAGGGCGCGTCCCGCGGAATTGATTTCCAAAAAGATGCCGCGCCTTGCCGCCCTTGCGCGGAAAATCCCAATCGAAACCGAGCCTGCCGCCGAGTTCAATTCGCCGTTTTCGAGCGCGAGGGATTGGCGCGTGATGTCTTTTGCCAGCAGGATGAATCCGCGCTGACCGGCAAACAGAATCGGGTTGACGGTCAGGATGCATTCCACCAGACTCCCGTCGCGCCGAGTCAAACAACCTTCGAGCGATTCGCCCGCCGCCTGTTCCACGTCCGCATTTTGGAACCGCTCCCAAACCGCGTCGTTATCCGCTTCATGCGGCAGGAGGTCGGCGAGTTCCAAAAATTCCAGTTGACGGGCGGTGTAGCCGAGCATATCCAAAAAGGTGGGGTTGGCATAGCGGCAGCGGTCATCGAGGATGAGCAGGGTGCCTTCGGTGGTGGCTTCGATCAGGGTGTGATAGCGCTCGGTGGATTCACGCAGGGTATCGACCACCTCCTGCCGCGACCGCTCGATGCGCAGGCTTTGTTGCAGCACGAACACGAGCAATAAAATAATGGCGCCTGAAATTGCCAGCGAGGTGTTGACCAGGCTCCTCTCGATGGCGGCAATTTCCTGATTGACATCGTCGGTGTAGATGCCCGTGCCGATGACCCAGCCCCAGGGTGCGAAGCCCTTGACGTAGGACTCCTTCGGTTCGAGCCGCTGCGGATCGTCCTTCCACTGCCAGACGTAATCGATGTAGCCCTCCCCTTCGCGCTCCACCAGGTCGGCAAACTCGACAAAGATGGCGACCCCACGCGGGTCGGTGAATCTGTCGAGTTCCTGCCCGTTCAGGTCGCTGCGATAGGGATGCATGATCATGCGCGGCTGCATGTCCTGAATCCAGAAATAGTCCTTGCTGTCCGCGCCGTAGCGCAGCGCCTCGATGCGGGTGATTGCCAGCGCCTGCGCCTCTTCACGCGTCAGCAACCCATTTTGTTCGTCGCGCTCATAGGACGCCAGAATGCTCCAGGCAGAGTTGGTCAACTCGCGGATCATTTCGCGCTTGCGCTCCAGCAGGGTCTGCTCGAAGGACGGCAGGATGATGCCCCAGATGGCAGAGAGGAACAACCCAATGGCGATCAACGTGGGTAGGAAGATTCGCAGCGCAAAGGAGCGCCGCTGGAAACGCCGGTGCTTTGCCGATGCCGCATGGTCGTGGACGCTGGACGCCTTCCGATACGAAGGGTGGCTTTCGTCTGAAAAACTGACGCTCGAAAAGAAAGCCTGCCGAAACTGGAACCAATCGTCGCGCGGCATTTCGATGCCAAAATGATTGTCCGGCAGGTTGTTGCCGTGAACGTCCGTGCCGGCGGAAACCAGCAGGTCGTGTTTGTTCGCCAGGTCAATCAAAGAGTCGCACTGGCTTTCGGTGAAGGGTGCGTAAATGGCTTCGAGACCGTCCAACCCCTTTGACTTCAATTCCCCAATCAGTTCATCCAATTTTCCCAGGTCTGGTTCGAGGACAAGCGGATGAGCCAGGAATGCCCGTCCGCCGGCGCGATGGATCAGCGCGATGGCTTCGCCAATCTCGAGTTGACCCTGCGGGGCGGCGCTGACGGCTGCTCCGTTGTCATTCGGACGGCTGGCACCCGCCTTGCGCAATGTCCCCGCGATGCTGTGGACTTCGAGGTTATGAATCTGGCGCATGGAGAGCAGGGTCGCCGCCAGTTCGGGATTCTCGAAGTCGAATCCGTAGCCAAGCAGGTGGGCTTCACGCCCGTCGAACTGGGTCGTCAACTCCACGCCGGAGAGGCAAGCCACGCCGCGCTTCTTGAGCGCCTCGCGAAAACGCGGCAAGCCTTCGATGCTGTCATGGTCGGTCAGGGCGGCGTAACGCACTCCCGCCGAAGCCAGGCTCGCCGCCAGCGCCTCGGGCGTCTGCTCGCCGTCGCTGAACATCGAATGACAGTGGAAGTTGACGAGGATCGAATCGTTCATGATGTGATGAAAATGGAGTCCAACGTCAGGAGACGTCGGACTCCAAATCTCCGTGTTTCAGTGGTTCAAGTTTTGGAACTTACGCCTTGCCGTTCTTTTGGGTCATCAGCGAAACCACCACCAGCGTGATGAAGCTCAACGGGATGGAAACAATGCCCGGGTTGTTGAGCGGAATCGGCGCGTCGAGCGGGTTCATCCCATAGAGGGTGTACAACTCCGGCGAGAAGGCGATCAATCCCAGCGAGGTGACAATGCCCACCACGATGGAGGCGGCGATGCCCCGCGCTGTGGTCTTCTTCCAGAAGAGCAGCATGACGATGGCGGGCAGGTTTGCCGAAGCCGCCACTGCGAACGCCAGCCCGACGAGGAAGGTGACATTCATGCCCTTGAACAAAATGCCGAGCAAAATGGCGATGCCGCCGATGACAAAGGCGGAGATCTTCCCGGCGCGGACTTTCTGGCGGTCGTCCATCTTGATGTTCAGGTAGCGGTCGAACAGGTCATGGGCAACCGCGCCCGAAGCGGCGACGATCAAGCCGCTGACCGTTCCAAGCACGGTGGCGAAGGCAATCGCGGAAATGACTGCGAAGAGCAGTTCACCGAAGGAACGCGCCAACAGGGGCGCCGCCATGTTGCTGTCGGCTGGGTTGATAACGCCGTTGACCATGGCGCCCAATCCCATGAAGAGGGTCAGGATATAGAAGAAGCCGATGGCGGCAATTGCCACGATGGTGGATTTGCGCGCGCTGGCGGGGCTGGGCACGGTGTAATAGCGGATGAGGATGTGCGGCAATGCGGCGGTGCCGAGGAAGAGCGCCAACATCAGCGAGAGGAAGTCGAGCCGTTCGAGCCAGGTGCCTTCCACTTTGAATTTCAAGCCGGGGCGCATGATGCGGTCGCCAGTGACATCCTTGGGGTAGTAGACGGTGACCTTGTCTCCAGCCTTGTCCACAAAGCTGGCGGTCTTCCAGGTCTGGATGACGGTGTCCTTGGCGGTCATGGTGGATAAAAACTCGAAGATGGACAGGCTGCCCGTTTCGGTGTCTTTCTGTCCGCGAATTTGCTGGAGGTTACCCACCTGCCGCAGTTGATTATCCGCCGAGGCGGGTGCGCCGTTGATCCATTTTTCCGCGCCTTTGGTCACCACGGATTGGGATTCCTTTAAAGTAAGCACGCCATCTGTTTCAGAGGCATACCACCAGGTTTCCTTGCCTTCGTGACCGAGTTTGACAAAGAACAGTCCGCCCTTGACCTCAGCCTGCTCCAAAGCTTCCCAACCTGCTTCTGTGACTTCGATTTGGTCGCCGTTCTTGACCGCTTCCAGGTGAGAGTACTCGTAGAACGGCACTTTGCCGTTTTGGTCGGGTTGGGTGGACAAGCCGCGAATGACCACCGCTCCCACGAGAACAGTGGAGAAAACGATTAGCAGTGCGCCCTTCAAAAATTGCACGTACGTGGTGGATGCCATGCCCGCGGTGGCGACAATGGTGATGACGATGGCGCCGACCATGAGCACGCCCCAGGCGTGGGGGATTCCCAACAACGGCTCGACCAGCACGCCCGCGCCAACCATCTGCGGGATGAGGTAGCAAATCGAAACGACCAGCGTGCTGATGGCTGCCGCCAGTTTGATTCCGCGCGAGTTGTAGTTGGCGTCCACCGCGTCGGTGAAGGTGTACTTGCCCAAGCGTTTGAGCGGCTCCGCCACCACGAACAGCGCCACGATCCAGCCCGCGAGATAGCCGATGGAGTACAGGAAGCCGTCATAGCCGACGGTGGCGATCATGCCGCAGATGCCGAGGAAGGACGCCGCCGAGAGGTAATCCCCCGCGAAGGCGATGCCGTTCACGCTCCAGTGGATCTGTCCGCCCGCGGCGTAATATCCGCTGGAGGTCTTGGCTTTGTTGCCCAAATAAAGCGAAAGCCCGATGACAAAGACAACGAAGATGAGGAAGACGATGATTGCCATGGCTTATGCTTTTCCTTTTTTAGAATCCTGCTTTTCAGCCGCGGCAAACTCCGCTTCCTTTTGGCGGCACATCCAGTCGTAGACCAGGGCCTCGATCAGCGCCACGATGATGAGCGCAAAGCCGTAGACCGTCGCCAGGTTCAAGCCTGCAAAAACAATCGCCGCCATTGCCAGCGGACTGAGCAAATTGACGGCGACAAACCCGGCATAGAAGAGAGAGTAGAAAACAAACATCCAAATCCCCAACTGCATTTTATAGGGTCCCGCAGGGTCTTTCCCTGAGGGCTTTGCAGGTTCATGTAACATGGCGATGGCTCTCCTTATTAAGTTTTTTAGCGTGCGTGCGCGAATTATAAACCATGCCCCCTGAAACAGACAGGAAAAGTGAAAAAATACACGAGACTGCTTTTCCACAGCCGGTCCCTGCGTCCGTTGGCTGGAAAGGCGAAGGCGCACCGCGCGCGACCGGCTGCCCAGGGCGACGCCCCGCCCTGGCGCTTCCGCAGGATCCACATCCACCACCAGGCCGTCGGCAAGGGCGTCGATTCCGGGAAGGTGCGCAAGGCGATTTTATTGAGCGGGGAAAAATATTGTCCGGTCTACGCCCCTTGAAGGATGCCGTCGAGATTACTCACGATTTCGAAGTAGTGGAAGCCTGAAGCGAACGCAGACAATGGAAATCCCCTTCCCTGGAAAAAGGAAGGGGATTTTTAGACTCCAACATCACATCTGCTTTCTACAGCTTTACCAGCTTTGGCTTCGGCCTGCGCGGACAGTCAACCGTCTCACAGCCTGCGCAATGTTTTTTGGAGCTTTCAGGCAGCCACCAAAATGCAACGACGCAGAAGACGACCAGCAAGGCCAGCAGGCCCCACGAGAATCCCGTCAGGAGCAGGTACACGCCCACGATGGGAGGCAGGAACCAGCCGGGCACCATCACCGCCACGTTGCGGCGGAACTCGCGGCTGAAGGTCCCGCCTGGTTTGGGCTTGAAGCGCCGCGCGGATAAAATGTGAAATCCCGCGGGACAGGTGCCCAGGCTGTAATGTCCGCAATACGGACAAACCCAGGCCATGTACAACACATTCGAGAGCAGGCTGTACACCAGGTAGATGACCGCCAGCGGCAGCCAGGCCAGCCCCGACAGGATCGCGCCGAGAACGTACATCACGATTTGCAGGGCGTTTTCGCGCAGGATGTCCCACGCGTTCATTTGGAAGGTTGGTTGGTTCGACATGGGATGCTTCACAGGGAGTCGGCTGGTTGGGGTATTTTGATTATACAATACCCGAAGGCGCAACGTATGACCGTGGGTATTATATAATCAGTAGATCACGAAAGAGCAAAACGCGAGTGACGAAAGGCGACATTCGCCAAGTCGAACAGTTTTTCAACGGCATGAGCAATCATGCGAACCAAGCGACGGAGCGTCAGCCAGTATTTGGAAACGG
>JBMOMS010000228.1:0-5733 GCA_049324895.1 Chloroflexota bacterium
CCCCCCCCCCCCCCCCCCCCCCCCCCCCCCCCCCCCCCCCCCCCCCCCCCCCCCCCCCCCCCCCCCCCCCCCCCCCCCCCCCCCCCCCCCCCCCCCGCGCCTTCCGCCCGTATTTGGGGGGCACCGACAGTTTTCCACATCCTCCACAGTACCTACTACTATTTCTATAATAGGATACCCTACTAATATACTGCTTGTATAGAAATTGGGTTTCCTGTACAATCGTTAACGAAAGCCCCAAAATCCAAACTCGTTGGGAGGCTCAGCATGGATATGATCAAAGTTTCTGCCAACTCCCGCACCGCTGCCGTCGCCGGGGCGATCGCAGGCGTCGTCCGTGAACATAAACGGGCGGAGGTGCAGGCCATCGGCGCCGGTGCTGTGAACCAGGCCGTCAAGGCCCTGGTGCTGGCCACGGGATACTTGAAAAACGACGGGATCGAGGTGGTTTGCGTACCGGAGTTCGTGGACGTGGAAATCGAAACGAAGGTGCGCACGGCCATCAAACTGGTGGTCGAACCTCGTTGATTTTTCCCGTACCGCACGGGTGCGGCCCCCGGGCGCGCGCGGTTTCACTTATTTTTAATAGGGGTGGTTTATAATCCCAACAGACCGGTTGGATCTGACCCGACTGGTCCCTGTTGTATGGATTTCACTTCGCCTTGAGTTGCCCCTGATGACCCCTTTCTCTCCCCGCTTTGCCCGCGGTCTGTTGACCCTCTCCCTGCTGCTCGGCCTGTCTGCCTGGCTGGTCGGGATGTTCCTGCGGTCCGTCGAGTCTGTGGGCGCGGCTCCGCAGGAACAGCTTGCCAGCAATCTGGTGATTAGTGAGTTTCGCACGACCGGTCCCAATGGCGGGAGTGATGAATTCATCGAAATCTATAATCCTACCGATGGCCCCATTGTTCTCACTGGCTGGAAATTGCGGGCGTCCAGCGGGTGCGGTTCCACACTTAGCAACCTGTACATTTTTGACGCAGTTTCATTGGAATCGCACAGACGATTCCTGGTTGCAGGCAGTACGTATTCTGGTATGGTTGTTCCGGATGTCTCAACCAGCTTGGGAGTAGCAGATACCGGTGGCATTGCGTTGACCAAGGCCGACAATAATATTGTTGATCAGGCAGGGATGTGTAGTACAACGTCATACATGGAGGAACCCGCTTTACCCCCGTTGAGCGGCACCTCCGATCAAAGCTATGAGCGTATTGGCAATGGCTGCATCGACTCGGATAACAACAGCGCCGACTTTGTCCTGATTTCTCCCAGCAGCCCGCAGAACTCATCCAGCCTGCCCCTGCCTTGTCTGTCTGTGCTGGGCGTCTCTTCCACCACAGACCCAGGTATTTATACGACGGGACACGTCATCGCGGTCACGGTGACGTTCAGTTCCAACGTAAACGTCACGGGCACGCCCCGCCTGCAAATGGAGACCGGCCTGCACGACGGATATGCCTTATACGCCAGCGGCAGCGGCACCGCCACCCTGACCTTCAATTACACCGTGCAAAGCGGAGATGCTTCCGGCGACCTGGATTACGTTGGGACGGATTCCCTGACCCTGAACGGCGGCACGATTACGGGCGCGGTGGGCAATGCCAACCTGGAACTTCCAGAGCCAGGACAACTGGGATCCCTGTCTGTCAATGCGGCCCTCGTCATCGACAACCTTGCAACTCCCTACCTGGTTTCATTTGCGCGCCAGGATCCGCCTGCGCGGGATACCAATAAGGAGAACGTAACTTTTCGCGCCACCTTCAGCGAGCCGGTAGTTAACGCTGAATTGTTATCGAATTATCTAGTTCACGTCAATTCCCCCGACCCTACGACGACGGCCACGGTGAGTGCTGTCCTCCGTATAAGCGGCAACGTGTACGATGTAACCGTCTCTGGCAACGATTTGGCTGGCTTCAATGGCCCAGTGAGTTTGGACTTGAGTCCGTCTGCCACGATCACCGATGCGGTATCCACGCCCCTTCCCGTTGTTGAACCGGCGGTTGATGAAGACTACCTGGTGGACAACCTTGCCCCGACCGTGACGGTCGACCAGGCTGCTGGTCAGCCTGATTCTGCCAGCGGGCCTCCGGTGAATTTCACGGCTGTGTTCTCCGAGCCAATCGATCCCGCCACTTTTACCGTGGATGACATCACCCAGACGGAAGCAGAAGGTTATATATCACCCTCGCTGATTACTTGGGAAATCCTCGATCTGGGTGATCACCAGACCTTCACTCTGTCGGCTGTTGGGATTGCCGACAGCGGCGGCAAAATAAAGCCGGTCATTAATGCAGGCACCGAAACAGATTCAGTGAAGGATTTGGCTGGGAATTTTAATAAGGCCAGTACAGGTACTGATTTTGTTACATACGCCGATACCACCCCTCCTTCGGTTACGGTCAACCGGGCCAGGTACCAGGCCTCCCACACCAATACCCTGCCGGCCTCTTTCACGGTTGAATTCTCCGAGCCGATCATCGTCAGTATTTTCACCCAATCCGACATCGTCCAGGAGGGGACCGCGACGGGCGTAACCTGGAGCATTGCCGACGCCGGCGACCACCAATCCTTCACCCTGACGGCGGTGAGCGCCAGTTCGAACGGGACGATCATCCCCTCCATTCCCGCCAACCGGGTGACCGACTACGCCGGTAACAACAATACGGCCAGCACCAGCGAAGACGCCGGCAACATCATTTTCTACGACACCACCGACCCGACCGTCACCGTCAACCAGGCCGCCGGGCAGCCGGACCCGGCCACCACCCTGCCCATCCGCTTTACAGTGGTCTTCTCTGAGGGGATCGACGCCGGCAGCTTTACCTCTGCCGACATCACCCAATCGGGGACGGCGGTGGTCGCTGCCTGGGGCATCACCGATTCGGGCGATCACAAAACCTTCACCCTCTCGGTCCTGAGCTTATCCAAAAATGGAACCATCACCCCCTCGATTGCCGCAGACAAGGTAAGCGACCTGGCAACCAACACCAACAAAGCCAGCACCAGCACCGACAACACGGTCACGGCGCCTTCCGTCGTTCCATCGTCCACGCCCACCCCCTCGCGCACTCACACGCCCAGCCGCACGCCCACCCCCACTGGCACGTTGCGCACGGCCACGCCCTCCCCCACCCCCACCCTGAGCGTTGTCATCAGTGAAATCGCCTGGATGGGCACGAAGGCCAGCTCCTCGGACGAATGGATTGAGTTGTACAACCGCGGCTCGGTTGCAGTCGACCTGAGCGGCTGGACGCTCAAATCCACCGATGGTTCGATCAACATCGTGTTCTCGGCGTCGGATCCCGATCACACCATTGCCGCGGGAAAATATTTCATCCTGGCCCGCGCCGGGACCTTCGAGAGTGTGGTGATCAACAAGAATATCTCGGATTCCATTTCCAATGACGGCAAGGCCCTGGAATTGAGGAACGCCTCGGGCATCCTGATCGACACCGCCAACGCCAACGGCGGAGCCTGGCCGGCGGGTGTGGCCTCCCCCAGCTATTACACCATGGAACGCCATCTGGTCAGTTTCCGCGACATGTCTGCCAACTGGTATACCTTTGGCGGCACCCCAACCGAAAAGGATGCCGATGGAAACTGGATCTATGGCACGCCCGGCTATGCCAACTGGGCCGCAGGTGTGACGGCCACGCCCTCCAAGACACCCTCGCCCACCCGCACCGCCACCCGCAAGGGCGCGGTGATCGTCACCCCCTCGACCACCCTGGTGATCAACGAGTTCATGCCGCGGGCCGGCTTCGACTGGAACCAGGACGGCAAGGTGGATGTATACGATGAATACATCGAGGTCGCCAACCTCGGCCCGCTGGACATCAACCTGAACGGCTGGAAGTTGGACGATGCGGCCGGGCAGGGTTCCAGTCCGTACACGCTGCCGAGCAAGACGCTTAAGGTCGGTGAGCGCATCGTCTTCTACGCCTCCCAGACCAATATCCTGCTTAGCGACGGCGGCGATACGGTGCGCCTGATGAATCCGAACAACGTGGTCAAGGACGCGCAGACCTATCCCGTCATCAAGGTTGCGGACCAAAGCTGGTGCCGCCTGCCCGATGTCAACGGGTCCTGGTTCATGGATTGCTTCCCCACCCCCAACCAGCGCAACAGCCGCACCGGCGAAGTGCCCAATGCGCCGCCCGGGACAGGGCTGGAGACGCCGCTTTGCCTGCTGCCGGATACCCTGCCCCAGGATTTCCGCAATGCGGAATGTTACGGTTTCGGCGCCGACATGTGGCAGGCCATGTACTGGGATTTGACGGGCTGGTTCAAGGAATTCATCGTGCCGCAGGGCGCGAGCAAGTGGGAAACTTTCGTGGAGTGAGGCGCCCTTTGGCGCAGCCCGGTTTGAGTCAAAAGGCCCCGTTTGAACGGGGCCTTTTTCATGCGGCGATCGGCTTATGCGATGGGTTGGCCCTCTTCGAGCCTGTGTTTTTCGCGGTCCTGGCGCATGATCCATGCCTCGCCGCGGACGAGCACTGCCTTGCGGCCCTCACTTTTCACATAGGCGCCGTCCGTCATCATGACGATGGGGTTGTCGTGGAAGAATTGATAGTCTCCCAGCCAATCGTCCACCACGCTTTGCCCGGCTTCATCCAGCGGGTAATGCGGCTTGAAATTGAAGGGCGAGAGGCCCAGCCCGTCGAAATGCGGCGTGCCCACGGTGTTCAAGTCCTTCGAGGTCAGGATGTTCGGTCCGCACAGGATCGCGCCGGCGCTGAAGGCCACCACGGGCAGCCCCGCCTGGGTTTTCTTCTTCAAATAGGGCATCAGCCCGCTGATGTGCAGGCGGTGGTTGAGCAGGAAGGTGTTTCCGCCGGGGATGTAGACCAGTTTGGCCTCGCGCAGGATGGATTCCATTTCGGGCAGGCGCATCAGCTCGGTGTTGATGGTGCGCAGGCGCGCCAGGCCCCGGAAGGCTTCCGCCGTCAGTTCCTGCCAGCGTTCGATGTACAGGGAGGCCAGGGGCAGGTAGGCAATCGTCGCGTCTTCCCTCCCTTCCAGGTATGGACGGCTGGCTTCGAGGATGTAGCGCAGGTCGTCCCTGCCTGGGGAAGAAAACAGGTGAAAGGTGGGAGCGGGCATTGTCTATTTGAGAAATCGGCTGGCCAGCTGATAGACCTGCTGGACGCGTTTGTCGGTCTTGTCCCATTTCGCAAGCTCGGCTGCGACCAGTTTCCTGTGCTGGCGGCTGATGTCGCGCAGGGCGTTTCCCACCGATTTGCGCACGTATTCACTCGGGTCGAGCCGCAGCGAGGCCAGCAATTGGACGGCGGCCTCGGGATGCTCGTCGAAGTACGGACGCGAGGTCCAGACGCGCAGGCCTTCGGTCACGGCGCGGCGCGTGTTGGGATTGCTGTCCGAGAGCCAGTCGCGCACGGCGGAGAGGGTCTTGTCGTAGCCGCTGTCGCGGCAGTACTGGTCGAAGGCCTTGGCCAGGATTTCCTGCACGCGCCAATCCTCATCCAGGCTGACGCGCAGGTGCAGGATGGCCAGCGCTTCCTTCGAGTGCGCCGCCAGTTTCCCGAACAGGAAGGTCGCCAGCATCCGCGCCTGGGGCAGGTGCGAGGCGTACAGTTGGCGCGCCAGTTCGAGCACATCCTCAGCGGGCAGGCTGGTGTAGACCTCCTCGGCGGTTTTCTGGATGTCGACAAAACCGCGCTCGGTTTTTTTGACGCGTTTGATAAGGGAGGAGAGCATGTCAGCCCAGCCTTTCTG
>JBMOMS010000229.1:0-41925 GCA_049324895.1 Chloroflexota bacterium
GAAACGCCCCCGCCTTTCGGGCGGGGGCGTTTTCATGGCGCAGAAGAAAACGGAATTTAATCCATTTTACTGACCGCTTCGGCGGCGCTTTCCTTTTCCTTTTTGGCCTTCAACCTGCCGTGCAGGCTGATGCCGACCACACGCTCGTTTCCGCTCAGTAATTTCTGGATGTTGGGCCGCAGCGCCCAAATGAGCAGCACTTCGGCCAGCACGCCGTACAGCACGTAGACCCACTGCCCGCGGACGGCAAAAACGATGATGGCGAAGAGCGCCACGCTCATGGTGGTGATCGAGGCGTATCCGAGCGTAAAGAACACCAGCGCCCCCAGCGGCACGATAATCAGTACGGAAGCCGCCCACAGCCCCATGGCGCCGCCCACCGAAGGCGCCCCGCCCGCTCCCCCGCGCAGGCGCACGAAACGTCCCTGCGCGTCGCGTTCGATCAGGAAGATCGAGTAGTTATGTCCCAGGATGGCCGCCAGGGGGGCCAGCACATGCAGCCAGGCGGCGTCGGGGAACAGGGCGCGCGCAATCCACACGCCCACGGCGCCCTTGAGGATGTCCATCAGCGCGGTCAACAGCCCGGCCCAAAACCCGGCTGCGCGCATGGCGTTCGTCCCGCCGGTGCGCCCGCTCTCCACGGTTCGAATATCCTTGCCAGTCATCAACTTTACGATCAACAGCCCAAAGGGTATCGAGCCGATCACGTACGCCAGGGCTATGACTCCGATCGCAAGCAGAATTTGCATTTGTCCTTCTCTCCTTTGGTCGATTCTCTTCGAGGTCAATAGTAAGAAACACAAATTGGATGGGATGGTTACTCGGTTGGACGCGGGATGGAGATCAACGCAGGAAGGCCGAGGCGGTCCAGGTCACAGCCAGGATGAGGAGCGGGCCTACAGAGGCGCGGCGCGGCGGAAGCCCGTCTGCCACGTTGACCGAGAGGGTGGTCAGCGCATAAAGCGCCCCCGTCAGCGCCAGCGCCATTTGCAGGGAAGTCATCGGCCAGTAGTGCAGGCCGGCTCCCAATTGCGCGCAGACCAGGCCGATGCCCGAAGCCCAGGGAAAATCCCATCGGTTGGCGCCGTCCAGGTACAGGATGCGCAGGGCGATCAACCCCGCGCCCACGAAGAGGGCCGGCGCCAGCACGAACAGGCGCGCGCCTGCCAGGCGCAGGAACACGGCCAGGATCAGGAACAAGGCATACGCCAGGGCCGTCAGGCCCGCGCGCGCCAGGGCATAACGCGAGTCGGCCGGCCCGACCACGATATATTCGGCCAGGAAGACCAGCAGCAACAGCAGGGCGCTGATGAACATTCCCATCCACCAGGCGGCCAGGTCCGGGACCAGGGTCAGGGTGGCGCCCACCACCAGGGTGGTGAGGGTCGGCAGCAGCCAGTGTTCGACGCTGGAACGGCCGCGCAGGCCGGGGTGCGACCGCAACACCCAATCCATGCCCGAGGCCGTCAGCAAGGTGGCCAGCAGGGTCAACCCCAGGTTCAGGGTCAGGGGAATTGCCAGGTAGAAGCCGGGCAGCTGCAGGCTGACGGTGTACTCGGGCGCGGGCAGGATGCGCGTGAGGGAAAATACCAACAGCACGGCGGCAGTCAATACGCTGATGCGGCTGGCATCGGGCTGGGCGGGGACGGGTTCTTGCATCTCAAAGGCATTTTACCCCAATCCATCCGCGCGCCCGGGCCATTTCAGCCTGCGCAGGCTGCCGCGCCGAATAGAACAGATTTGCGGGTAACGCGGGCGGTATGGTAGAATCAAACGGTTATTATGGAAGCGCCCAGACTCGAAACCCTCCCCCCGCCGCCCAGCGTGATCAGCGCCCTCAAGGCGGGGTTTGACACCATTGCGACTCACCTGGCGGTGATCCTGCTGCCGCTGGCGCTGGATTTGTTCCTGTGGCTGGGGCCGCGCCTGAGCGTCGAGAGGGTTTTGTTGTCCGCCTCCGAGTTGAACCAGGGCATGGCAGACATGCCCAACGTGCCCACCACCGCCCTGGAGCAGGCGCTCGCCCACTACACCACCTTTGCGAAGAACTTCAACCTGTTCTCATCGTTGAGCACCTTTCCGATTGGGGTTTCGAGCCTGCTGCACGGCTTGCGGCCTGCGGACAATCCATTGGGACCGATGCGCGTTCTCCCGCTTGCCAGTTTCGAGGGAATCCTGGGGTGGGGCTTTTTGTTCACCCTGGCCGGCTGGTTGATCGGCGCCGTGTACTATCGCTGGGTGGCTTCCCTGGCCCTGCCCGCAGGCAAATCGATGCACCTGTCGGCGCTGGGGCAGTCCTTCTCGCTCTCGTTCCTGTACACGATCCTGATGTTCGGAATTGGGGCGCCGATTTTCTTCGTGCTCTTTCTGCTGTACCTTTTCAGTCCCATGCTGGGGCAGGGGCTGCTCCTGCTGCTCGGGTTTATGTCCATGTGGCTGCTGACGCCATTCTTCTTTGCCGGGCACGGCATCTTCATGAACAGCGAGGATATGTTCTCCTCCATTTTCAGCAGCATCCGCCTGGCGCGTTTTACCCTGCCTTCCAGCAGCCTGTTCATCCTGTTCGTGATAGTGATCAACATTGGGCTGAATTCCCTGTGGAGCATCCCCGGGACCAATTCCTGGATGCTGCTGGTCGGGATCCTGGGTCATGCCTTCATCAGCACGGCCCTGCTTTCCGCAAGTTTCATTTATTACCGCGATACGACCGCCTGGCTGCAAACCGTTTTCGACAAGTTGAAGGCTGGCGCGTCTGCGCCGCGCGCATGACAAGTTTTTTGGACGCCACTGCCCTGGCGTATCTCTGGAGGTATTTGTGACCGATACTGCACAAACGAACAATTACGATGTCAGTTCCATTCAGGCGCTGGAGGGGATCGAGCACGTCCGCAAACGCCCGGGCATGTACGTGGGCGGCACGGATATCAAGGCCCTGCATCACCTGGTGTACGAAGTCGTCGACAACGCCATCGATGAGGCCTTGGCCGGCGTCTGCACGCAGATCAACATTACCATTCACCCCGACAGCAGTGTGACCGTGGAGGATAACGGACGCGGCATCCCGGTGGGTCCGCACCCGACCAAGAAGGACGCCAACGGCAAGCCGATGGAAACCCTGGACGTGGTCATGACGGTCATCGGCGCGGGCGGAAAATTCGGCGGCGGCGGGTACAAGGTCTCCGGCGGTCTGCACGGCGTGGGCGTCAGCGCGGTCAACGCCCTCTCGGAGTGGACCGTGACCGAGGTCAGGCGCGACGGCAAGTGGTGGCAGCAGCGCTACCAGCGCGGCGTGCCGCAGGGTCCCATCCAGATGATCGGCAAGGTCAAGGACGAGACCGGCACCAAGCAGACCTTCAAATTCGACAAATTGATCTTTACCGAGGACATCGATTACCGCTTTGATACCCTCGTCCAGCGCTTCCGTGAGATGGCTTTCGTCACCCGCGGCGTGACCATCCGATTCGTGGATGAGCGCCACGAGCGCCAGATGACCTTCTACTTCGAAGGCGGCATCACCTCCTTTGTGCGTTACCTGAACCGCAACCGCGAGAACCTGCATTCCGTGGTGTATGTCGAAAAGGAGATCGAGAACATCGGTATCGAGGCGGCCATCCAGTACACGGACGCCTACACCGAGTCGGTCTATTCCTTCGCCAACACCATCAACACCATCGACGGCGGCACACACCTGACCGGCCTGCGCTCCTCGCTGACGCGTGTGATCAACGATTACGCGCGCAAGAGCGGCCTGCTGAAAGACTCTGACCCGAACTTCTCGGGCGACGACACGCGCGAGGGTCTGACGGCCATCGTCTCGGTCAAGCACCCGGGCCCGCAGTTCGAGTCGCAGACCAAGGTCAAGCTGATGAATCCCGAGGTGCAGACCTACGTCACCCAGGTGGTGGGTGAGGCCTTTGGCACCTTCCTGGAGGAGAATCCCCAGGCGGCCAAAGCCATCATCGCCAAGTGTCTGACTTCGGCTCGCGCGCGCGATGCAGCCCGCAAGGCCCGCGATCTGGTCATCCGCAAGTCGGCGCTCGAGTCGCTGACCCTGCCGGGCAAGCTGGCCGACTGCTCCGAACGCGATTCGACCAAGACTGAACTCTACATCGTGGAAGGTGACTCGGCAGGCGGCTCGGCCAAACAGGGCCGCGACCGCCACTTCCAGGCCATCCTGCCGCTGCGCGGCAAGATCCTCAACACCGAGCGCGCCCGCCTCGACAAGATCCTCGGCAACAACGAGGTCAAGGCGCTCATCTCCGCGCTGGGCACGGGCATCGGCGATAATTTCGATCTCGAAGGCCTGCGCTACGGGCGCACCATCATCATGACCGATGCGGACGTGGACGGCAGTCATATCCGCACCCTGTTGTTGACCTTCTTCTTCCGCTACATGGCGGCCCTGATCGAACAGGGACATCTCTACATCGCCCAGCCTCCGCTCTACCGCGTGGCCTACAAGAACCAGGTCAAATACGCCTACAGCGACGGCGAAAAGGATAAACTGGTGAGGGAGATTGGCGAGAAGGCTGGCATTCAGCGTTACAAAGGTCTCGGTGAAATGAACCCCGAGCAACTGTGGGAAACCACGATGAACCCTGAGAATCGCACCCTGCTGCAAGTGACCGTGGACGACGCCGCCGAAGCCGACCGCACCTTCGACATGCTGATGGGCGACGCCGTCGACCCGCGCCGCCGCTTCATCCAGACGCACGCCAAGGCCGTGCGCAACCTAGATATCTAGAATTCAAGGCGTCGTGACGTGAAGGAAATTCCCGGGCGGACAGCAATGTCCGCCCGTTGCATCTGGTTGGATGGCGTCTCGCCCGAACTGCGCAGGCACGTGCAGGGCAAGTCCTGCTTCGACTTCAAGAAATCGGACCCGGTCTCCTTCGACGAGTTGGCCGGGTTGACGCGCGCAGGCTGCGAACGTTTTCGGGAAGAAGTAACCAAACCCTAACAACAAAATAATTGAAGTCTGATAAAATCCCACAGGAAAGGCCCGCGGCCTTTCTTGCGTTTCAACCCGCACGTCAAGGATATTTCATGCACTTCAACGCCCGCCTGTTCTGGCGCACGACCTATCGCTCGTTCTTCGGCGCCAGCCATACTCCCGCCCGCCTCAACCGCAAACGGCTCATCTTCCTGCTCCTCTTCTACCTTGTCTGGCCCATTGGCGATCTCATCCATTGGTTCTTCTTCCGCCTGGATGACCTGCTCTTCCCCGCCTATAAAAACCATCCCATCGAGAAGCCGCTCTTCATCCTCGGCAACTTCCGCAGCGGGTCGACCTTCCTGCACCGCCTGCTCTCGCGCGACTCGCAGACCTTCACCAGCCTCACCACCTGGGACATCTACCTGACGCCCTCGGTCACCCAGAAGAAGATCACCCGCTTCATCGCCCGGCTCGACCACAAGTATTTCGGCAGCCGCCTGCATCGCCTGCTGTTTGCCTTCGACAAGGCCACGCTTGGCAAGATCAAGATCCACCCCATCTCCTTCTTCCAACCCGAAGAGGACGAGAACATCCACCTGCACATCTGGGACGGCTACTTCGTCAGCTTCCTCTTCCCGTTCATGGATGAGATGCCCGACTACATCCACTTCGACGCGGCTCTCTCCCCCGAACGCAAGCGCCGCATCATGACCTTCTACAAGTCCATGTTGCAGCGGCACCTGTATGCCACGGGCAAAAAACACTTCGTCGCCAAGAATCCCGCCTTCAGCGCCAAGATCGAAACGCTCAAGGAATTCTTCCCCGATGCCTGCATCATCTATATGGTGCGCAACCCGCTGGACATGCTGCCCTCGACCGTCTCGTGGATCAACTACGCCCGTCGTGTCTTCACCGACCCGGGCGAGGGATATTACTACCTGGATGAGATCGTCGACCTGACCCAGCATTGGTATGCCCATCCGCTGCGCTACCTCGACGCCCACCCCTCGACCCGTCACCTGATCCTGAACTACGATGACCTGATCCAACGCCCGGAGCATGTCATCCGCTCGTTCTATGAGCAGTTCAACTATCCTGACAAACCCCTGCTCGACTCCATCGTGGACGAAGCCGTCAAGGAAGCGCTCAGCTTTGCCAGCGACCATCACTATTCGTATGAAAAAATGGGTTTCACCCGTGAACAAATCCTGGGCCTGTATCCTGAAATCTTCGAACGCTTTGGATTCGAAACGGGAGCAGTCCCCGCGCAGGAGATCCCCACTCCCATTGCGCTGGAACCGCTCCCGCAGGAAGCGCGCGTCGAAAGGCCGCGTACCTAGGCGGCGGGTTCCGCCTTGCCGGTTTCGGCCGTGACCTGGTATTCCTCCTCCCAGCCTTGCGCAAAGGCTGGGTTTATTTTTTCATAACGGATCAGCAGTAACACCACCCCCGCCGCCGCCATCAGCATCGACACCAGCGCCGAGTAACTGATCGGCGTGCCGGGGATAAGCGGCTGGTCGGGACGGAACTGTTCGATGATGACCCGTCCCACGCCGGCCAGGACCAGCCAACCGCCGAAGATTGCGCCAGGCTTTATGCGCTCCACATACTGGCGGGCCAGCCACAGCAGCAGCAAGGTCGCCAGGATGTTCCAAATCATCTCGTAGGCAAAGGTCGGGTGGAAGCGCGTCGTTTCGACGGGATACTGGCCCAGGTCCAAGTAGGCGGCAATGCGGTGGGCGGCGTCGATGGAAATGCCCCAGGGCAGGTCGGTCGGCTGCCCGTACAATTCCTGGTTGATGAAATTGGCCGGGCGGGCCAGGGCCTGTCCCAGCAGGGCGGCGGGGGCAATCGCATCCAGGAAAAGCCAGAAATCCAGTTTTTCCCTGCGCATGTAAAAGTAGAGCACAACCGCCCCGAAGAGCAGCCCGCCAAAGAAGTGCAGGCCGCCGGCCGGGATGTTGATGATCTGGGCGGGGTTGTCGAGATAATAAGAGTTGCCGCCCAGGATGGCGTTGAGCACGTACCACAGGCGCGCGCCGATGATCCCGACCGGCAGCACCCACACCAGCAGGTCCCAGATGCGCTCGCCCTTTTCACCGCGGCGGGTTACTTCCTGCTCGGCCAGCCAGCCGCCCACCACCACCCCGAACATGACGAGGATGCCATACCAGCGCACGGGCAGCGAATATCCAAACAACTCAATCGTAAAAATAACAGGGTCCAAGGCATTACCTCTTTCTGATTTTTGTTTGGCGGATTATACCCCGCGCGCTAGTTCCTGCCAAAATGGCTATAATAAATATGGAGTCCGCAAGCTCTGCTTGCGGAAAGTCGGGAACGTCCAGGAGCGGAGCTTCTGGACTCCATATTGCAAGCATGGAGGTAACCATGTCCAAACAAACCAAAGCCTTCCCCTGGCGCGCCGTGGTTCAAATGGTGCTCATCGTGATCGTCGCCCCGCTGCTGCCCATGCTCATCTCGGGGAGGTGGGACTGGTGGCAGGCCTGGGTCTATGCGCTGCTCAGTATCCTGTCCTTCGCCGTCAGCCGCGCTCTCGCTGCCCGCCGCCACCCGGACCTGATCGCCGAACGCGCGCGCTTCCTGGAGGCCAAAGACACGAAGCCCTGGGACAAAATCCTCGCGCCGCTGCTCGGGTTGGGATCGGTCGTGATTCTGATCGTTGCGGGGCTGGATAAACTCTACGGGTGGTCGTCGGCGTTTTCCATGCCCGCGCACGTCATCTCGGTGATTGCGATCATCCTCGGGTATGCCTTCTCCTCCTGGGCGCTGATCGAGAACCGCTTCTTCTCGGGTACGGTGCGCATCCAAACGGATCGGGACCATAAGGTCGTTTCCACGGGGCCATACAGGATTGTCCGTCACCCGGGCTATGCGGGCGGGCTGTTCGGCTACGTGTTCATCCCGCTGCTGCTCGATTCGCTGTGGGCCTTCGTCCCGACCGTACTGCTGGCAGGCGTGATGATCCTGCGCACCGCGCTGGAGGACAAAACCCTGCAAGCGGAATTGCCCGGCTACCGGGAGTTTGCGCAGAAGACGAAGTACAGGCTGATCCCAGGGGTTTGGTAAACAAGAAGGGACGGGAGGCCCTCCCGTCCCTTCGCTTTCATATCAGGCTCAGATAGATCGTGCGGATGCTGAGCAGGATGATCAGGACACCCACGAAGATCATCAGGGCCTTCATGGGCAATTTCCTTGCCATCATCGCAGCAAAAGGCGCGGCAACCGCCCCGCCGATCAACAAGCCCAGGATGATTTGCCAGTATTCGAAGAAATTCAAGGCCAGCACGAAGGTGACCGACTCGGCGAAGGTGACGAAGAACTCCGAGAAGTTGACCGAGCCAATGGTCAGGCGCGGATGCTTGCCGCGCGCCACCAGGGTGGTGGTCACCACGGGGCCCCATCCGCCGCCGCCGATGGCGTCGCAGAATCCGCCGACGAGTCCCAGCAGGCTGATCCTCGGGCCGTGGTATTCATCCTCGTTGTGTTTCTTCTTCATGTTGAAGGCCTTGACGATGATGACCACGCCCATGATGAGCAGGTAGGCGGAAATGTAAGGCTTGATGATGTCGCCGTCGAAGGCGGTCAGCAGGTAGGCGCCCGCCACGCCGCCGATCACGCCGGGGATGAGCAGGCGCTTGACCAGGTTCCAGTTGACGTTGCCCAGCTTCCAGTGCGAGAAGCCCGAGATGCCGGTCGTCATCACCTCGGCCATGTGGACGCTGGCCGAGGCCGCCGCCGGCGGAATCCCCAGGCTGAGCAGGAAGGTATTCGAACTGACGCCATAAGCCATGCCCAGCGCGCCATCGATCATCTGGGCCAGAAAGCCGACCACGATGTAGAGCCAAAAGGAAGTTTCCATCAGAGTCTCCAGTAGGTGGAAAAAATGTGATATATAAAGTCTATGGGATTAGTATACTTTTGGGCCACAAAAAACCGCCTTTTTCAAGGCATTTGGATCGGTGTTATGGACTTGTGATACCCAACGATTGGCGAACTGACTCCTGCCGTTTGGCCACATCCTCCAGGGAGGTGTGGTCGAGGATGTCCACAATCGCGTTGCGCACATCGCCCATCACCAGGCGCAGGCCGCAGGTCTGCTCGTCGGGGCAGCCGCACGGCTCGTAGGCCATCTGGCTGACGCACTTGACCGGCGCCACGGGGCCGTCTAACACGCGGAAGATCTGGCCCAAGGTGATCTCACTGGCCGGCCTGGCCAGGTAATACCCGCCGCCGACGCCCATCTTGCTGTGGAGCAGTCCCGCGTTCTTGAGCGTCAACAAAATCTGCTCGAGGAACTTGATGGAGATTTGCTCGCGTTGCGAAATCTCCTTGATCTGCACCACTGGCAGCGAGGCATCTTCATGGGGGGCACCCGCCAGCATAATCATGGCCCGCAAGCCGTATTCACCGCGTTTGGAAAGTCGCATACACTACCTTCTGTGACCAAAGTCTACTTGTATTATAGACTTTATGGGATAATTATAATTCAGCGACTGAATTTTGTCAAGCGGACTCGGTCAGGGCGACCACTTCCGCCTCCGGCAGGCCGCGGAGCAGGTCCGTGCTGTTGAGGATGATCGCGACGCCGCGCATTCCCGACCCGAGGGAAATTTCCTCCTCGTCGAACACGCCCGGGTCGACCAGGACTCGGAGCGGGCGCGCCAGCCCAAACGGACCCACTGTCCCGGTGCGGTAGCCGGTCACAGCCAGGACTTCCTCTTCGGTCGCCATCGTCAGACGGGATTGGCCAAGATGTTTGCGCAGCGCCTTCCAGGAAACCTGGGCTGGCCCCGCCACCAGCGCCATCCTGAACTCATCCTGTCCCACGCGGAAGAGGATCGAGCGCACCACCTGTGAAGGGCGCTGTCCGCGCTGACGGGCGGCCTCTTCGAGCGAGTGGATCGGTTCGGTGTGCGTGAAGACGCGGTGGGGGATGCCAAGTGTCTGCAAAGCAATGCTGACGGGAGGAAGGTCACTGGTCATGGGGCAGCAGGAGAAGGCGCACAGAGTCGAATTTTTCGAAGCCGCGGTCGAAGGTAGCCAGGCCAATGTGCGCAGAGCGCGCAAAGGCTGCCAGGTAGGCATCCTGCCACAGCTTTGGGGATGCGCGGCCCGAGGCGCTGTAGGAGCGTAAATATTCATCCAGGCCCTCGGACTCGTGGTAAAAGGCGAAGCGCTCATCGCACAGCATGGCGTCGTATACCTGCCAGGCGGCATCCAGGGAACACACGTCGGCGCCCATCACCGTTTCGTTGCATAACAGGCGGAGCAGGCCCAATTGGCTGTTGCGGCATACGATTAAGGATTGGAAATCCTGCCGTTCGAACCATTGCAGGGCCGCAGGATGATGCTCATGGCGCTCATAGCAAAGCGCCAGCAGGACATTTACGTCGCACAAGGCGGGCATCAGGCCAGATCCTCGTCGTTGTGGAGCGCGGCATATACCTGCTCATCGGTCAGCCTGGGGGCATCCTGGCTGGAATGGATCAATGGAAATTTCACCCGCTGGCCGCCCTGGGCGGGTGGAGTCTGCAGGGCAAGGCGCAATCCCCGAACAACCAGGTCGCGCAGCGGGAGACCTTCCAACGCCGCACGGGCCTTGGCCTGGCGGAAGAGCACTTCAGGAATTTCAACGGTGGTTTTCATGGAATACCTTTTTTATATATTACCATATTTACGGGTGGTTTTTGGTAAGAAAACTGCGCCGTGAATGGCGCAGTTTTTTGTGAAAATTATGCAGCGAAGTTGAGTACCTCCGCGCAATGACGGTTATTTCGTCTTGGGTTCGAAATCGCACAGGTCGCGGATGGGGCATTTGCCGCACAAGGGCTTGCGCGCGCCGCATACTTCGCGCCCCAGGCGGATCAGGTTCAGGTGGGCGGCATAATAGGTCTCGGGCGGGAAGAGCGCCTCCAGGTGCGGGTGCGCCTGTTCCACGGTCATCCGCTCGGGGCGCAGGCCGATGCGGCCCGAGACGCGGTAGATGTGCGTGTCCACGGGGAAGGCGGGCCGCCCCAGCGAGAAGCACAGCACGATGGCGGCTGTCTTCGGTCCCACCCCGTTGAACTTCGTCAGCCAGGCGCGCGCCTCGTCCACGGGCAGGTCGGCCAGGAAGGACAGGTCCAGGTTCCCGCGTTCCTCGGTGATGGCGCGCAGCACCTGTTGGATGCGCGGACCCTTCTGGTTGGCCAGTCCCGCCGGGCGGATGGCGGCGATGACCGCCTCGGCTTGCGCGTCGCGCACCTGCTCCCAGGTTGGGAATTTGGCGCATAGGGCGTCGAAGGCGCGGTCGCGGTTGACATCGTTGGTGTTCTGCGACAGGATGGTCGAGACCAGCTCGTCGACAGCCGACAGCGGGTTGCGCCAGGTCGGCTCGCCGAAGGCTGCGAGCAGGCGTTGGTGGACTTCCAGGGCGCGTTGGGAAAGCTCAGGCATGGAATTGCAGGGTGAAGGCCGGGCGCGCCTGCCCCGTGACGATGCCGCGGTGATTCTGAAGCGTGCGGATGGGTCCGAACTTGGACAGCGCCTGAACCTGCTCTGCAGACAAGGCCCCCAACTGGCGCAGGATTTCGAGCGCCACGGTGGAGCGCACGCGGCTGGACTCGGTCAGGTTATCCTTGCGCTGGCCGAGGTCGCCGTCCGAGACCTTGATGGCGATGCCCAAGCCCGGGGATGCGGGCGACAGCACGCCAGGCAGGATGCCGACGATTTGAAAGCCTTCTGCGCCGCGCTTGGTGACGATGCGGCCCGCGCCAACCTTCATCACTTCGCAGTCGAACTCGCCGAAGCCGCTGACCATCTCGGAGTGGGAGGTCATGGCCGAGGTGATCTGGCGGCAGGCGGCGGCGCGCGCATCGGACAATCCGCGCGGGTCGCACAGGCGCGCCATGCCCAGGGCGGCGTGGTAGAGCGGCAGGGCGAAGTTGGGCGCGGAGCAGCCGTCCACGCCCAGCTCGATCTGGTCGCGTTCATATCCGCATATTTCCGCCAGCGTGTTCAGGATATCCTGCTGGATGGGGTGATCGATGTCGAGGTAGTTTTCCAGCGGGAGGCCGCGCATTTTGGCGTGCGCCAGCATGGTGGTGTGCTTGCCCGAGCAGTTGTTGTAATTGGCAGTCGGCGTCCCGCCGCTGACGACGCATTGGCGGAACATGTCCGCGTCGCCGGGCATGTGCCCGCCGCATTGCAAATGGGATTCTTGAATGCCCACCTTCTTTTGCAGGGCCGCCACCGCTTCGAGGTGGATCGCGGCGGTCTCATGCGAGGCGCAGGACAACGCCAACTCGCGCGGGGTGTAGCCGTAGAACTCCACCCCGCCGCGCTCCACGAAGGGCAGGGCCTGGAAGGGTTTGGCGCTGGAGCGCAAAAAGGCGACCGTCTGCGGGTCGCCATGGGAGGCCTGGAGTTTGCCGTCCGCGTCCACCACGGCTATCGAACCGTAGTGGATCGATTCGACAATGCGGCCGCGGATCAATTCGAGCAGGGGTTGATGTCTCATGCCTGATCCTCGATCAGGGTGTTGGGAGTGGTGTGGTAGTGGCGCATGTAGTAGTGAACCAGTCCATAGCGCAGGCGCTGGGCGTAATGCCGCTGGCGGGCCAGGGAGGCCTTGAAACTGTTGGCCAGGTTGACGGCCATGGTTTCGAGCAGGTTCGGGGAAGCCTTTTTGCTCGCCATGCGTTCGAGTTTTTCATGCGCCTGGTGGATGAACTCGTATTGATTGCGGATGGTCTGGGCATTGACGACCCCGCCGCGGCTGCTGATGATGGTGTAGCCCTTATACTCGGGGCTGAGCAGCAGGTTGAGGGTCTCCAGCCAGGCAGGCAGGTCGGCGGTGGCGAAGAAGGGCGGCTGGTTCTTGACGACCGCATCGCCGATGAAGATGACCTTTTCCTCGGGCAGGGTGATCCAGATGGCGCCCGCGGCCGGGCCGGGCCGGCTGGCAAGCAGGATCGGCCCGCCATCCCAGTGCAGGGCCAGTTGATCGCCGAACGAGATCTCGGGCGGCGCCCAGCGGATGCTGCCCAGGTTGGGAATGGCTTCCCACTCTGCGCCGGTTTCATCGCCCTGGGCCTTGAAGGTGGTGGGGCGCGCGCGGAAGGCCTGGGCGGTCCTCTCGTGGGCAATGACGGTGCAATCCATCGACCGCGCGCCGATTGTGCGGTCCGGGTGTCCGTCCAGGTTGATGAGCACGCGTTCCGGGCCGCTGTTCAGGCCCATCAGCGTGGCGCGCCAGGTGCGGCAGTCATCGGCGGAGGGCGGCGCGTCAATTTGCGCCAGTCCGCGCGGGCGCACAATGACGCCCAGCGTGACGCCGGGATACTGGTCTTCGATATACACATTTTTGGTGATGGCTTGCATGAGGCTCCTGGGAGTTTAATTTTGGGAGGATTCCAATTTCAACCGCCCGGTCTGGCGGGTAAGCTTGCCGGTCTTGCGGGCGCGGGCCACGGGCAGGGTCAGCCAGAAAGTGGTGCTTTTTTCCATCTCACTCTCGACCCAGATGCGCCCGCCGTGTCCCTGCACGGCCAGGCGGCAAAAGGCCAGGCCCACTCCCAGCCCGCCCGGCATTTTGTCCTTGCCGCGCAGGCGGATGAATTTTTCGAAGATGCGTTCCAACTCGGAGGGCGGAATACCGGGGCCGCTGTCGCGCACCCACAGCTTGACCCAGTCCGCGTCCTCCATCCGCCCGCCAATCTCGATGTTTCCCTCGGCGGGAGTGTATTTGATGGCGTTTTCGAGCAGGTTGATCAGCACGCGGTGGATCATGTCCACATCCACCGAGATGAGCGGCAGGCCCATCGCCAGGTTCTTGACGATGGTCTGTCGGCGGCTCGACGCGCCCGGTTCCACATCGCGGATTGCTTCGTCCACCAGGGCAGATGGATCGATGGGTTGTTGGTCGGTGATTTCCTGACCCGCTTCCAGGCGGCTGATGTCCAGCAGGGAGTTGACCAGGCGGCGGATGCGCCCGGTCGAGTTGAGCGCGATGTTCAGCATGGAGGTGGTCGTTTCGTCCTGCGGAATCATCTCTTTCAACATGTCCAGGCTGGAGACGATGTTCGCCAGCGGCGAGCGCAGGTCGTGATAGATCATGGCGGTCATGTCGTCGCGCAGGGTATCCAGTTCCTTGCGCGGGGTGATGTCGCGCAGGATCCACTGCACCGCATCCGCCTCCTCGAACTGGACGCGGCGCGCATGAACCTCCACGGGAATGGCGCCGCCGTCCTTGCGCAGCAGGTTGGATTCGTAGGTGCAATCCTCGTCCAGCAGGGTTTCGAATTGACGGCCCACCAGTTCCCAGTTGACTTCATGCACCTGCTCGATCTTCAGGTGGTGCAGTTCCTCGGCGTTGTACAAGCTGAACTGAACGGCGCGCCGGTTGGCTTCCAGGACGTCTCCCTCCAGGTTGGTGATGAGGATCGAATCGATGCTGTCTTCGAACAATTCCTGGTAGTGTTCGTGCGCGGCCTGCAATTGTTGAAAGAGCAGCGCATTCTGGATGGCCGAGCCGGCCAGGCTGGCCAGGCCGGTCATCACCAACAGGGCATCGGGATCGAACATCCTGGCCACAGGGTTGATGGCTTGCAGGATGCCCATGACCTTGTTCTGCGAGCGGATCGGCGCAAAGGCTGTGGCGCGCATCTCGATGCCGCTGAACTGGTCCACGTCGCTGAAGCGGCTTTCGGACGGCATGTTGGACACCACCAGGGCGCGTCCGTCGGTCACCACCCGCCCGGCCAATCCCTGCCCGGCCGGGACATGGCGGTCGATGATGTTGCCCGCATTCTGTCCCGCTGCCGCCAGGTAGACCAGGTCGCCGCCCGGGTCGGTCAGGGCCAGCGCCACCGTTTCCACCTGGAGCGCCTGCATGGTCTGGTTGAGGATGCGGTTCCAGACATCCTTCATTTCCAGCGAGGTGTTGATCGCGGCCGCCCCTTCCGCCAGCGCCGACATGACGCGCGCGGTGCGGGTGCTTTCCGTGTACAGACGGGCATTCAATACGGCCACGCTGGCCTGGTCGGCAATGGCCTGCATCAGTTCAAGGTGCTCCTCGTTGAAGGCGTTGGGCACCGAGTGGACCAGGGTGAGCACGCCCACCATGCGTTCGCGCGCCATCAGCGGCACACAAATGGCCGACTTGGCTCCCGACTTTTCCACCGAGTCGTCTTCGCGGCGCAGCCAGCGCTCGTCGAGGCTGGTGTCCGGGACCAGCACGGCCTTGCGGTTTCGCACCACCCAACCCGCCAGCCCGCGCTCCACAGTGTCGCGCAGCTGCTGGGTGGTATGTTCGTGGAAGCGCTTGCCGTACACGATGGTTGCATCCACCGGCTTGCCGGTGTCGTCCATTACCACGATGCTGCCGCGTTCCCCGCCCACGTTTTGCAGGGCCGCAAAAAGCAGGCGCTGCAGCACCGTGCGCAGGTCGAGAGCGGTGGCAACTTCGCGGCTGACTCCGATGAGTAATTCCAGTAATGCGCGGTTTCGGTCTTGTTGATCCATGGGTTGTTCCGTTAAGAAATGCAATCTGTCGACGCGGATTATATCCCGGGCCGGGGGGATTGCTGCAATGGCGCATAAAGTATAGCATAGTACAATGGACGCATGAGCCTTGACCTTGCCCGCATTTGCGCCCTGTGTTTCGATGTGGATGGCACCCTGAGCGACACCGACGATCTGTACGCGCAGCAGGTGGAAAAATACCTGCCGCGCATCCTCTTCCGCGACCCGGCGCGCGCCGCCCGCCGTTTTGTGATGTGGGCCGAAGCGCCCGGCAACGGACTGCTGGGTCTGGCCGACCGCCTCGGGCTGGACGATGAAATGACTGCGGTCATCAACTGGCTGTCCCGCCACAGCCGGCGCCCGTCGAAGACCTTCCTGCTGGTGCCCGGCGTGGATGCGATGCTGGCGCGGCTGCACGGGCGGTATCCCCTGGCCGTGATTAGCGCGCGCGACGAACGCGGGACGCTGGCCTTCCTGGAGCGCTTCGACCTGCTGAAATATTTCGACGCCATCGTGACCGGTCTCTCTGCCGAACATACCAAACCCTACCCGGACCCGCTCCTGCTGGCCGCCAAAAAAATGAATACGCCGCCCGAAGCCTGTCTGATGATCGGCGATACCACTGTCGACATCCGCACCGGCAGATCGGCCGGCGCGCAGACGGTCGGCGTGCTGTGCGGCTTCGGCGAGGAACCCGAGCTGCGCCGCTTTGGCGCGGATATGATCCTGGAACGAACTCCGCTGCTCGCGGATGTGTTGTTGAACGGGAAATGATCCGATCAAAAAAAGACGCCAGGCGCGTCTTTTTTTGTTGAATGGGTTTGTCGTATCTTTTATAACGGGCAAGAAAGTATTAATTTCCCCTTCGTGTACTTTGTGCCCTTTGTGGTTGGGCTCTTTCCCATTATTGCAGGAGAGCAACCAACGCCTACCCCTGCGGCTTCGAGAAGAAACTCAAAATAAACCCGCCGAAGCCTGTCAGCCCGACGCAGGGCAGCAGCAGGAACCAGCCCGCCACCGGGACGGAACTGCCGAGGCAGAGCGCGAACGTGCTCCACAAGGTGCGCTTCCAGGCGGCCTGCTCGGGGAAGAGGCGCTCTCCCAGAAACTGCACCATGCCCGCCAGCCCGAAGGCCAGCCCGACAAGCAGGATGCCCGTCAGGGCCAGGCTGGGCAGCAGCACGATGCCCTTGACCACGCCCGAGGCGCCATTGCCGATGCTGAACAGCACCAGCGTGATCACGCCGAAGAACAGGAAGTTCACCGCGCCCACCATGAAGGAGCGGCCCATCATGCGTTGCGCGGCGGACCTGGTCTTCTCCACACGCGCGGGGAACAGGGCTTCCAGCACGAGGAAAAAGCCCGTCAGCGCGAAGGCCAGGAGCAGGACAAAAACAACAAACCAGAGTACTTCAATCATCGAAGGTCTCCTTGCGAGCGGATTTGATTCGAGGGGCGCAGCAGCAGCCCGTTGCCCACCAGCCACAACAGCGTCACGCTGAACACGGCCACGGTGATGAACAGGCTGGAGAATTCAAGGGTCAGGCGCGGGGCCTGGAATTGGAACTGGGCGGAGAATTCCTGTATGCCCAGCGCCATCTGGTCGAGGCGCGCCAGCAGGTCGGGCATGGTCGGCAGGCTTACGGCGGGGATTTCGAACACAACCAGCGTTTGCAGCAGCGGCAGGGAGGCGACCAGCGCCACCAGCGCGGCGGCGGCCTGCAGGGCGGCCGTCCACTTGAGGAAGCGCGGCAGGGGGATCGGCTGCGGGGTCAGCGTCCGCACCACATCCGCCGAGAGGTCGCGCGCCAACTCCAGGTCGGGCAGGGCAGACAGCGCGGAGAACAGGGCCGTCAGTTCGTCCAGTTGCCGCCCGCACTCGGCGCAGGTGCGCAGGTGAGATTCGGCCTCGGCGCGCGCGGCAGGGGACAGGGCATCGTCGAGATATTCGTTCAGGATTTCGTCAGTGAGATGGTTCATGGCTTAAGGTCTCCGCCAGGATTTTTCGGGCGCGGAACAGGTGACTCTTCACGTCGCTCAGGGGGATATTCAACTCGGCAGCGATCTCCTCGTACGACATTTCCTGATAATGCCGCAGTTCGACCACTGCGCGATAATGGGAGGGCAGGCTTTTCAGCGCGGCCCGCACCCGCTCGGCCTCCTCCCGCGCCTCGCGGCCTGATTCTGGCAAAGGCGCGGAATCGGCGTCCCGTTCCTCGTCCAGTTCGGCGGCCTCGGGTTTGCGCGCCGCGAGATGATTCAGGCAGACGTTGGCCGCCACGCGCCGCATCCACGGGCCGAAGGGGCGCTCGGCGTCGAAGGTGTGGATGCGCTGATAGGCGCGGATGAAGGCTTCCTGCGCCATGTCCTCGGCCTCGCGGCGCTCGCCCATCATACGGTAGCACACGTTGAACACGCCCGCCTGTTGGGCGCGGACGAGTTCGCCAAACGCCTCGGTGTCACCGCGACGGGCGCGCAGGATCAGGTCGCGGTCGGGGGACGCTTCCATGCTTGAAGTGTAATACAGGCGGGGCTGAAAAAAAGTTGCAGGAAAAAGTTGGGCGGGATATTATCCCGCCCAACCGTTACGCAAACGGATATTTCTTCCTGTACGCCGCCACCTCGGCAGGCTGGATCGGGCGGCGCAGGATCTTGCTCCAATCGAGCATGTGCGCCAGGTTCTGTACGGGCGCCTGGCCTTCGGGCACGTAGCCCACGAAGGAGCGGTTGTAATCATCCTCGCTGCCGTCGGTGAGAAACCATTCGAGCGGCTTCTTGAAGATGCCGATGGACGAACTGCCGCGGTCGTCGTCGGGCAGGGCGGTTTCATAGGTCAGGATAACCTTGCCCTCGGCCGTCTCGCCGACCTCGGCCACGGTGGCCTCGTGGATCCAGCGCAGCCATTGCTGTTCATTGACACGCTGTTTATCGGCGGTGATGGTGGTGCGGCTGCGTGTGACGGTCTCGCCGCTGCGATAGGTCCAGCCTGAGCCGCCGCTCTTGGCCGAAGGCTTGGCAGCGCTCCCGAGGTTGGACGGCATCAGCCCGACTCCGCCTTTGGTGCTGACGGACTTGGCAACCTGCCACGGGTTGGGTTCGTTGTTGACGAAGCGCAGCCACAGGATGCTGGCGCCCACGGTGTAGTCCTTCTCGGAGGTGGCGTAGGTGTAATACGGGCGCGGCTCGCCGGGCAGCTTGTTCTCGTCCTCGTTCTTGCGGTACCAGCCCGGTTTGGGGGTCAGGCCGCCGGGCGGCAGGTGCCCGCGAATGTGCTGGCAGTGTTCGGCGGTCTCGTTGCAGACCGCGCGTGTGACGATCAACTCGTGCGAACGTCCGTGCTCCTCGCGCCAGGCGGTGGCGTCGAAGTTCTTCCACTCGTCGATGATCGCGCGGACCTGGTTGTGCTCGGGCAGGTAGCGTTCCGTTTCCTCCTGCGCGGTGAGTTTCTCCCAGCCCGCGTCGGTCACTTCGGTGACGCGCAGCGGCGTGAGTTTGATGATCTCCTTCCAGGCCCAGGCGGGGAACTGACTCTTCATCGAAAGCAGGGTGTCGAGCGCCGCCTGCGTGGATTGGCTGCGGATCTCGTAGGCGGCCTCATCCTTGGACAACTCCGTCAACCCGATGCGGCGGGTCTTGGGTCCGGGCGCCTTGACGTTGGGCAGGTTCCAGCCGATGCGCTGTTTCCACTCGGGGTCGGTGGTCGTTGCCAGTTTGGGCTTGGGCGTGGCCGCGCCTTCGTACTGGGCGACCTTCTCCTTGCAGCGTTGCTCAACGGCGGCATCATCCAGCGCCTTGATCTCGGCTTCGACTTTGGGCGCGCCCAGGCGGATGAGCAAATCCTTGGGGTCGGCCCAGGAGCCGTGCGCGCTGGCGTAACGCATGCCCGAGAAATGCACCACCATGTATTGCAGCCAGAGCGGGTAGCGTTCGGGTTCTGTCCAGAAGCGTTTGGCGATCTCCTCCAGCAGGGCGGCCTGGTCCATGTCCATGAGGGAGGCTTTGTAGGCTTCGCCTTTCCACAGCGCGATGTCGCGGGGTGTGACCTCGGCGGCTGGGAGGTAGGCGGTCATGAACTTTTCCATCGATCCGTCCGCGGCCGCGTCGATGGACTTAAGTTCGGCTTGCAGGTCGGTTTGTTCTTTTTTGTAGGCGGTCAGGTCCTGCTGGGCCTTGTCCAATTCCATCTGTTTGGCCTGGAGTTCGCGCTCGCGGTCGGCCTGGGGTTTGAGCGTGGCCTCAAAGGCGGCGTAAAAGTCGTTGACCTTCCCTAATTCACTGGCAGTGACCTTCAACTCGACGCTGCGAATGTGGTCGAGGCGCGCCTGCCGCATCGGGCGTTCCTTCCAGTCGGCAGGCATGTTCTTGAGATTCGTTTCGAGGGTCGCGGCTTCCTTTTCGAGCGTCCTGACTTCCTGCTGCCAGTTGTAGCTGTGGTTCTGGATGGTGGCCAGCTTGACGTTGGGATCGGCCACGTAGTTGAATTCGTCCGTCAGCGCCTTGTGCAGGGCGTTGACTTTGGCGATGCGGGCCGGGTCGACCTGGGGGGCGAGGCTGCGCAGTTGGGCGGAAGCGTCTGGACTGGAGAAATACGCTTTGACGGGGTCCAGCGCGGGCGGGGTCTTGAGTCGCGTCAGGGCGGCGGAGAGGTCCCGCTGTCTCGTCTCCAGCGACTTGATCTGTGCTTCAAGCTCGGGCAGGCGGCGGTCGATCTCCGCCTTGCGGGCCTGGGATGTTTTCTGCGATTTGTCGTATTCCAGCCTGCGGGTCTTGATGCGTTGGATGGCGGCGGCAAAATCCTCCAGGCGGTCCAACTCCGCCTCGGCCATCGGGACGGTGACATTTTTGAGCTGTTCGAGTTCCTTCGTTTCGATGGGGTATTTGGGGTGGGCGGGATCCATGTTTTCCAGGCGGCGGGTCTTCTGCCCGAATTGCAGGCGCGCGATGCGGCAGTGTTCCTTCCACGCGGGGAGCTGGGTGAGGACGAAGTTTTCCTCGCTGCGCACGTCGGTGTATTTGGGCAGGTAGGTGACGAAGCCCCCGTGAAATTCGTTGATGCGCGCCAGTTCGTTTTCGTCCAGCGGGACGAATTTGGCATAATCTGCGCGTACGTCGGCTTGTAGGAAGTAGGCGCGCAGGTCGGTGTAGATTTTGTAGGCGCTGACCAGCGCGGCGGCTTGCGCGTCGTTGTAGGCATCGACCTCCCCTTGCAGGGCAGTGGCATTCATATCCTTGTATTTCTTCCACAAGTCGATCTCATTGAAGAAGACCAGGAAGTCGCGCAGTTTGACCTCGCGCATCGGGTAGATGCTCTTGCGCAGCGCGTCGTTTTGCCATTGAAAATACAGGGTTACGGCCATCTTCGACTCCTGGGTAAAAAATTAGATTTGGATATTACTGGTACATATTGTATGGTATTTTTTGGAAAAATCCAACGCGGATGTCACCATTCGCGTTTTCCTCTCACTCAAAAAGTGCAATTTGTGACCGCGCTGAGTATAATTCTTTTGTAGGAATTCATCTCAAGGAGCATCGTATGGAATTCACACAGCTTGGCCGCAGCGGCCTCAAAGTATCCCGCCTTTGTTTGGGCACCATGAATTTCGGTCCATTGACGAGCGAGGAAGACTCCTTTGTCATCATGGACCAGGCCCTCGAATTGGGCATCAATTTCTTCGACTCTGCCAACGTCTACGGCTGGAAGCTGGGCGAGGGCATCACGGAGAACATCCTCGGGCGCTGGTTTGCCCAGGGCGGCGGACGGCGCGAGAAAACGGTCATCGCCACCAAGGTCTATGGGCAGATGGGCAAGTGGCCGAACCAGTCGCGCCTCTCGGCCTTGCACATCCGCGAAGCCTGCGAGGCCTCGCTCAAGCGGATGCAGACTGACCACATCGACCTGTACCAGATGCACCACATCGACCGCCTGACCCCCTGGGAGGAGATCTGGCAGGCCATGGAAGTGCTGGTCCAGCAGGGCAAGGTGTTGTACGTCGGCTCGTCGAATTTTGCAGGCTGGCATATTGCCAAAGCCCAGGAAACCGCCAGGGCCCGTCACTTCATGGGGCTGGTCTGTGAGCAAAGCCTGTACAGCCTGAACGACCGCATGATCGAAATGGAAGTCATCCCGGCCTGCAAGGATTATGGGCTGGGCCTGATCCCGTGGAGTCCGCTTTCGGGCGGGCTGCTGGGCGGCGTGCTGCAAAAGATCAAATCGGGCCGCCGCGCTTCGGATGACATGAAGAAGAAGATCGAGAAGAAGCGCGCCAACCTCAAGGCCTGGGAGCAGTTCTGCAAGGACCTGGGCGAGCAGCCCGCGGACGTGGCCCTGGCCTGGCTGCTGGCGAATCCTGTCGTGACGGCGCCCATCATCGGTCCGCGCACGCTGGAGCAGTTGACGGGGTCGCTGCGCGCGCTCAAGATCAAACTCAACCAGGACGTCATGAAGCGCATCGACGAGATCTGGCCGGGTCCCGGCGGCGAATCGCCCGAGGCGTTTGCCTGGTAGGACCGCCCCCAGGTTTTCCCCCTTCCCGAGGAGCAGATACGATGAGCAAAGATGACGATAAACCTGAACTAACCGGGCCTTGGCGTTCCATTCACGGCGCGATCTGGCTGATCGGGCTGGCCATCCTGTTCTGGCAGGGCTGGTGGTGGCCGGGCATCCTGGTGCTGGTGGCGGTCAGCGGCGTGGCCGAGGCCCTCATCCGTCAATACGCGCCCGATGCGGTCGAGAAACCCGCGCCAGCCATCTCCGCGCCCGCTCCTGCCGCCCCGCGCGAGCATCGACTCGACCTGCTGCCGACGACTTGTCCCAACTGCGGCGGCCCGATCCGCGGACATGAGGTCAAGTGGACGGGACCGCAATCTGCGGACTGTCCCTTCTGCGGCGTGAATTTGCCGATGAAGAAGGAATGATACCGGTTCAGCCCCCCTTCGCAAGGTGGAACGGTTGCAAGGAGTAAAAGAAAGCCCCGCCAGGCCGACCCTGGCGGGGCTTTTTCGATGGGTTTCGGTGGCGCTACACCACGATATTGACCAGTTTCCTGTTGGCCACGATCACCTTGCGCGGCTCCCTGCCGTCCAGGTGTTTCTGGACATGCTCGCATGCCAGCGCCGCGGATTTGATCTCGTCCTCGCTGGCTTCGGCGGGGACGACCACCTTGTCGCGCAGCTTGCCGTTGACCTGGACGGGGATCTCGATGGAGTCTTCCTTGGCGGCGGCCTCGTCCACCTTGGGCCAGGCTTGCTGGTGGACCGAGTAGGGCTTGCCCAACTGCGTTGTCCACAGTTCCTCAGCGATGTGCGGGGCGACGGGAGCCAGCATCTTCAGGTAGATTTCCCGCGCTTCCTTCCAGGCGTCGCTGCCGGCCGCGCCCGCTTCACGCGCCTTGTACATCTCGTTCATCAGTTCCATCAGCGAAGAGATGATGGTGTTGAACTCGAAGGTCTCGAAGTTGCGCGTCACCTTGCGCAGGGTCTGGTGGACCTTGCGCCTCAAGACTTTTAGGGTCTCGGAAGACCCCAAAGGCCTCCCGTCAGCGGGGTCAGTGAACAGCGTCCAGGTGCGGCGGATCCAGCGGGCGGACCCTTCGATGCCCTGCGAGTCCCAGGGCGCGCCCATTTCCCAGCGAGCGAAGAACATCAGATAGGCGCGCACGGTGTCGGCGCCGTATTTGTCCACCAGCACGTCGGGCGCGACCACATTGCCGCGGCTCTTGGACATCTTCTCGTTGTCCTCGCCCAGCACCATGCCCTGGTTGCGCAGTTGGATCATCGGTTCGCCGCCTTCGGTGATGCCCGCATCGCGCAGCGCCTTGTGGAAGAAGCGCGTGTACAGCAGGTGCATGGTGGCGTGCTCGATGCCGCCCGTATATGTGTCGACGGGCATCCAGTAGTTGTACTCGGCCTCGTCGAACGGGCCTTTGTCGTACTTGGGCGACAGGTAGCGCAAGTGATACCACGACGAGCACATGAAGGTGTCCATTGTGTCGGTCTCGCGTTCGGCCGGTCCGCCGCAGACGGGGCAGGTGGTGTGCCTCCAGGTGGGGTGCAGCTTCAGCGGCGACTCGCCGGTCGGGCGCCACTCCACGTCCTCGGGCAGGGTGACGGGCAGTTGGTCATCGGGTACGGGATTCCAGCCGTGGATGTCGCAATTCACCATCGGGATGGGCGCGCCCCAATAGCGCTGGCGCGAGATCAGCCAGTCGCGATAGCGATAGTTGACCGATTCCCTGCCGATGCCCTGCTTCTCCAGCCAGTCGATGACCGCGCTGATGCCGGGATTCTTGCGGCCCTTCTGGTCGTTGACTTTGGTCCCGTTGAACGGGCCGCTGTTGACCATTACACCCGCGCCGATGCAGGCCTCGGGCATCGTGTCGCCGTCCAGGTCGGGCAGGCCTTCGGGTTGGATGACCGGGATGATCTTCAGTCCATATTTGCGGGCGAAGGCGAAGTCGCGTTCGTCGTGGGCGGGGACAGCCATGATCGCGCCCGTGCCGTACGACATCAGGACGTAATCCGCGATCCAGATCGGGATGCGCGCCCCGTTGACCGGGTTGATGGCGTAGCCGCCCGTGAACACGCCCGTCTTGTCCTTGTCCACCGCGCCGCGCTGGATGTCCGACTGGCGCGCAGCCTGGACCTTGTATTCCTCGACGGCGGCCTTGTTCTCGGGCGTGGTGATCTCGTCCACCAGCGGATGCTCGGGCGAGAAGACCATGAAGGTCGCGCCCCACAGCGTGTCGGGACGGGTGGTGAAGACAGTTACGGATGACTGATTACTTTCCACTGTGAACTGAACTTCCGCGCCTTCGCTGCGGTCGATCCAGTTGGTTTGCAGGGTTCTGACCGTCTGCGGCCAGTCCAGGCCCTCGAAGCTCAACAGTTCGTCGGCGTATTGGGTGGCCTTGAAGAACCACTGGTTCAAATCCTTCTTGATGACCGGCGTGCCGCAGCGTTCGCAGTGACGGTCATCACCCCAGACCTGCTCGCGCGCCAGCGTGGTGTTGCAGTTCGGGCAAAAGTCCACGGGCGACAGCTTGCGATAGGCCAGGCCCATCTTGTACAGCTGGATGAAGAACCACTCGGTCCACTTGTAGTACTCGGGTTCGCAGGAGACGGCTTCGCGCTCCCAGTCGAACATGGCGCCCATCGAGCGCAGCTGTTTGCGCATGCGCACGATATTGTCGCGCGTGCGCACCATCGGGTGGATGCCGCTCTTGATGGCCGCGTTCTCGGCGGGCAGGCCGAAGGCGTCGAAGCCCATCGGGAACAGCACGTTATAGCCCTTCATGCGCATGTAACGCGCGCGCGCATCGGAGGGAGTCATCGCATACCAGTGACCGATGTGCAGGTCACCGCTGGGGTAGGGCAGCATGGTCAGCGCGTAGTGCTTCGGCTTGCTCTCGTCGATCACGGAGCGGTACAGCTGGTCCGCCTCCCATTGGGCCTGCCACTTGCTTTCGATCTCTTTCGGATTGTAGTGAATTTCTGCCATTCGTTCCTCGTTGGAATTGTTATGTGAAGTCATTGGCCTGGATTCAGGCGGCATGGAAGAGCGGGAGGCAAGGGAGCCTGCTCTGAGCGCAGACGAAAAGAAGAGGCCCCTGTTTCCAGAAGATAAAGTTGATGCGGGTATTGGGTTTCATGCGTGCCTCCTTGTTGGTTTTACGTCATTGCGAGGCGGATTGAGGCGCGAAGCGCCGAAATTCCAACGAAGCAATCTCCTTATTCCCTGAGGCTGCTTCGCGCTGCTCGCAGTGACATGTCATTTTACAATCGTCATCCAGCCGTGCCTGTCAGGCAGATCGCCGCGGATGATGCCGAAGAACTGATCCTGAATCTGCTTGGTAATCGGGCCGCGGCCACCGTTGCCGATCTTGATGCGGTCGACCGAGCGGATGGGGGTCACTTCCACGGCGGTGCCGCTGAAGAAAAGCTCGTCTGCCACGTAGAGCAGCTCACGCGGGAAATTTTCCTCGCGCACCTCGTAACCCAACTCGCGCGCCAGTTGGATGACGTAGCCGCGGTTGACGCCCAGCAGGATCGACGCTCCCACAGGCGGCGTGTAGATCGCGCCGCGATACACGGCAAAGACGTTTTCGCCGCTGCCCTCAGCCACGTGGCCGCTCATATCCAGCGTGATGCCTTCCATGTAGCCCAGGTCGTTGGCTTCCATCGTCACAAAACCCGAGTTGACGTAGTTCCCGCCGGCCTTGGTCATGCCTGCGTGTGTGTCGGGCGCCATGCGCCGCCAACTGCTGACCATCACGTCCACGCCGTTCTCGATGCTTTCCGCGCCCAACAGGCGGCCAAACTCGAAGGCCATGATCGCCGCCTCGGTGGGGGCGTTTCTGGCATCCAGGGCCATCGTTCCCGAGCCTTTGTACACCAGCGGGCGGATGTAACAGGATTTCAACCCGTTGCGGCGCACCGTTTCGAGGATGGCCTCGGTCATCTGCGCCGGGGAATAGGGCGGGTCCATGCGCAGCACACGGCACGAGTCGAACAGGCGCTGCACGTGCGGGGCCAGCCCCAGGATGGCGGGGCCGTTTTTCGTCTCGTAGGCGCGCATGCCTTCGAATACACTCGACCCGTAGTGCAGGGCATGGGCTGTGATGTGAACGTTGGCTTCGTCCCATTTCACGAACTGACCGTTGTGCCAGATCCATTCTGTTTTTGGTATTGCCATTCTCTGCTCCAAAAAAACAAAAATGCCTTCATCCACTCTGGGACGAAGGCATGTCAACACAGGCTCCGCGGTACCACCCGGATTCGTCCGATAGTCTCATGGTCTTGTAGTCTCATGGCCGCTCGACCATCCAACCACTCGACTATCAAACTAACCGACGCTCTTGCTTTGCTGTAACGGGCGGTCCCGTCATCGACTACTGAATTCACCGATGAAGTCCCTCGTGTGAGGAGGCGGGCGAGTTCGGCCAAATGTGTTCCCGTGGACACTAATGAAGGGCTTCCACCTCACTCTCCCTTCTCGCTGACGGGATGGCCTACTACTCCAGCCATGACTTTTGAATATGTTTCGCCATTATAGCACAAGAGCGATTAGAAGCTCTAATCGCTCTCGCAGGTGGACCCAGGGGGATTCGAACCCCCGACCTTCTCAATGCCATTGAGACGCGCTCCCAACTGCGCTATGGGCCCGGGCTTTTGTAATCATTTTTTGCTTGACAGTGTCCAGCGACTGATTACTGGTTACTGATCACTGAACAGTGGACCTGAGGGGATTCGAACCCCTGGCCTCCTCAGTGCGATTGAGGCGCGCTCCCAACTGCGCTACAGGCCCGTGGACAAAGCGAATGACATTCTACCTGAGGGAGGATGGGATGTCAAGCGCCGGGGAAAAGTAATTTTCCAGGTTTACGACATTCCCCAAACTGTGTAAAATACAGGCTGGTTTCACCCAGAGAAAAGTGAGGTAGTCATGTATATCGATCCCAATACCGGCGGCATGTTGTTTCAGGTGCTGGCCGCCGCTTTCGTCGCCGTCTCCGGCACGCTTTTGGTTTTCAGCAGCAAAATCAAGCAGGGCATTGCCAGCCTGCGCCGCCGCCTGCGCAAGGACAAGGGCGAGGATAACGAGTAGATGCGCACGATCATCACAGGGTTCGACTCGTTCGACCCGGGCGCGTTCGAAAGACTGCTCGAACAGGGGAAGATGCCCAATCTGGCGAAGTTCGCCGCTGTGAACGGCTATTCCCGCCTGGAGGTCTGTTCGCCGCCCCAAACCGAGGTGTCCTGGACCAGCATCGCCACCGGGGTGGATCCCGGCTCACACGGCATCTTCGATTTCGTTCATCGCGACCCCGCATCCTACATCCCCTACGTTTCACTGCTGCCCACCCGCCAGAGCGCGTTGGGCGAGCAATTCATGCCGCCATACACCACCAAAACCTTCTTCCAGGAAGCGGCGGATATGGGCTTCCCGGCCACGGCTTTGTGGTGGCCGGCCCTCTTTCCCGCGCGGCCCGAGCAACCCGTCGGCACCATCCCCGGCCTGGGAACGCCCGACATCCGCGGACAGTTGGGCGTCGGCGCCTATATGACCAGCGAGCCTTCCGAAAAGAAGAAAACCCAGGTGCTCAAGCTGGAATCGTCCGGGCGCGGAAAATTCAGCGGGGCGCTGGAAGGGCCGAAGTCCAGGACCAAAGACGGGATCAAGCCCCTGCTCCTGCCGGTCACGGTGGATATCCTCGACGAAAGCTCCGCCCGTTTCACCATCGGAAAACAAACACTCGACTTGCAACTCGGCCAGTGGAGTCCCATCCTCGAACTGCAGTTCCCGGCCGGCTTCCTGTCCACCATCCACGCCATCACCCAGGTCATCCTGACCGAGGTGAAGGGCCGCGTCAGCCTGTACTTCCTGCCGCTGCAAATTCATCCCCTGCATTCGCCCTGGCACTATGCCGCCCCCGCCTCGCTGGCGAAGGACGCCTGGAACAACGCCGGGCATTTCCTTACCCTCGGTTGGCCGCAGGATACCAACGGTCTCGAAGACGAGTGCATCACCGACGGGCAATTCCTGGCCCTGTGCGATTCGATCTTCGAGTCGCGCAAGCGCATCTTTTACCGCCGTCTCGACAACTTCAAGGAAGGCGTGCTGGCGGGCATCTTCGATTGCCTCGACCGCGTCCAGCACATGTTCCTGCGCGACCGCACCGACATCGTCGAGGATTGGTACCTTAAACTCGATGGCTTCGTGGGCGACGTGCAGGCCCGCATCGACCGGCTCGGCCTGCAAAAGTACCGCTACCTGGTCATGTCGGATCACGGCTTCACCACCTTCGAGACCAAGGTCAACGTCAACCACTGGCTGGCGCAGAACGGCTACATGACCCTGACCGACCCCGCGGGCAACGATCTGGGCAAGGTGGATTGGTCACAGACCCGCGCCTATGCGTTGGGCCTCAACAGCCTGTATCTCAATGTGGCCGGCCGCGAAGGCCAGGGCATCGTTCAGGCCGCCGAATTGGAGGCGCTGCTGGAGGAGATCCGCGCCAAACTGCTGGATTGGAAAACCCCCAACGGCGAGACGATCTTCACCCGCATCCTGCCCAAGCACGAAGCCTTTACGGGCCCCTACGCCCGCCTCGGCCCGGACCTGGTGCTGGGCTACGCCCCGAGATTCCGCGCCTCGTCTGAGACCGGCCTGGGCAAGATCGGCGCAACCTCCCTGGAAGCCAACACCGACCACTGGGGCGCCGACCACTGCATCGACTCGCAGGCCGTTCCCGCCGTGCTCTTCGCCAATCGCGATGTGGCCAACATGCCCGGGCTGTCCTTCCGCGACGTGCCGTTCCTGGCGCTCGGCAAACACCTCGACCAGTCCTACATCAAGCCGCCCTCGCAAATCGGCCCGCAGGGACAAAAGGACCTGGAGGAACGCTTGAAGGGATTGGGATACCTGTAATGCTCAAGAAACTATTTGGCCGCCCCGCCGCCCCCGCCCGTAAACCGATTGTGGTTGTCTCGGGCCTGCCGCGTTCGGGCACTTCGATGATGATGAAAATGCTCGAACAGGGCGGGCTGGAAGTGGTCACCGATTCCATCCGCAGCGCCGACGACGACAACCCGAACGGCTACTACGAGTTCGAGGTGGTCAAGCAACTGCCCGGGGGCCAGGCCGCCTGGCTGGATGGGGCGCAGGGCAAGGTGGTCAAGATCATCTCTGCCCTGCTGGAATACCTGCCCCCGAGTCACCAGTACAAGGTCATTTTCATGGAGCGGGCCATCGCGGAAGTGCTGGCCTCGCAAAAGAAGATGCTTGCCAACCGCCAGGAGGAATCCGCGGTCAGCGATGCGGAGATGCAGGAGCAATTCCAGAAACACGTGACAGCCGCCAAGTACTGGCTGGCGCGCCAGCCCAACCTCTCAGTCCTGTACGTGGACTATAACAGGATGCTGGCCGCGCCCGATCCGCTCTGCCAGTCGGTGGCCGACTTCCTCGACCTGAACCTGGACATCGACCGGATGCGCGCCGTGCCCAACGAGCGCCTGTACCGCAACCGCGCCCCGCGCCCGTGACCCCGGGGAAATTCTCAAGCTAAAATCGCTTGACTTTCATCTAATTCGGCGTATAATCTAGGGGTTGGAAAATGAAAGTCGAGCCTGAAGCAGCAAGCGCTTGAGAAAACTCTCGAAGCGCTTGCGTTTGTTTGTCTCTTGCACGGGCGCGCAAGCGCAGGCAAGAGACGGCTCGGTGAACACTCATTCTGGTGTCAAGGAGAGGACCAGTGGAAACCAAGGGATTGACTTCGCTTCGTATCAGCCTGGCTTCGCCCACCACGATCCTGTCGTGGTCATACGGTGAAGTATTGAAACCCGAAACGATCAACTATCGCCGCCTCCGTCCTGAGAAGGATGGACTTTTTTGCGAGGCCATCTTCGGCCCAACCCGCGACTGGCAGTGCTACTGCGGCAAGTACAAAAACCCCCGCTATAAAGGCATCGTATGCGATAAGTGCGGCGTGGAAGTAACGCGCGCCGCCGTGCGCCGCGAGCGCATGGGACACATCTCGCTGGCTACGCCGGTGGCGCACATCTGGTATACGCGCCGCGTTCCCTCCTACCTCGGCATGTTGCTCGACATCTCGCGCCGCAACCTGGACCGCGTGCTGTACTTTGCGCAATACATCGTCACCTACGTGGACGAGGAAGCCCGCAAGAAGGCCCTGCAGCGGCTCGAAGATGAGATTACCGTGTCCGAGCGCGAACAGGCCGCGGGTATCAACGCCAAGATCGCCGAGATCAAGACCCAGCGTGACCGCCTGATCGCCGAGATCAACCAAAAGCGCGCCGCCTTCGAACAGGAATACGACGAGCGCATCGCCGAGATGCTCGACCCGGTCATCAAGGAAGGCCAGAAGCTGGAGAAGAACCTCCAGGAACAGATGGGCGAGCCTGCCAGGAAAGACGTTCTCTTTGGCGCGGATAACGATAAGATCATTGCCGCCGGCGATAAGATCACCAGCAAGCACATCAGCCAGGTGCAGAAGATCGTCGCGCGCAAGCTCGAAGCCATGGAGAACGAACTCAAGGACCAGAAGGCCCGCCAGTTGGAAGACCTCAAAATGGACGCCGGGCGCATCAAAGCCGACGCCGACCTGCAAATGGAGGCCCTGCGCAACGAACTGGAAAGCCAGACCTCCGTGTCTTCCAATACCAACTCGCGCATGCGCGACGAACTGGTGGAATTGCGCCCGTTCACCTTCATCAGCGAGACCCGCTACCGCGAACTGAAGCAGCGTTGGGGCCAGGTCTTCCGCGCCGACATGGGCGCCGAGGCCTTCTACGACATCCTCAGCCGCCTCGATCTCGACAAACTGGCGCACGAACTGTGGCAGGAAGTCAAAACCACCAAGTCCAAGCAGAAGCGCAAGAAAGCCACCACCCGTCTGAAGGTTGTGGAAGCCTTCCGCCGCTCGGGCAACCGCCCCGAGTGGATGATCCTCACCGTTCTGCCGGTCATTCCGCCCGACCTGCGCCCGATGGTGCAGTTGGACGGCGGCCGCTTTGCCACCTCCGACTTAAATGACCTGTACCGCCGCGTCATCAACCGCAACAACCGCCTCAAGCGCCTGCTCGAACTGGGCGCGCCGGATGTCATCATCCGCAACGAGAAGCGCATGTTGCAGGAAGCGGTCGACAGCCTGATCGACAATTCCCAGCGCGGCAAGGCGCTCAGCCGCCGCGGCCGCCGCGAACTCAAATCCTTGAGCGACATGCTCAAGGGCAAGAAGGGCCGCTTCCGCCGCAACCTGCTCGGCAAGCGCGTGGACTACTCCGGCCGCTCCGTGATCGTGGTGGGTCCGCAGCTCAAGCTGTACCAGTGCGGCCTGCCCAAGACCATGGCGCTGGAACTGTTCCGCCCGTTCGTCATCGCCCGTCTGGTGCAGAATAACTACGCCGCCAACGTCAAGGGCGCGCGCCGCCTGATCGAGCGCAACCGCCCCGAGGTTTGGGAGGCGCTGGAAGAGGCCATCAAGGAGCGCCCGGTGCTGCTCAACCGCGCGCCCACGCTCCACCGCCTCGGCATCCAGGCCTTCGAGCCGATTCTGATCGAAGGCTCCGCCATCCAACTGCACCCGCTCGTGACCACCGCCTTCAACGCGGACTTCGACGGCGACCAGATGGCCGTGCATGTGCCGCTCTCGCAGAAGGCAGTGCAGGAAGCCCGCGAACTGATGCTGGCCTCCCGCAACCTGCTCAAACCCGCCGACGGCGAGCCGATCATCTCCCCGTCCAAGGACATGGTGCTGGGCGTGTACTACCTGACCATGCCCAAGAAAGCCGCCCACAAGGGCGACGGTCGCGCCTTTGCCGACCTGGATGAGGTCGAACTGGCCTTCAGCCTGGGACAGGTTCACGTCCACACCGAGATCAAGCTCAAGGCCACCACCTGGTACGATGACCAAAATGACCGCCTGCCCGCCGCTGAGACCCGCATCATCAACACGACTGTTGGGCGCGCCATCTTCAACCGCATTCTGCCCACCGAAGTCCAGTACGTCAACCGCAAGCTGGACAAGGGCGGCGTGAAAGACCTGATCGCCGAAGTATACGAGTTGTGCGGCCAGGACGTGACGACCAACGTGGCCGACCGTGTCAAGAACCTGGGCTTTGAGTTTGCCATGCGTTCGGGCACCACCCTGGCCGTGGCCGACATCACCATCCCGCCGGAGCGCAAGGGCATCATCGCCGACGCCCTCCAGCAGGTGGAGGCAGTCCAGCGTGACTTCCGCCGCGGCCTGCTGACCGAGCAGGAAAAGAACGAGCGTGAGATCCAGATCTGGCAGGGCACCACCGACAAGGTGGCCGACGCCGTGAAGAAGCACATGGATCCCGACGGCAACCTGTCCATCATGGCGACCTCCGGCGCGACGAAAGGCGGTTTCTCCACCATCTCGCAGTTGGCTGGTATGCGCGGCCTGATGGCGGACCCGTCCGGGCGCATCATCCCGCTGCCGATTCGCTCGAACTTCCGCGAAGGCTTGACGGCGCTGGAATACTTCATCTCGACGCACGGCGCCCGCAAAGGTCTGGCCGATACCGCGCTGCGTACGGCAGACGCCGGATACCTGACCCGCCGCCTGGTCGACATCGCCCAGGACGTGATCATCAACGAATACGACTGCGGCACGCACGACGGCGTTTACATCCGCAAGTCGGACGACGTGGCCGGACAGTCGATGGCCAACCGCATGTACAGCCGTCTGTCGGCCGAGCAGGTGCTCGACCCGAAAACCGGCGAAGTGCTGGCCGAATACAACGATGTGATCGACCACAAGCTGGCCTACAAGATCGTGGCCGCGGGAGTGACCGAAGTCAAGGTGCGCTCTCCCATGACCTGCGAACTCAATCACGGCATCTGCTCCAAATGCTACGGCCTGGACCTGGGCCGCGGCGACATGGTCGCCCTGGGCGCGGCGGTCGGCATTGTGGCCGCCCAGTCCATCGGTGAGCCGGGCACGCAGTTGACGCTGCGCACGTTCCATACCGGCGGTGTGGCCTCGACCGGCAGCTCCGACATCACGACCGGTCTCCCGCGCGTGGAGGAAATCTTCGAAGCCCGCAAGCAGCCGAAGGGTGAAGCGGTCGTGGCCGAGATCAACGGCACGGTCAGCATCCTGCTCTCCGAGAAATATGCCGACTTGCGCGAGGTCAAGATCCTGCACTCCGAAATGGTCCATGACGAATATTCCATCCCTGAGGAATGGAAGATCGTCGCCAAGGACGAGTCGGAAGTCAAGGTCGGCGAAGTGCTCGCCACGCTCGACGACGCCACCATCGTGGCCCAGCACGGCGGACGTGTGGCCGTGGAGAAGAAAGCCCGCACGGTGACGGTCTCCTATGAACAGCGTGAAGAGGTCGTCGAGGAAATCCCCACCACCTCGCGCCTGCTCGTCCGCGAAGGCGACAAGGTCGAAGCGGGACAGCCGCTGACCGAAGGTTCGCTCAACCCGCACCGCATCCTGCGCATTTCGGGACGCGAGGCCTGCCAGATGTACCTCATGACCGAGGTGCAGAAGGTGTACCGCTCGCAGGGCCAGAACATCCACGACAAGCACTTCGAGGTCATCATCCGCAAGATGTTGAGCAAGGTGCAGGTCACCCGCCCGGGCGACACCAAGTACCTGCCCGGCGATGTGATCGACCGCCTCGAAATGCGCAGAGTCAACGAAGCATTGCTGGCAGAAGCCAAACAGCCCGCCAAGCTTGCCGAAGTGCTGCTGGGCGTCACCAAGGCCTCCCTCAGCACCGACTCGTTCCTCTCGGCCTCCTCGTTCCAGCACACCATCAAGGTGCTGGCCGGCGCGGCCATCGGCTCGACCACCGACCCGCTCTTCGGCTTGAAGGAGAACGTGATCATCGGCAAGCTCATCCCAGCCGGCACCGGGTTCATCCCCGACCGCTTCAAGGATCTGGAAGGCAAGGAAGGCACAGCCTCGCAGTGGACTGAACTGTCTGACGCCACCGCGTAGCCTGTATCCCAATCGAAACACAGAGACGCCAGAAATGGCGTCTCTGCCTTTAAGCCGCTTGTTAATGCTCGTATACCGCACTCGGGTGAAAATTGCGCTTTTTTAGAGGCTGGAATGCGCAATTTTCACCCGTGGGTATTATATAATTCGACCGATGCCACACCCGTTTTCCTCCCATAAAAAACCAGTGGGACTTCCCACCCGCGGCAAGACCGCCTCGAATCGGCTGCGCCGCGTCGACAATTTCGCCCTGCTCTACGAGCCTGCCCTTCTCACGCGGAGCGATGGCCTGTTCCGTGATGCCTTGTTCGTGGACCTTGGCTATGGCTTCGACGCCCGCACCACGCTGGAGAGCGCCTCCCGTTTTCGGCGGGTGAATCCCAGCCTGAAGATTCTCGGCGTGGAGATCGACAAGGAGCGCGTGGAAGCCGCCCTGCCCTTCGCCGACGACAGGACCTTCTTCCGCCTGGGTGGATTCAACCTTCCATTGCTGACGGGGGAACACGTGCGCCTGATCCGCGCCTTCAATGTATTTCGCCAGTACGAGGAAAAGGACTTTGCGCCTGCCTACGAGATTCTTGCACAACGCGTCCTGCCGGGCGGGCTGATGATCGAAGGCACCTCCACGCCGTTCGGTCAGTTATGGTCGGCCAATGTGGTCAGAAAAATGGAAAGTGGAAGGTGGGATTTCGAGGCGCTGGTCTTCAGCACCAATTTCCGCCTGGGCTTCGACGTGGAGGAATTCCAGACCATCCTGCCGAAGAACTACATCCATCGCGTGGTGGCGGGCGAGCCGATCCACGATTTCTTCGCGGCCTGGAAGCGCGCCGCAGCGGAGGCCATCGGCGCCAAAGTCTACGGCCTGCGGCAATGGTTCAGCGTCACGGCAGAGGGCCTGGCCGCGCGGGGATATAAAATCGACCTGCACAAAAAGTGGCTGTCAAAAGGCTGGCTGGTCTGGCGCCTGTGACAGCCATTTCAAATTCAAACCTTTTGCCGCGGCTTTACACGGATTGGAATGAAAAATCGGGTTGGCGCGCCAACAAAAAACGCAATTTGTGACCGAGGGTGGTGTATCTCCAAATTTTGAATTGCAGTATCTGTGAGCAGGCACTTGACGCCTTTTCCCTTTCCCCGTAAGATTGTCCCCGCAACTTAGAACATACATTCACACCACAAGCTAACAATCATTTTTTTGTGTCCCTGGTGGTTAAGAAATCCTGGAGCTTTTATGGCAAACCATGCAATTCGTAAAATAGACATCGATCACGAGATGCAGCAGTCGTACCTCGATTACGCCATGTCGGTGATCGTCTCGCGCGCCCTGCCCGACGCCCGCGACGGACTCAAACCCGTTCAGCGCCGTATTCTGTACGCCATGTACGATATGGGCATCCGCGCCGACAGCCCGTTCAGAAAATCAGCCCGTATCGTCGGTGAAGTGCTCGGTAAATATCACCCGCACGGCGACGCATCCGTCTATGAAGCCATGGCGCGCATGGCGCAGGATTTCTCCCTGCGCACCCTGCTGGTCGACGGCCAGGGCAACTTCGGCTCGGTGGATGGCGATCCGCCGGCTGCGATGCGTTACACCGAGGCCCGCCTGACCCTGCCCGCCATCGAAATCCTGGCCGACCTCAACAAGGACACCGTCGACTTCACGGGCAACTTCGACGACACGCTCGAAGAGCCGACGGTGCTGCCCGCCGCCATTCCCAACCTGCTGGTCAACGGCGCGACGGGCATTGCTGTGGGCATGGCCACCTCCATTCCGCCGCACAACCTGGGCGAGGTGGTCGACGCGCTGGTTTACATGCTCGAAAAGTGGGAAAAACTCGACGACATCGACGTCGACCAGTTAATGGAATTCGTCCAAGGTCCAGACTTTCCCACCGGCGGTATCATCGTCGAACAGAAGGGCGAGGAAGCCATCGAGGAAGCCTACGGCAAGGGCCGCGGGCGAGTCACCATCCAGGCCAAGGCCCACATCGAGGAGATGGAGCGCGGCAAGAGCCGCATCATCGTCACCGAGCTGCCGTACCAGGTCAACAAATCCAGCCTGATCGAGCGCATCGCCGAACTGGTGCGCGACGGCCAGATCGAAGGCCTGTCCGACCTGCGCGATGAGTCCGACCGCCAGGGCATGCGTATCGTCATCGAATTGACCAAGAATGTCGAGCCTGAAAAGGTGCTGGCCGCGCTCTACAAGCGCACGCCGATGCAATCCACTTTCAGCATCAACCTGCTGGCCCTCGTCGACGGTGAGCCGCGCACCCTGACCCTCAAGCAGGCCCTGCGCGTCTATATCGAGCACAGGCTGACGGTAGTCAAGCGCCGCGCCGAGTTCGACCTGGAAAAAGCCAAGGCCCGCGCCCACATCCTCGAAGGCTACCTGGTGGCGCTCAAGAATCTGGACGAGATCATCAACCTGATCCGCTCTGCGCCCGACGTGGAGACCGCCCGCACCAAGTTGATGCGGCGCTACAAGCTGACCGAGATCCAGGCCACTGCCATCCTCGATATGCAGCTGCGCCGCCTGGCCGCGCTCGAACGCAAGAAGATCGAGACCGAATATAAGGAAATCAGCGCGCTCATCAAGGAATTGACCGAGCTGCTCAAGTCGCCGAAGAAGATGCGCGGCGTGGTTTCGGAGGAACTGCTCAAGGTCAGGGCCGCCTATGGCGACCGCCGCCGAACGCAGATCGTGCGCGTCAAGGCGGGCAAGGCCGCCAAGCTGTTGACCGCTTCTGACCTGATGCCCGACCAGACCGTCTGGGTGGGGGTGACGGCGGATGGGATGGCGGCCCGCACCCACGATGACAAGGCGCCGCGCCCGAGCGGAAGCGACGCCCCGCGCTGGCTGGTGCGCGTCAACACGACCGATGTGCTGTATCTCGTTTCGACGGGCGGAACCGCTGCTGCGGTCGGAGTCCACACCATCCCCGAGGCCGAGAAACTCGTGGACGGCGCGCCCTATTACAAGGTCTCGCCGCTCAAGGATAGCGACGAACTGGCGGCGGTCTTCTCGCTGCCCGCCAAACGCGCCGACTTCCCCGAGGAGACCTGTGTGCTGACCGTCACGCGCGGCGGTATGGTCAAGAAGAGCGCCATCAGTGAACTGCCCGGCCCCTCGGCGCAGACCTTTGTGCTGGCGCGCGTCAACGACGGCGACGCGCTCGGCTGGGTGGCGCTGACCGACGGCAAAAAGGATATTTTGCTGGCTGCCTCCTCGGGTATGGCGATCCGCTTCAGGGAGGAGGAAGTCCGTCCGATGGGGCTGGTGGCGGCGGGAGTCAACGGCATCAAGCTGGACGTCGGCCAGGAGGTTATCGGCGCAGAGGTGATCCCCGCGCTGGGCGAGATCCTGTTCATGGGCACGGATGGCAAGGCCAAGCGCGTGGACGCGAAGGACTTCCCCGTCCAGGGCCGCTACGGCAAGGGCGTCATCGCCTGGGACCTGCCGCGCGGCGTCAAACTGGCGGGCATGGTCATGGGCAAGGGCAACTGGATCGCCACGATCCACCTGCTCAAGGCCGCCGCCAAATCCGCGCGGCTGGACGAGGCCCAACTCCGCAAACGCGCCGCCACCCGCGGCGACGCGCTGGTCGAGATCAAGGCTGGCGATGCCGTGACTGCCGTCACCCTCGGCTGGATGGTGGACAAGTACGTCTCGAAGAAACCTGAAGAGCCGAAGAAGAGAGTCCCTGCGGCGGCGAAGAAGCCTGAAGCCAAGAAGGCGGCAGGGAAGTCCAAGCCTGCTGAAAAAGCAAAGCCTGCAAAGAAAAAATGATTTATCAGCAAGCCTCCGAATTATTTGGAGGCTTGCTCTATGCTATACTTGAAATATGAAATTCCAGTGGGATCCCAACAAGGCTGTTGCCAATCTTCGCAAACATGGCATTCGTTTCGAAGAGGCATTGACCGTATTTCAGGATCCCCTTGCATTCATCTTCGATGACGAAGAGCATTCCAGGGATGAACATCGAGAAATCATCATTGGCTTTTCAGCTTTTAGCAGACTGTTGCTTGTCTGTTTTGTGGAAAGACATGAGGATATTATCAGGATCATCAGTGCAAGACGCGCCACACCCAAAGAGAAACAAGACTATGAAGAATACATCCGTTCCCAAAAAAACTAAGACTCAGGAAATGGCTTCCGAGTATCAGTTGGACTATAAAAAAGCGAAGCCCAATCGCTTTGCCAAAAAAATGGAAGACAAACCGCCTGTGATCATCCTGCTCGATGACGACGTGGCAAAAGTATTCAAGACAACAGAGCAGGTGAATACGGCTTTACGCGCGCTCATTTCTGCCATGCCAAAAAGAAAGGCATAACGTCTGTTGGAAAGCAGGCGACATTCCGTGTCTTGAGTTTAGCGCAGGTCCCCTGAACTGCGCTTTTCTTATCGATGCTGATTGGGGTCTAGCATCCAGCATGGATTTAGAATCTTCCGTCTTTGATGGGAATACCCCAGGCTGCTCTTTTTCGAAGCTCAACCGAATAGCTCCCTTGGCATATTGAATCGCATACCCCGCTTGTGCTAGTATGCACAATAATTTCCCATCACATAGTCATAGGAGCCCATCATGAAAAAACGCTTCACCCCCACGCGCTGGATGTTGATCGCGCTGGTGTTCGTTTCGCTGGCCTGCAATTTTGTCACAGGCAGCGGCGGGAATCAGAACCAGCCAGCCCAGCCCACTGTGCCTGCGCCACAGGTCACCGTGGCCGTTGAGCAACCCACCGCTGCAGTGGATGGACAATACCTGCGCCAGTGGGCCATCTCCGCCACGGCCAGCTCGGAATATGGCTCCACTTCCTGGACGGCCATGCAGGCCACGGGCGCGCCCAACGTGGATGAGTGCGGCGATAACGGCCAGGCTTGGGCCTCGTTCTCCAACAACACGCTGGAATGGATCGAACTGACCTACGCGACCCCCGTCGTGCCGACTGAGATCAACATCTATCAGAGCTACAATCCCTCCCAGGTGGTGCAAGTGGATGTCATTTCGCCCGACGGAATCACCTACACCGTTTGGACGGGCACACCCGAATTTGTGGAATTCTGCCCCGACCTGATGACCATCACCATCGACCTTGATGAAGAGATCCTCGCCCAGAAGGTGGTCGTGATCATCGACCAGAGTGTGCTGAAAACCAGTTGGAATGAGATCGACGCGGTCGAACTGGTCGGCAGGCCATAGAGGACATCATGCAGGATATCTTTAATTTTTTCGTGTCTGAATACAGGCAGAGGAAGATTGCGAACAACCTGTTCTTCAAGTTGGGCATGGGCTGCCTGTCTATGCTGTTTCTCGTCTGCTGTGTGGGAACCTGCGTGTTGCTGATGCTGTGGCCCACGGGCGGATCCTGACTGTGTCTATCCACGCGCGCGCTTGACGCTGGCCTGACGGTGCAGTATTATGTAGTCACACAGGTGACCACATGAAAAAGAAGCCCCCCAAGACCGAAGAGATCGGCATCCGTGAGTTGAAAGCGCGCGCCTCGGAAGTGGTGCGCGCGGTGCAGGAGCAGCGCGCGCGTTATGTCATCACCCAGCGCGGCAAGCCTGCGGCGCTCATCATCCCGTTGGATGCGGAGGTTCCCGAGAAATCGTCCGATGACGAGGTATGGGAGCGCTTGATGAAAATCGGCGAGGAGTTGGGCAAAGGCTGGCAAAGTGAGAAGAGCGCCGTGGAACTCCTCTCGGAGATGCGCCGATGACCAGCCTTGTCACGATAGACGCCAGTGTTTTTGTGAGTTCGTTTACCCCGTCCGAGCCTGCGCATCTGACGAGCAAGGCATTTATGATGGGAATTCGTGAGCGGGCGATTCCGATCATTGTGCCCGTGCTGGTCCTTCCCGAAATTTCCGCGGCCCTTGCGCGTGGACAAGGGCGACCTGACCTGGGCAAAGCCTTTGTCCAGGAGTTGAAGAAGTTCCCCAACACCACTTTTGTCGATCTGGATTCCAGTCTGGCCGACCTGGCCGTGGACATCGCCGCGAACCGCCGCCTGCGTGGCAGTGATGCGGTCTACGCGGCGGTGGCCCTGCGCTTCGGCACGGAACTGGTCACCTTGGACCGTGAGCAGTTGGAGCGCCTGCCCGAGGTTGTCGCGGTGCGGGCGCCGTAGATTCCCGCCGCGCAATGTGGGGAAATCGGCGGCGTATTTTCTTTTCTTCAGCTACAATTCGGTTATGACCTCCTCTCCCTGGAACGTTCTCATCTCCCAACTTCCCAACCCGCATTTCCTGCAAACCTACGAGTGGGGACAGGTCAAGGCCAAGTATGGCTGGACTCCGCTGTATGCCGTGTGGGGCGCGAACGGCGAATTTAAAGTCGAGACCCATCCTGAGCATCTTTCCTCTTTCCTCTTTCCTGTCGTTGCCGCTGCCCTCATCCTTAAAAAATCCGTGATCCGCCGTGGATTTGCGGCGCGGCTGTCGATTCTCTACGCGCCGAAGGGCCCGCTGATGGATTGGGGGAACGAGTCCCTGCGCGGGCGGGTGCTGGATGATTTGCAATCCTTCGCGCGGAAGCAGGGCGCCATCTTCCTGAAACTGGACCCGGACGTGGTGCTGGGAACGGGAGTCCCCAACAGCGACGGAGACTCCGTCCATAACGGCGGGCAGGCCGTGATGTCCGCTTTGGCGCGGCGCAGATGGGTTTATTCCTCGGATCAGATCCAATTCCGCAACTCGGTGCTGATCGACCTGCACCCGACCGAGGATGAGATGCTGGCGCGCATGAAGCAGAAGACGCGCTACAACGTCCGCCTGGCGGAGAAGAAGGGCGTTGTTTTGCGCGTAGGCAATCAGGAAGATTTGGGGATGCTGTATAAGATGTATGCGGAAACCAGTGTACGCGATGGCTTTGTGATCCGTGATGAAGGCTATTACCAAACGGTGTGGACTTTGTTCATGTCGAACGTTGAACGTTTACCGTTCAACGTTTCGTTCGATTCACCCTGTGCGATTCCCTTGATCGCCGAAGTGGACGGCGACCCCGTCGCCGCCATTTTCGTGTTCATGTTTGCGGGCCGCGCCTACTACGTCTATGGCATGTCGCGGGAGGCGCATCGTGAGAAGATGCCGACCTACCTGCTGCAATGGGAGGCGATGAAGCGCGCCAAAGCGGCGGGCTGCACGGTCTACGATCTGTGGGGCGCGCCCGAGGTCTTCGACGAAAGCGATTCGATGTGGGGCGTGTATCGCTTCAAGGAGGGCCTGGGCGGACAGGTGGTGCGGACGCTGGGCGCCTGGGATTATGCGCCGAATCCGTTGTGGTACAAATTGTATGCCGAGGTCATGCCGCGCCTGTTGGATGTGATGCGTTCGCGAGGCAAGGCGAAGACAAGGCAAGTGTTGGGGTAGAATCCGCGAAGAAGCACGAAAGAAGAATCCACGAAGAGCACGAAGAGACGCTAATTTTTTAAGGAGGGTCGGATGGTCGAGTTGATCTTGAAAGAGGAAGTGTTTGCGATTGTTGGGGCGGCGATGGAGGTTCATCGTACACTGGGATCAGGCTTTCTGGAAGCCGCCTACCAGGAAGCCCTTGAAGTCGAGTCGTTGGCGCGTGGATTACCTTTTGAGCCGCAGAAGATTTTGCGGGTTCGATATAAAGAGCAGTATTTGAAGAAAGAGTATATTGCCGACCTGGTTTATTTTGACAAGGTGATCGTTGAGTTGAAGGCGCTCGACCAGTTGACGGGCAGGGAAGAAGCCCAATTGTTGAATTATCTGAAGGTCACTGGAATGAAGGTCGGCGTATTGATCAATTTTGGCAGTCACCCCAAGCTCGAATGGAAGCGCCTCGTCTTTTAATTCTTCGCGCTTTTTTCGTGTCCTTCGTGGATAAAAAAGGAATAAACATGAAACCCATTGCCCGTACCTATTTTGCCCACCTGCCCACTCCCATCGAGGAGCTGCCGCGCCTGTCGGCCTTCCTCGGCGGCCCGCGGATT
>JBMOMS010000230.1:0-13604 GCA_049324895.1 Chloroflexota bacterium
AACCACGTCAAGGCTACTCCAATTACCGTACATGAAAATGTGACAATTCCGCCTGCGGCTAACATGGTCCAAGCATCGTTATGGGTAGCAACTGCGCTCGCAACAAGCACAGAATCGTCTTCTGTAGAGCGTCCGAAGCGATAATCTATTGCGCCTTGCCCTGATACAGCCATACCAGAGATAGAATGTATAGCCCAAGTAGGGGTGCAATGAATTTCTCTAACTTGTTCATTCTTTCCATCTTCGTATTTAACCATGATGATATGCTCATGGCTTCCATCAACCGTTCTGACCGACAAAGAAAAATTTAGTCTTTCGCCTGGAGCATACGGTCTATACCATCGCAATTTACTTGATATGGTTCTAAATTTTCCAATCGGCTTTGCGTCATACTCAAAACGTCCTTTATAAACTCCGTGATTGAAAGTTGGCATGCGAGACCGTAGCCCTTCTTTTTTTCTCGCAATTTTACTCTCCACATTCTGAAACAGTAAGGTGTTTTCAGCCATAAGCCACGCGCCCAACGCCTTGACATTGACCTGCGTGTGGGCGGGCGTGGACAATGTTTGAGATGTAGAAAAAACTCAAAGCCAGAAAAATGCCTGTAAATCGCGCAGAATCCCACTTGTCGGATGCACGCTTTGTTGGCACGCTTTTGACCTAAAAGAGCGTTGCCTGTTTTGATTCAACTTGCTCATCAGACTCAATTTGGTAAGATGCTTTACAGTTTGGGCAAAACAAATAAAACTTGGATTTCTTGGACTTCAACTTTATAACAGGTGTTGAGCATTTTCGGCAAGGTTGCCCAGCCTGTGTCATTTTTATAGGTTCGGGTGCAGGTGGAGGATTTTCATAAAGTTCATCGGGCGGTAAATCTTTTTTACGAAGGGCGGTATAGGATAATTTATCACATTGCTCATTTTCAAGATTACCGTTATGACCTTTTACCCAAACAAAGTTAACTTCATGTATTTCGCAAAGAGCCGATAATCTTTCCCATAAATCTACATTGATGGCTTGTTCCTTATTTGTGCGCCACCAATTTCTACTTTTCCATTTTTCAACCCAACCTTCAGTCATGGCACTAACCAAATATTGCGAGTCGCTGTAAATCGTTACTTTGCAAGGAAATTTGAGAGATTCTAAACCTACGATAGCGGCATATATTTCCATGCGGTTATTTGTGGTTAGTCGAAAGCCACCAGAAATTTCTTTACGCCGATTTTCAGCCAATAGAACAACACCATAACCGCCTGCCCCAGGGTTAGGTTCACATGCTCCATCGGTATAAATCACAACTTCTTTTTTCTCATCCACCATTATTTCTTCTCAATGATTTTATTTTGCAAGGGGCGTGCCAACGGCTGGCTTCACCGGCAAAAGCGGGATTGGCGGGAAAGTGCCAAAAGGCCAAAAAGCCAGTGGTGTGAATCCCACCCAAAAGCAGAGAACCACCCCGCTTTTGTCCGAGTGCAAGCGTTGTTGGGCGGGTCTTGCAAGACGCTTTTAGATTTTGTTCTTTTCACTGCATATATCGGTAAGCGGGTCTAAAAGTTGCCGAACTCGCTAAATATGCCAATATTACGTTGACGGCTTCCACAGTTGATATGCATATTGAAAAAAAACAGTTGCTTCATCTCTTGACTTGAAAGCTTTCTTAGGAATTACGTGAGCGGCATGCTGAGTGACGTATATAAAAATGTAATCTCGATTCTGACTTATATCTACGATTCCTGCCCATGAATGACTCGTAGTATTTATAGATGTTTCCTCAACAAGACCAGTGCTGAGAAGCTTGAGATGATGTTCTGTCAGTATTCCTTTGTTTTTCCCAGGTGTGTAGGCAAAAATGATTGATAAGAAAGTGATTGCAGCCAGGAAAGCAAGAATAACACTTTCTACGAGCACTAATAAGACAACCTTTGCGATGAACAAAATCTCCACAGAATCTATGATCGTCCAGAAGATGATGGCAATTGCTACTATTACGACAAGCCACGAAACTTGCTGAACGCGCATTCTGGCCAGATGAAATAGATTGAATTTAATCATATCTTTGAAAGTATTCTCATAGCGAATATCCATCTAGACTCCCTTGCATTATGACAACTCTCGTTTTTGTTTGTTGGTCGGTGAGAAACAAGCGCCTAACGAATTAAGGATTGATGCGGCGGAAGGGGGCAAGGCAAAGAGAAAGGAAGATTGTGCAGCCGCATCTAGCCGTATTTGGGAAAAGAAGCCAGGGAAATCTGGCAAAAGAACGGAAGAACCCAAAGCCCACCGATAAAGGTACGATCTGGAATGTATTTTACATGAAAATCAAGGCCGTGTACAAGCAATCTGGAATGTGCGGGGAGGAAAAACGGAGGGAGGGGAAACAAAAAAGACGGAAGCCCAAAAAGACAACGGTCTGAGGAGGAGACCGGGGGAATACGGAGGGAATTTATGGAGAACGACCCTGTCGGGAGGCCGCAGGTTGTCGAACTGGTTCATAAGCCAGCCTGGATCAGAATCTGGTCCACGGTCGCTTCGATGGATTGGTCGGTTGTGTCGGCGATCCGCCAGCCCTGCCGGGCGAGTTCGGCCACGTTTGCCCGCAGGTGTTCGTACACCATGCGGATGCCTTCCGCGATGTAGAGGCTGTCCCCGCCCGGGCCGGAGCGCTTGAGGTTGCGCGCCTCCGCGGCCTGCTGGCTGGGGAACAACAGGATCCTGTGCGTGTCCGCTGCCTGGAAAAGGCGGCTGTATTCGAGTAATTGGCTGTTCGGATCCCAGAAATCGTCGATGACCACGTTGAAGCCCGCCGCGTGATAGGAGCGCGCCATCTGCACCGCGGATGCGCGCGCCAGGCTCAACTGCTCGATGAGTTCCTGACTCCATTGACTGCCGGGCAGCGCCTTGCCCGCGACCACCATGTCCCGCAGGTCATCCACGGGGATGTGAATGCTTTTTTGAAAACGGGCCGCCAGCGCGCGCGCCGCGCTGCTTTTGCCAACGGCGGGCGCCCCCGCCAGAACAAAGATAGAAGCCATCGCGCATCTCCTCATCATCCATTACTCGAAATAAAGCCAGCCTGGTCAACAGTAAAGCGCATCCTGGGGGGCGATCCGCGTTCAGCCTGCCTTTTGGACGGCGGAGCGGGCGCTGTGGAGGAAATCGTCCGGCCTCATCGCTTCAGGTCGCGCGGAATGAAATTTTTCCCGCTGACCCACGCGCCCACCGCCGTCCCCAAAATCGACAGGGCGAAGCAGATCAGCACGGCGGTCTCGAAGCGGCCCTGCGTCAGCGCGTCCAGCACGGGGGTGTGCTGGGTGTTGACCGCCATGCGCCAGGCCTCGGGGATTAGCGCCCCCAGGATTGCGCCCAGCACCGCGCCCAGGCCCATGCCCGTATAAGTCCCAAAGCTGACTCCGCCGGTGACGCCCGCCGTTTTGGCGGTGGCCAGCCCCGTCAGCGCACCCGTCAACATGCCGAGCGCCAGCCCCACGCCCGCGCCGATCCACACCCCGCTCCACGAGACGGTGATCGCGCCCGCGGCCGCGCCCAGCAGCGCGCCCATCCACGCGCCCAGGCCCGCGCCGAAAAGCGCGCTCGAACGATACAAGTCCTTGTTCATGGTCTTCTCCTCTTTTGGCGATTGAATTGCGCCAGTATATCCTGCCCGTGGCCTGCTTTCAAGTTTTTGTCCGCGATGGGTTTGCGACGGGGTCGAAGCCCAGGCCTGCCAGGCGGCGCAGGATTTGTCCCGCGCTGCGGGCATAGGATGGATCCTCGCCCGACACCTCCAGGCGCAGGATGCTCCCGCGCGGAACCGAGGCCAGCCACGCCTCGACGAAGGCCTCCAGCGCCTCGGCGTCCGCCTCGGATGCGATGTTGATGCGGTCGCGGGCGGCCAGCCTGGCGCGGATGGTTTGGCGGGAGGCGCTCAGGGCCACGATCAGGTCGGGAGGCGGGAGCAGGCTGCGGGCGTAGGCGTGGAAGCGGCGGCACAACTCCAGCTCGGGGCCGTCCAGCCAGCCGTTCGCGTGGAACAGTCGCGTGAAGCCGTAAAAGTCCATATCCAGCCCGCCGTCGGTCAGCGCGGGACGCGGGTCGGCGCGCAGTTCCCGCTCCTGTTCGGCGCGGAAGAGCAGGTAATCGAGCTGGTTGGCCAGGGCGTAGCGCGCATCCGCTTTGAACAGGGCCTGGAAGGGGCGCTCGGTGTGGCTTTCCAGGCCGACGGCAAAATCGCCGCGGCCGTTGAGCGCGTTCAGCAGGCTGGTCTTGCCCACCCCGCTCGGGCCGACAATGGCGACCAGCAGCCCCATTACGGGCAGGCCTGCAGGGCGGCATCCAGGCCGCGGTTCTTGACGATGCCCGTGAAGCCCAGGCTCGTCATCTGCGCGCAGTATTGCGTGACGTTGATGGCGTTGTCGGTGTACTCGACCGAGAAGACCGGCTTGCCCGCCGCGATGAAAGGCGAAACGTCGGCGCACCAGCCCTGGTCGAAGCAATCCTCGATCAGCGCCCAATCGAAGAAGGGCAGCAGGGTCGTGATCTGCTCCACGTCGTTCTTCATGCCGATGGACAGGCCGCGCGCGTGGGCCTCGTTCGCCAGCCAGACGTTGAAGTCGATCTGGTCCTGGGCCGTGAGCGGGAAGCCGGTGGGGTTGGTGTAGCCGTTGATGTTGTCGGGGTCGACCCCGTCGAAGCCCTTGGACTTGCACAGGTCGAGCCGCGCGCGCAGGATGGGCGCCAGCAGGTCGATGCGGCGGATGTCGAGCCATTTCTCGCCGGGCCAGCCGTCATAGTCGCTGCCCAGCACGGCGGCGGGATAGCTGGCTGCGTCGGGGCGCCAGTCCTCCCAGGCGCCCGCGTTGAGGTAGCACATCAGCTTTTTGCCCTGGCCCTTGAGCGCGGCGATGTCTGCGGCGCTGGCGTCGAACAGGTCGATGTTGTAGATGTCCACGTCGAAGCCCAGGCTGAGGTCGTCCGCGTATTGCAGTTGGATGGTCTGGCCCACGCGCGGACGCCAGTAGGCTTGCGGCAATTGCGCCTCGCCCGAGTTGGGGTCGACGATCAGCGGGGAGGTGTTCACCGCCTCGAAGTCCGCCCCGGTCAGCACGTCGAGGGTGTGCAGCATGTCGTTGTCCCAGCGTTCGTCGGGCGCGCCGCTGATGTACCAGTTCGCGCCGTTGTCGGCCAGGACGATGCCGTAGGTCTTCATAGCCTGCAGGATGACCTGCATCTCGGGCGCGAAGCCTGAGATGTCGTAGGAGGCTTTCAATCGGAAGCGCGCGCCCATCGGCGGGGTGGAGGTCAGCACGCCCGGGCTGCCGCTGGTGAGATGGCGCGCCGGCCAGATGTAGCTGTTGGTGCGGCTGGCCGTGAAGCGGATGGCGTGGTTGATGAAGCCTGCCTCGATCTCATCGTAGCGCACCAGGCCGGGCAGGATCGGCAGCCCGGCCGCGTCGGCGGAGGTCCAGCCGTCGGGGCGCAGGGCGTTCGAGTTCAGGTCCCAGATGGCGCCCGAGCCGCCGTGCCATTGCCCGCCGCTGAAGGAGGTGTCGTAGATCTCGTAGAGGGTGCAATCGTCTGTGTCGACCACCAGAATGTGATGATCCGAGCCTGATTCGCGCAGGGGGTTGGCGGGGATGGGGTAGGGGCCTGGGTCGGATTCGTCGGGATAATAAAAATCGACGTTGTATTTCGTCACCGCCGCGCCCGAGACCACGTTGTAGGGGATGCCGATCTTGCCCTCCTCCCATTCGCCCGAGCCGAAGTCCATGTGGAAACCGGTGCTGCGCCCGATGGAGTTGATCCACTGCGCCGAGCGGGGGTGGATGGACAGCGAGTCGATGGGCGTGTTCCAGTAGTTGTCCAGCGGGTAGAGCGGGCAGCCGCCGACGCTGGGTCCGACCAGGTCGATGGCGGGCGGGGTGTAGGTCGGGCCGTGCAGGGCGCGCAGCAGGAAGACGGCCATCTGGGCGCGGGTGAGGGTGGCGGTCGGGCAGAAGCGCAGGGGATTTTCCGCGCAGCCGCCGGTGTAGTCCTCATTGTAGAGCGCCCCGATCCAATCTTTGGCCCAGAAGTCCGCGGACACGTCGCTGAAGATGTTGCCCGAGGCGGGCGGGATGTAGTCGTTGCCATGCACGGCGCTCAGCAGCAGCACGGCCAATTCGGCGCGGGTGATGCCCTGGTCGGGGCAGAAGTTGAGCGGGTCGGCGCTGCACCCGCCGGTCACGCCGTCGGCGTACAACTGGTTGATCCAGCGGTTGGCCCAATAATCGCTGGGCACGTCTGCAAAGATGTCTTCGGGGTCAGGGGGGGTATATCCCGCCCCGTGGATGACGCGCACCAGGAAGACCGCCATCTGCGCGCGGGTGACGATCCCGTTGGGGCAATACACCAGCGGATTCGTGCCGCATCCGCCGGTCACGCCCTCATTGTAGAGCTGGTTGATCCATGCCACCGCCCAGTGATATTGCGACACGTCCAGGAAGAGGTTGGGCGCGGCGCTTGGGCGGGACGGGGGCATGGGATCGGTCTGCGCCCGGGCCGGCGCGCAGACCGACAGGCACAACGCAAACAACACGGCCAGCAGGAGGATTTTTTGGGACATGGACTTCTCCGGGGGATGGGATGTGCCGCTACCCGGGCAAATTGCCAATTTGCCCTACGGATCGGGCAGGTGGTGACGGCTTTTGCAGCCAACAAAATAATCGAGCCATAAATTTCAGTCGATTCCGGTATCTTCTCAATTTCCTGGGGTAATTTGGAGTGCGCAAGTTCTACTTGCGCATTTTCCCGAAGTAGAACTTCGGGACTCCAGACCACGTCCCAAAATTTTGAGAAGATACCGATTCCGCGCCTATTGAATGCGCCAGACATGCACCACCGGCTTCGCGCCGTCGGCGTACAGCTCCAACACGTACAGCAGGCCGTGGGCGCGGTCGAAGGCCACATCGCCGATGCGGCTGCGGCGCTGGTCGCCCGCGCCGAGGCCGAAGACCTCCCCGGCCGGCGGGTCGAGATAGAGTCGCCCGTCGATGTCGATCACGGCGTAGGGTTGAGGTTCCCAGGATTCTATCTCACCCGCGGCCACCCGCGCCAGGTCTCCCGGGTCGAAGAGGATGAACTCGGCGTCGAAGCGGGTGCTCCACCAGCCGCGCTCCGAGACACATTCCCCGCTCCCGGCGTCGCAGCAGCCGCTGAAATCCGCAGGCGGACAGGCGGAGCCGTCGGCCATGCGGCAGGTGGTGAAGTCGGTCACGTCGGCGTCCACGCAGGCGTATTGCGGGCCGTCGGGGTGGATGTAGCCGTACCAGTATTTTGCGCCGTTACTCTTGGTGCCCGCGAAGAGCAGCCCTGTTTTTCCCGAGGCGGTCGTGATCCAGGCTCCGCCCTCCCACATGTCGGGATGCTGGTAACGATTCATGGCGCGCACGATCTCCTCGGTGTTGTAGGAACTCTCGTACTGGAGCAGGGGGGTATCGGCCAGGCGCGTGCCCGTGGGCGGGGCCGAGCCGTCGGGATTCCACGGGCGGTAGGCGAAGAGGGACGGCCCCATGCCGCCCTGCCCGCCGTCGCGCATGCGCCCGGTGGCGAGGTAGCGCCCGCTGGCGTGGGCGTCGGCCCAGGCGGCGGGAATCTCGAACAGGTAGGCGTTGACCGAGTAGGGATTCTCGTTCCCAATGAACCATTCGCCCTGGAAGTTGGGCGCGGACAGGCTGGGATCGAACCAGGCATGGGTGGGGATGTTGTCGCGCTGCAGGTGCTCGCCCCAGGCCAGGTGCAGCTTCGGGCCGGTCTCCGCGCGGTTCAGGTATTGCAGGCCGACTTTGGGAATCTCCATGTAGTCCACGAAATGGCCGTTGGCGATATTCTGGAAGCCCTGCAGGAAGGCGGCGCTGTTGAGGGTTCCGACATCCGGGGAGATGTTGGGGATCGGGATGCTGACCTCGGCGATCTGGTCGCCGTTGGGCAATTCGCCGGGCATACGGTCGTGGCCGCTGAGGAAGAGCGAGCCGGGGAAGCCGTCGGCTGCGCCGGAGGGGTCGCCGTCGGGGTTGAAGGTCATGGCATTGCCGCCGTAGGCAAAGGTCTGCGGGCGTTCGTCTCCACCGGGCAGGCGGAAGGCGCCCAGGTAGGTGAAGTCTGCGGGCGCAACCAGTTCCCCGCCGGCGGGCAGGCTGGAGAGCAAAACCGCCGCCCGGTTGGGGGCGAGCGTGACCTGGGTGACCGGGGTGTAGGTCACATCCCAGGCCGAGGTGTCGGCGTCCGCGGGCAGGGTCCCGCCGCCGTTGGGCGTGGCGCGGTAATAGGTCGCGCCCAGGGAAATCGTGCGCCCGGTGGCGGTCGGGTTGACCAGCACCAGGCCGTTGTTATATGCGCGGGTGTACACGCCCCAGCCTGCGTTCCACAAGCCGGCAATGCCGGCCGGGGCCGCGCTGAGCGGCTGGCCGATGGGAATCTCGTATTCAGGGAACCACTCCGGTTCCATGCTGTATTCCAGGTTGAGGTAGCTGTGATGGCCCTTGACGAGCAGGTAGCTGCCCAGCAGGAACAGGCGCTCCTCCACGTCGCCGGCATCGACGTATTGCTGGGCGATGACGATCCTGTCCTGGTTGACCAGGGGCAGGATGTTGTTCATCTGCAATTGCCAGTCGGCCAGGTCGAAGTAGGTCCCGCCGCCCCATTCGCCGAAGCCCTCGATCATCACGCCGTCGGCCAGGGAGTAGTCGGTGGTCTCGCGCGAGGTGACCAACATGCCGGCATTGGGGATGAAGTGATAATGGCCCAGGTCGCCGCCCTGGGCGTAGGTCATGAAGTTCTCCAGGCGGGTCGTCCAGTCCGCTTCGAAGGCCGCGTCGACGGCGGGCAGGTCGGGAGCGTAGTGATCGTAGCCCATGTAGTTGGGCACGCTGAAACTGTCGGCGAAGACGCCGTCGGCGTCGTTGGCTGCAAGCTGGCGCAGGACTTCGCCGCTCCAATAGGCGCGCCAGCCGGCGTCGGCGGGATCCATCAGGTACCAGCCCCAGTCGCAGTTGACCACGCGTTGGGCGCCGCCCTCGGGCCAGTGATAGAACCAATCCTCCTGGACGCTGGCTTCCCCGGGCCATTCCTGCACCCAGGCATCGCCCTCGACGACTTCCAGCCAGTCGCCGTTGAAATTGCAGTTTTGCCAATTGTCCAGGCCCTGGTAGCCCAGGCCGAGGCCCAGGCGGTAGTTCAGGATGACAAAGTCGGGGTTGGCGGCGCGCAGGGCGTCGGCGTCGCTGCGGGTCATTTTTTGTGTGCCGTCATAATGCGAAGCGGAAAATTCGATCCAGGCGGCGTTGTCGTATAGCCATAACTGGTCATTGAACACGTGGATGCCGTCCCAGGTGTCGGGCAGGGGGCGGACGATGGTGACTTCGGGCGGGGTATAGGTGGTTCCGTGCAGGGCGCGCAGCAGGAAGACGGCCATTTGTGCGCGGGTGAGGGTGGCGTTGGGGCAGAAGCGCAGGGGGGTGTCCGCGCAGCCGCCGGTGTAGCCCTGGTTGTAGAGCGCCCCGATCCAGTCCCTGGCCCAGAAGTTCGCGGGCACGTCGCTGAAGATGTTGCCCGAGAGGGGCGGGGTATAGCCATCCCCGTGGACGGCGCGTAACAGGAATACCGCCATCTCCGCGCGGGTGACGCCCTGGTTGGGACAAAACCTCAACGGGTCGGTGTCGCATCCGCCGGTCACGCCGTCGACGTACAGTTGGTTGATCCAGCGGTTGGCCCAATAATCCGTGGGCACATCCGCGAAGACGTCCGCGGCGGGCGGGAGCGGGAAGCCCTCCCCGTGGATGACCTGCACCAGGAAGACCGCCATTTGCGCGCGGGTCACGGTCCCCTCGGGACAGTAGCGCAGGGGATCGACGCCGCAGCCGCCGGTCACGCCCTCGGCATACAGCTGGTTGACCCAATCCAAAGCCCAATGGGAATTGGGCACGTCGGCGAATGCGTTGAAAACGGCCTGCGGCGGTCCCCCGGCGGCGGAGTTCGGATATGCGGCGGCGGGAATGGAGCATGAGATCAGCAGCGCGGCCGCCAGGAGAAGAGAAAACCATTTTTGGGACATGAGATCCTCCTGTGCTGTTTCCTGCAGGGAGACAGCCCGTTTAAGGAAGGCAGGGAACATCTATACCGCACTCGGGTGAAAATTGCGCTTTTTTAGAGGGTGGAATGTACCTTCTCAATTTCCTGGGGTAATTTGGAGTGCGCAAGTTCTACTTGCGCATTTTCCCGAAGTAGAACTTCGGGGCTCCAGAACACGCCCCAAAATATTGAGCAGATACGGTGGAATGCGCAATTTTCACCTGTGGGTATTATATGTGAAGAGTATAGCGGGTTTGCCGGGATATTCCCATACGACCAAGGTCCCCCCAGGCTGACAGATATGCAAGTTCAGGTCAGTTCGCTTCTGGCCAGCAGCAGCACGGCCAACAGGATCAAGGCGCCGCCCGCCAGGGTCATGAAAGGCAGGGCCTCGGCAAACAGCCAGGCCGCCAGCAGCACGGTCACGATCGGTTCGAGGGTCGAGAGCATCGAGGCGTTGGTTGGGCCGATGAGCTGCAAGCCCCACAGGAAGGTGACGACCGGGATGACCGTGGCGACCAGCACGGTGGCGACCACCGCTCCCCAGCCTGCTCCCGTTTGCGGGAGCTGCGGCCCGTTGACGAGGGCCAGCGCGCCGTATACCGCGCCCGCCGAGGCGAAGATCACCGTCGAGGATTGGAAGGCCGAGACCTTCCGCATGACGCCCGTGCCGACGATGATGTAGACCGAGTAGATGCCCGCCGCCGTCACCGCAAACAGGATGCCCGTCCAACTGCCGCCCTGCGGGTTCGCAGTCAGGGCCGCGCCCAGGGTGGCCAGCGCCAGGGCGGCCAGTTTGAGCGGGCTGAACTTCTCCTTGAGGAAGAAGGCCGAGAGCACCGCCACGAAGACGGGATACAGGTACAGCAGCAGCGCCACCAATCCCGCCGAGGCGAACTGGATGGCGGTCAGGTACGAGTACGACTGGCCGACGTAGCCAATCGCGCCCATGCCGATCAACTGCCAGAGCGCCCGTCCGCGCGGAAAAGGCTCGCGCCGCGCCAGCAGCAGCAGCGCCATCAGCGCCGCCGCGAAGCTGAAGCGCAGGGCCAGGATGGTGAATGTGTCCATGCCGTCCGCGTAGGCGTAACGGCCAAGGATCGCCAGCGTCCCGAAGGAGGTCGCGGAGATGACGATGAGCAGGGCGCCGAAGAGTTTGTTCAAGAAGGCATCGCGAGGTTCAGGATTTGGGTTGGGACAGCGTTTCCATGTTGCGGATGATCAACTCGCGCAGCGCTTCCAGGTCCAGGTCCGCCAGTTTGTTGACGTACAGACAGCCCTTGCCGAGCTTGTGCTTTCCGAGTTTCGACAACAGGTCGGCATGTTTCTCGAAGCCGCCCATGATGTAAAGCGTCAGATTCTGTTTGCGCGGCGAGAAACCGATGGGGAACCAGTCGGCCTCCCGCCCGCTTGCATATTTATAGTGATACGACCCGAAGCCGACGATGCTGTCGCCCCACATGCTGGGTTCGGCCTGGGCCGCCTCCCGCATGAGCGCCAGCACCGTGAAGGCATCCTGTCTGCGTTGTTCGTCGGCGACGGAATTCAGAAAGTCCGTGACACTTGCGTCGTTCTTTTTGGTCTTTAACTCAGCCATGTCATGTTCCTCTACCGCATAATAAAAAATGTAAGCGGCATTATACGCCATCGCCATCCGGCAATGCAAATGCCGCGCGAATTTCGGACTACAATCGCACACAGGCAGCCTGATGTGCGGGCCTTCCTGATATCCCCGTAACCTTTCCCGTTTTTTGACGACTAATCGGATATAGCGTGTCTAAATTTTGTTTCCCGAGAGTCAACCCATGTCCAGACGTTTCCCTTCCATTTTGATCGCCCTCCTGCTGTTCACTGCCTTCTTCGCAGGCATGACCGCCATCCAGTATGCCACGCGCGACCTGCCCGATAACGACGGTTTCTATCACATCAAGCTGGCCTACCTCATGCGCACCGAGGGCCTGAAGCCGCCCTTCCCCTACCTGCCGCTCAGCATCCTCAGCGCGGACAAGTTCTACGATCATCATTTCCTCTTCCACGCGGCGCTGATGCCTTTCACCTTCGGCGATCTGCGTCTCGGCGCCAAGTGGGCCGCGGTATTCTTCTCCAGCCTGGCCTTCCTGTCCGTCTGGTATTTGTTTTATCGGCAGAAAGTCCCGCTGGCCTGGCTGTGGGCGCTGGGCCTGCTGGCCGTCTCGGACGCCTTCCTCTATCGCATGAGCGTCACGCGCGCCCAGTCGCTTTCGCTGATGCTGCTGGCGCTGGCCATGCTCTGGCTGCTGGAGGGCAAAACCTGGCGGCTGGCGCTCCTGGCCTTCCTATACGTTTGGACCTACGACGCCTTCCCGCTTTTTCTGGCCCTGGGCGTCCTGCACTTCCTGGCTGTGGCCATGACCGAGCGTCGCTTCGACTTCCGTCCGCTGCTCTTCATCGGCGGCGGGATCCTGGCGGGGCTGGTCATCAATCCCTATTTTCCCGACAACATCCTCTTCTCCATTCAGCACATGCTGCCCAAGCTGGCCGACGCCACTTCGGTGCGTGTTGGCAATGAGTGGTATCCCTACGACACGGGCCAACTGCTCGACAATTCCCTGCCCGCGCTGGTCGCTTTTGCCAGCGGCATCCTTGCGCTGGGACTCTCGGGCCGCAAGATGGATGCGCGCGCCGCCTTTGGATTGCTGGCCGCGCTGTTGTTCGGTTTGATGCTTTTCGAGGCGCGCCGCTTCGTGGAATACTTCCCTGCTTTTGCGTTGATTTTTGCCGCCTTTGCATGGTCGCCCCTGCTCGTGGACCTGTGGCCTGTCCCCGTTCCCGAATCGGATTCAGCCCCGTTGGCGCTGCCCGCCTTCTCCCTGCGCGCCTACCTGCCCGCGGCGTTGATTGCGTTGACCGTGATCCTCGGGGTGCGACTCTCGCTCCCCGCCGCACAGGAAAGCATGCGCGGGAGCAAACCCTACTACCTCTACGCGGGCGCGTCCGCCTGGCTGGCGGAGAATACCGCCGATGATGAACGCGTCTTCCAAACCGACTGGGATGACTTCCCGCGCCTGTTCTACTACAACACGCACAACACCTACCTGATCGGCCTGGATCCCACCTACATGCAGCTCTACGATGCGGAGATGTACGATCTGTGGGTGAGCATCACCCAGGGCAAGCTCGAGAATCCCTCGGGTATCATCCTGTCCACGTTCGAGGCCCGCTACATCCACACCGATCTGAAGCATGGCGCTTTCCTGCGTGTGGCTGCGAATGACCCTGGCCTGCGCGAAGTCTACCGCGACGACCAGGCCGTGATCTTCGAAGTGGTCACGCCGTAGCCGCTACTCGACCTGTGTGCGCATGTAGGCGGCCAGCCCGAGGATGGTGAGCGCCACTCCCGCCAGTCCCAGCGCGCCTGGGATCGCGCCGCCGAGAAAGAGAATCTCCCCGAGCAGGGAGAAGACCACCTCCATTGACTGGGTCGCATCCACGGCGGCGATCTCGTAGGGCTGTTTGCACAG
>JBMOMS010000230.1:13704-41566 GCA_049324895.1 Chloroflexota bacterium
CTCCCGCCAGTCCCAGCGCGCCTGGGATCGCGCCGCCGAGAAAGAGAATCTCCCCGAGCAGGGAGAAGACCACCTCCATTGACTGGGTCGCATCCACGGCGGCGATCTCGTAGGGCTGTTTGCACAGATGACGCGCGTACAGGAAGAGCGTGGTGGCGATGACACCCGACAGCAGCGCCACCAGCGCAGTGCTGAGAAGTTGTCCGCTGGTGGGGGCGGGGGGCGAGGTGAACAGCAGCAGCGCCGCCCAAAACGGAATCGAGCCCAGGGTCAGAAGCAGGACGCGGGCGAAGCCATTCTCCAGGATGGGATGATCGATTTTCGGAATCCGCGGGTGATGTCCCAGGCGCGCTTCCCAAACGAGTTGGTTCCCAATCGGGTAGGCGCAGGCCGCGACCAGAATCGGCAGGGCGCTGAGCAGCACCTCGCGCAGTCCCGTCAGTGTGGCATGTTCGACGTTGACCAGCAGGATGCCCGCGAAGATGATGCCCGTGAAGAGCAGGCCCTTTGTCGGCACCCTGCGCCCGAAGAAGACCAGCACGAGCGGGGAGGCCAGGATGGTGGTCTGCCAGGTGGTGGCGACGATCCAGCCTGCGGCATATTGCGAGCTGAAGGTGATCAGCGAATAGAAAACGCCAAAGCCGATACTGCCCGCCGGAATCCAGAAACGCCAGTGTTGGATGAACACGTCTTTGATTTCGGCCAGCGCCTTTTTGCCCTGGGTGACGAGCAGGAGCGCGACCAGGAAGACCAGCATGAAGCCGAAGCGCAGGCTGGAGGTCCAGGCCCAGTGCCCGCCTTGCAGGCTCATGGCGCGGTTCAAGACGAAGGTGCTGCTGAAGAATAAAGCCGCGAGGCTCCCCAGTGCGATCAGGCGTGTCATGTGATGCTCTCGTTTATATAATACCCACGGTCACAAATTGCGCTTTCCCCTCTCTAAAAAAGCGCAATTTGTGACCGAGTGCGGTATAAAAAATCCGTCAGCAGGTTGAACTGCTGACGGTGTTGCTCGGTGCCCTGTTTTACCACAGGGACCTTGTGGAGTCCACTGCGCGGTCGCGGCTATGCTTTTTCCCCATCGATCAAGGCCCGTCGGAGTTTGCGATACAGCACGATGGGATAGTCGCCTGGGATGAGCACTTCCCCGATGCCAAGATCGGGGCGCGGCGGGCGTTGGGTGATGACCACGCGTTTGTCCTGCCTGAGGATGAACAGGTTGCCGATCATGCCCAGCCAGTCGGTGAGTTGGCGCGCGATGGGGAAGCGCACCTTGTGATACTGGCGCACATACATCAACGTGTTTTCATCGTCGATGGGGACGAAGGCCAAAGCCACGAGGAAATCATCCGAAAGCCAGTTCTGCCATAAGTTGGGCATGTAGACCTGGATCAACGGTCGGCGTGTGGGCTCGGGCATCTCCGATGGCTTGATCGGTTTCTGTCCCTGATCGGGCGCATTGTCCACCCACATGTCGATGCGATAACTGCCAGGCGCGAGTTTGATCTCTTTGGCAACCGGCCCATTGACCAGCGTGTTACCGCCGCGCCCGATGCTGTTGTGATGCACGAAGGGCAGGTGTACCACGTCGAGCTGGTTTTCGATGGCGCGCGCGTAATGGTTGGCCCAATGATCCTTGACGGTGGCGTACACCATATCGTCGCCGATGTTATCGAACCACTGCAGGGGCGGATAATCTTCATCCGCGCGCGGTTCGCCCCACCACAGGTAAATAAATCCATGCGCTTCGCGGGTCGGATAGGTTTTGACGTGCATGGCCCTGGGCGGCTCGGAGCTGCGCCCGTTGGCGGGGATCAATTTGCAGTCGCCGCTGGTGTCGTATTCGAATCCGTGGAACGGGCATTGGATGCAGTCGCCTTTGACCGCGCCGATGCTGAGCGCCACACCGCGATGCGGACACAGGTCGCTCATCACGGATAATTTGCCGTTGCCGTCGCGCCATGCGACGATCTTTTCCCCCATGCGCGTGAAGCCGATGGGTTTCCCTTTTTTGACTTCGTTCGATTCAAGAATCACGTACCATTGGTTTGGGATCATGTTTTCCTGGGGAATGCGTAGGGGCGGAGCATTGCTCTGCCCCTACATGGAATTACAACGGTTCAAACCTTGCCGTGAAATGTCTCAATAATTCAGGCGCGTAGGTGAATTTGTATCCGCGCACCGCATCCGCGCGGGCCTTGATGCGCGCGGCGCAGTCGGCCACGTAATCCATGTGACTCTGTGTGTACGTGCGGCGCGGGATGGCCAGCCGCAGCAGTTCCAGCTTGGGGTAAATCATCTTGCCGGAATCAGGGTCGGGGTAGGCGAACATGACCGAGCCGATCTCCACGCCGCGGATTCCGCCTTCGCGGTAGAGTTCCACTGCCAGCGCCTGGCCAGGGAACTCGCCCTGGGGAATGTGCGGGAAGACGCTGGCCGCATCCAGGTAGACGGCGTGTCCGCCCGCGGGCTGGATGGTGGGGATGCCCGCGTCGTTAAGGCGCGCCGCCAGGTAGGCCGTCTGCGTCAGGCGATAGGCCAGGTAGGCCTCGTCCAGCCCTTCGTACAGGCCGACCGCCATCGCGTCCAGGTCGCGGCCGGCCAGGCCGCCGTAGGTGGGGAAGCCCTCGCGCAGGATCAACTCATTCTTGATCTGTTGGAAGAGCGCCTCGTCGTTCAGGCACAACAGGCCGCCGATGTTGACGATGGCGTCCTTCTTGGCGGACATGGTCATGCCGTCGGCCAGCGCGTACATCTCGCGCGCGATCTCGATCACCGGCGTGTTCTCGTAGCCCGGCTCGCGCAATTTGATGAAGTAGGCATTCTCGGCGTAGCGGGCCGAGTCAATGAAGAAGGGGATCTGGTACTCGCGATAGACTGCCGCCACCGCCTTGAGGTTGTCCATCGAGACGGGCTGGCCGCCGCCCGCGTTGTTGGTGACCGTCATCATGCCAAAGGGGATCTTGTCCACGCCGACCCGCTCGATAAAGGCGCGCAGTTTGGCGAGGTCCATGTTGCCCTTGAACGGGTGCAGGTTTGCGGGGTCGAAGGCCTCGTCGATGACCAGGTTGGTCGGGCGTCCGCCGCGCGCGCGGATGTTGGCATCCGTGGTGTCGAAGTGCATGTTGCTGGGGACGTACATGCCGGGCCGCACCAGGCAGGCCGCCAGGATGTTCTCGGCGGCGCGCCCCTGGTGGGTGGGGACAAAGAATTTGAAACCGAAGATATCCTCCACGGCAGCCTTGAGGCGGTGATATGAGCGCGCGCCCGCGTAGGATTCGTCGCCGCGCATGATGGCGGCCCACTGCTCCTGGCTCATCGCGCCTGTGCCCGAGTCGGTCAGCAGGTCGATGAAGATGTCCTCGGCTTTCATCGAGAACAGGTTATAGCCCGCCTGCCGCAGCGCGGCTTCGCGCGATTCGGGCGAGATCAGGCGGATGGGTTCCGTCACCTTGATTCGGAACGGTTCGGGCGGGTAGGGATGGGTCATTTGGGTCTCCTGAAATTTGAGGTGGTGTCAAATTTTGGGTAGCGAGCCTGGCGTCTCCCCTGTTGCCATTCGGTCTCCAATGACAGGGCTATTTTACGCCCAAATCGGTCGCAGGACCAGCCTGCGCGAATTTTCGCTAATCTGTAACTATTCAGCCTGCCTGGTGAGCGGGGCTACGGCCAATACTGTTTAGATAAGAGCTGAACTGCCGGCATTTTGCCAGAAAGGATGCCCTTTGGGGCAGAACAGTATTGCCCTTAGCCGTGGTTGCGATTACCAATCGGTTCTGAACCGACAAGGCTGCCAAGAAAACCCTAAACCTTTGCGGGCTTGGCGCTCTTGGCGGTTAATTTTGCGTGTTCCACAGATTCCACGATTAGGAACTTAGAAGTTAAATCCTTGCGCACAAGTGCCTGCGGCCCTGTGCAGGCAAAAAGCAAGAAAATCCTTACCACAGAGAACACAGAGTACACGGAGTTTTTTTAAAGGTTTTCTCAGTGATCTCTGCCTGCACTGTGCGCAGGCACGCGTGTGTTCTCCGTGGTTAAATCTCTTTCGGCTTGTCCGAGTTAGGTGTAACGCTACCCCTGGTTGGCGCTCTGGGACTTTTTCAAGAGCTCTAATGATGGGGGGGATGATTTTCACCCTCCGCTTCCCACTTTCAGCCCTACATGCTCCCCTTTTGTCCTGTTTTTGTGAAAAAAACGTTACGTTCCCCTGACAATCTCCCCGTCCTGGTTGACTACACATTTTCGCTTTGATATGATTAGGGTGGCAGAGGTGTACCATGTCGAGATTTTTGAACAAGCTGGCGTCCTTCCGAAAACAACCCCGTTCCTCCCGCGGCCAAAGCCTGGTGGAACTGGCGATTGTTTTGACGTTGCTGCTCTTCATTGTGATCGCCATTGTCGAATACGGCTTTCTGTTGAACCAGTACCTCGACGTGCTGGACGCCGGGCGCGAAACCGCCCGCCAGGCCAGCCTGGGCGATCCCTTTTATGACGACGGCACCCTGGATGGGCAGTTCTTTACCGACATCGTCGCCCTGGCAGATAACTTCCTGCTGCCCATCGAGTTGGACCCCGAGGAAGACGACCTGGTGATCTCCTTTTTCAGCGTGACCAACGGCACCGTGGTGCGTTTCCCGGACGCAGACGGCTGGAACCGCTATGGAAATCACGACACGCAGTTGACCTCGGCGGACATCGAGGCCAGGCTGGATGGCAGCGCCCCGGCCACGGGCGTCCTGCTGATCGAAATCTACTATAACTATTGGCAGACCCTCAACCTGCCGATCTTCTCGAACATCATTCCCAATCCCATTCAGTTGTACACGTATGCCATCATGCCGCTTTCCGCCGCCGAACCGACCCCGACCCCGATGCCGTAGAAAGAGGTCACGGAGATGAGACCTTTGAATTCCGAAGTTTCCCCCCATCCGACCCGCCGCAATGAGAAGGGACAGATCCTGATCATTGTGGTCTTTGCCATCATTGGCCTGGTGGCCTTCATCGGCCTGGTGGTCGACCTGGGCCTGGTGTACATCAGCTACGGCCAATTGCGCCGCTCGGTCGACGCAGCCGCCCTGGCCGCCTCCCTGCAATACCGCGAGGGATACACCATCAACGACCTGGAGAGATCCGCCATCGAATTCCTGGTGCTGAACGGGATCAACGACCCCGACGCGCTGGTCGAGACCTGCGCGGAGGATCGTTTCCTGTGCGACACCAACGGCGACGGCAACATCACAGACAACGAGCACCGCAAGTTTGTTCGCGTGGTCGCCTCCATGCAGGTGCAGCTGGCCTTCCTGCCGGTCATCGGCATTACCGAGGTCCCGCTCCAGGCCGAGGCGGTCTCCGAAGCGGCTTCGGTGGACGTGGTGCTGGCCATCGACCGTTCGGATTCGATGACCTATTCTGCCGCGCCCAAAACCGACATGCGCGATCCCTCACAGTGCAACGCGGCTGACCCCAGCGGCATGTTCCCGGGCGAGTGCGAGCCTTTCGAGGACGTGAAGGTGGCAGCGGCCGCCTTTGTGGACAACCTCTTCCTGGATGACGACGGGGACGGCCCGAACATTGGCTATGACCGCGTGGGCGTGGTGACCTTCGACCGCAACATCCACTGCAGCACCTGCAGTGGTGGCTCTGACGACGGTCTCAGCCTGGCCCTGACCACGGATGAGGCGGAGATCCTGCACATTGTCCGCCACCTGTGGGTCTTCCAGGCTGGCGACGACGGCTCGCCGTCTGCCTCAACCGCCGGTATCGATGGCGATAGTTGCGAAGACTGGCCGGGCTTCCCGGATTACACCTCTCCAACCCGCGGACCCTGCCGTAAATATGACACGGACGGCACCTTCCTTTACATGGAATGTCCTTCCGCGATTGTCTATAATAACTTTTCCTCCTGCACCAACACCAATATCGGCGGCGGGCTGGTGGCGGCTGGCAACGAATTTGCCGCCAGCTTCCGCGAGGAATCCCTGTGGGTGGTCATCCTGTTGACTGACGGCGCAGCCAACTCCTCCACGGACCTGCGCGCTCCCTCCGAGCCGGGTTATCTGCCGGATGGCTTCTGCCCGCAGATCAACGACCAGCCGTACTGCCGTGACAACGAGAAACATTTCGCGGGCGGCGTCCCCTACTACGTCAACACGCGTCACTGCTACGACGTGCCCGGCATCGAATTGGACAATCATGCCATGTGCATGGGCGTCGACGCCGGTGACGAGGATTGGGATTTTGCGGGCATCTCCGATAATGGCACCAACTACGACGCCGACGACTTCGCCCGCGATATGGCCGACTGGCTGACCCTTAATAATATCCTTTCCTTCTCGATCGGCCTGGGCGGCCTGGTGGATAATGCCACACAGGGCGATCCCGACGACGGCGAGGAATTGTTGGAATACGTGGCCGGCGTCTCCGACGGCCTGTATTTCTATGCGCCCTCCGGCAACCAGTTGCGTGAAATCTTTGCCGAGATCGCCGATAATATCGCCACCCGACTCACCCGATGAGAGGCTGACATGCGATTCATCCCCGCAAAACGAATCTCCCCTCCCTGGTTCAGGCGGCGCAGCCCCTCCCAGGCCATGCTCGAATTCGCCCTGGCGCTGCCGATCCTGCTGATGGTCATCTTTGCCATCGTGGACTTTGCCCTGCTCTTCCAGGCCTGGCTGACCGTCGAGAACGTCGCCCGCCAGACCATCCGCTTTGCCGTGACCGGGCAGTATGATCCCAGCGACTGCGCCGACGGCCCGGACGTGGATGTGCTGCCGTGCAGCAACGACGATGAAGAAGACGCCGCCCGCCTTCTGTCGACCAAGCGCCACGCCACCGGTTGGACGGTGGGTCTGTTCACCGATTGGGCCGTTTCGCCCGATCCCGTCCACGGCACCGGCGGAGACAATACCGTGGTCGGTTTCTTCGACGTGACCCTCTGCTCCGCCGCCGACCGCAACCAGGACGGCAATCCAGATAACCTGACCGTCCTGCCACACATGGGCGGGGAGGGCAACTACGCCGACTGCCTGCCCCGCGAGGACGCCGGCCAGCCGGGCGGGCGCGTGGTGGTCATGGTCGATTTCAACCATCCCTACATCACGCCCTTCTTCCATGCCATGTGGCCCTGGACGCACCTGGCCACCTACCGCGAAGGCGTGGTGGAACGCTTCCGCGTGGCCCGCGACATCGATGTTCCCCCGAACTTGAGCCTGCCGAGCCATACCCCCAGCAAGACGCCGCTGCCTTCAGCCACCTCGACCCCTTCCAACACCCCCACGCCGTCGAATACCTACACGCCGACCAATACCAGCACGCCCAGCTTTACGCCGACCTTCACCAAGACACCCACCTCGACTCGCACCTTCACCTCCACGCCCACGCCGGACTGCAGCAAGTTCTATTTCAATTCGGCATTTACGCAAACGACGGTCAAGATCAGCAACCAACAAAAACCCCGCGTCAGGATCTCGATTCGCAACAACTCCTCGCAGCCCACCTATCTGCAGAGTATCGATTTCAATTGGAACGTCTATGACGCCGCCAACCCGGGGCAGACCCTTGACCGCTGGCGTTTCAACAACAACAATATCGTGACCGCAGACGATCCCGATTCGCATACCACCTGGGCCTTGGGCGGCGCGCCGGGCAGTACGCACCTGCTTTCCGCCAACTCCTCTCGAAACTTCGATTTCGACTACCTGTACGTGGATCCCAGTTGGCCGGGCATCGTGCCGGCCACTTCCTTCGGCCTGACAGTCATCCTTACGAATGGATGTACGGTGATCATCAACCCTCAGAACACGCCCACCCCGACCCTGTCGCCGACCGCCACCCTGTCGCCGACCATCACCAACACGCCGACCATCACCAACACGCCCACCATCACCTTCACGCCGACCATCACGCGCACGCCCACCATCACGCGCACGGCCACCAATACGCGCACGCCCACCAATACCTTTACTGCCACCCTGTCGCCGACCATCACCAATACGCCGACCATCACCAACACGCCCACGAACACCGGCACGGCGACGAATACCGGCACGTCCACCTACACCTTTACCCCCACGCTGTCGCGCACGCCCACGCCCACCTCCTCGCCCACGCGGTCGCGCACGCCCACGCTTTCGCCCACGCCGACGAAATCGCCTACTCGAACGCCTTCGCGCACGCCGACCCATTCGCCCACGCCGACCCGTTCGCCGACGCCCATCGTGACCAACACCAAGACGCCCACGCTCAGCCCGACCGATCCCTGTATCGACGGCTGCTAGCGGCGGCCGCGGAAAGGTCCCGTCCCCAATTCACTGCACAGGAGGCCGCGCTTTCACACGCGGCCTCCTGTTGTTGCGCCCTCCCGGAATCCATGTTCCAGCAAACCCTCTTGAATTTTCTCGAACGCCTGAACGCCTGGCAGATCCGCCAACGCTTCGCCCTGCTCGAATCGGTTGGATATTTTGCCCTGGCGCTGCTGTGGATGCTGCTGGTTCCGCCCGATTACCCGGGCCGTTTCCTGTTGGGGCGGGTCATCGTCGCCGCGCCTGCGGTGGCCGCCGCCCTGCAGGTATGGTTCTCCCATCCCTCCCTGCCCGCGGAACGGCGTGAAGCCTGGCTGTACCTGGGATTGGCCCTGGCAGGCTGGGCGCTGCGCCACCTGGCCTGGGTCTTTCTCGGGCTGGCGCAGGGATTCAACTTCCCCCTCTCCCTGGCTGACCTGTTCGGCCTGCTGGCCTACCCGCTGGCGGCGCTCGGGTTGTTCAAGTTTCCATCCGGTTTTCGGCATGCCCCATCCCGCTTCCGCTTCTTCCTGGATATGATCATCAACGCGGGGGCCGCCGCCGCGCTGGGCTGGCTGCTGCTGGACCGCGCCTTTCCCGTGGGACCGGCCCAATTCATTCCCATGCTCTATCCCATTGCCGACCTGGTCCTGCTTACCATGGTGGTCACCCTGGCGCTCACGGGCGGGATCATCCGCTCCAGCGCCTCCATGCTCGGCGCGAGCCTGGTCGCCCTGACCCTCTCGGATTACGCCAACAGCATCCTGACCCTGTACCAAAGCGACCCGTCCGGCTCTGTCTTCAGCCTGGGCTGGGTCCTGGCCTATCTGCTGGTCGGCAACGAAGTCATCCGCGAGAGGCGGCAGGATCGGCCGTCCGCCCGCCCGCCCCGCCCCGCGCGCATCGACCTGGGCCGCCAGATGCAGAACATCCTGCCTGTGACGCTGGTGCTGGCCCTGGCCTGGTACGTCCTGGCCGACTGGCGGCTGCGCGGGCAGCTCTCCCTGGCCGGGCTGGTCATGAGCCTGCTCTTTGCCGCCATCCTGATCGTGCGCCTGGGCATTCGCGCCGGGGAAGTGGAATTGCAGCGCTACTGGCAATTGTTCAGCAGCCTGGCCGAGCCGGCCTTCATCTGCGATACGCGTGGACGGATCTTGCTGGGCAACCCGGCCCTGGCGCGCCTCGACCCGGGGGCGGGGGAGGACGACCTGCGCGGGCGCGACCTGGGCGCATTCTTTGCTGCGCCTTCCCTCCCACCCGATTGGCCGGCGCGCGCCTCGCACTCGGCTGTGACCGAAGAAGTGACGCGGGTGGGCGCGCAAACCCCCTACCTGTTGACCCTCAGCCCGATCCGGGCCGAAGGGCGGCGGGGCTTGATCGCCGGGGTGGCCCACGACTTGAGCGAACAAAAGCAGCAGCAGGACGCCCTGCGCCAGGCTTTTTCTGAATTGCAGGCCGTTCATCGCCGCCTGGAAGGCTTCAACGCGGAACTGGAAGCCCGCGTGGAGGAACGCACCCACACCCTGCGCGAAGCCTACGCCCGGTTGGAAGATCAGCATCGCCAGTTGCAGGAATTGGACGGCCTCAAGACCGACTTCGTCTCGATGGTCTCGCACGAACTGCGCACCCCCCTCAACAATTTGGGCGGCGGCCTGGAATTGATGCTCAGCCGCGCGCACACCTCCCCGACCGACCGCGAGACCATGCAGTTGATGCAGCACGAGATCCTGCGCCTGACGCGTTTTGTCGAGAGCATCCTCAACCTCTCCGCATTGGAGGCGGGGCGCTTCGAACTGCGTCCGCTGCCCCTGTCCCTCTCGGTGGCCGCAGAGGAGGTGCTGCGCAAGCGCTTCGGCGCCGGCCAGGAGCGCATCGTCAACGACATCTCCCCCGACCTGCCGCTGGTTCTTACGGACGAAGCCGCCCTGCAAAGCGTCCTGCACCACCTGCTCGATAACGCCCTCAAATATGCGCCCCACGGCCCTGTTATAATTCGAGCCGCGTTGCAGGCTGGCTGCGTGCGCGTCGAGGTGCAGGATCAAGGCCCGGGCATTCCCGAGGACAAACGCCACCTGTTGTACCGCAAGTTCCAGCGCCTGGAGGCTCGCGACTCGCAATCGGTATACGGCTACGGCCTGGGACTGTATCTCTCCCGCCGCCTGCTGGAAGCCATGCAGAGTGACCTTTCCTATGAATCCCCCGCGCAGGGCGGAGCCTGTTTTTACTTTACCCTTAAGGTTGCCCAATGACCGCCAAACTCCTGCTGATCGACGACGACCGCACCCTGTTGAACCTGCTGGGCGAATACCTGCGCGTCGAGAAATTCGACGTGTCCGTGGCCGCCAACGGGGAGACCGGCCTGCGCCTGGCCTATGAATTCCACCCCGACCTGGTGCTGCTGGACGTGATGCTGCCGGGCATGGACGGCTGGGAGATCTGCGCCCGCCTGCGCGAGATGAGCCGCGTCCCGATCATCATGCTGACCGCCAAGGCCACTGAAGCCGACAAACTGCGCGGCTTCCGCCTGGGCGTGGACGATTACGTCACCAAGCCCTTCAGCTTTGCCGAACTGGTCGCCCGAATCCAGGCCGTGCTGGCGCGTGTCCGCGTTTCGGAGAACAAGGATGCCGGCCATATCGTTTACGGCGACATCGTGCTGGACCGCGAACGCTACCAGGCCACCCTCGAAGGCCGCATTCTGGAGTTGACTCCCACCGAATTCCGCCTGTTGGAGGCGCTGGTGCGCCGCAGCGGAAAAGTGGCCTCCGAAGCGGAACTGGTCCAGGAAGTCTGGGGCGCCTACCGCCAGGACGATACCGCCCTGGTGCGCCGTTATATTTTGATGCTTCGAAAGAAGATCGAACTCGACCCCGCCAACCCATCCCGCATCCTGACCGTGCGCGGCTTCGGGTACCGCATGGGAACCGCGGCGGAATAGATCGCGCTCGGGTGAAAAATGCGCTTTTCTAGCAGTTTGTCGGAGAGGGATGTTTCAAGGCGCAAAACGCTAATTTGAACCGCGAAGGACGCCAAGAACGCGACGTTAAAAGGTTTTCTTTGCAATCTTAGCGCGCTTCGCGGTCAAAAAGCGGCATTCGTTGGGTTCTCCGACAGCTTGCTAGAGGGTGGAGATTGGGCCTGAAAGTTCCCCACATGCATCCTTCCATCGGGACGCTGATAAAAGTATCTTCCCAAAATTTTGGGTGTGCCGGAGTCCCGAAGTTCTACTTCAGGATGTCGCGCCAATGGAACCTGCGCGCTCCAGAATACCCTGGTTATTGGGAAGATGCGGGAGGGCTTAAAAGTAAAAGATGTACACCACGCTCAAAATCAGGAAGGGCGCGTAGGGAACGGCCGCATAGGCCTGATACTGCTTGCGGGCCAGCATAAACCCGACGAAGGCCGCGCTAAACAATCCGCCCACCAGGATGGCCACCAGCAGCCCAAAGAGGATCAGCGGCCAGCCCAGCATCAGCCCGATCACCCCCGAGAGGTTGACGTCGCCGAAACCCAGGGCCACATCGTCGATCTTGCGCACGCGCACGAACCATTCCCCCAGGTAATAGGCCAGCAGCATGATCCCAAATCCCGCCGCGCCGCCGATCAGGGCCACAGACAGGCCGTGGATTTTCGCGCCGATTCCCAGGCCCAGGACCGCGCCCGTCAGGCTCACGCCATGCAGGATGACGCGGTGCTCGAAATCGATCACGAAGACCACGCCCAGGTAGATCAGCAGCACATAGCCCAGCCAGAATTTCAGGCTCTGGGGCGGGACCAGCCAGATATAGGTCGTGCCCAGGAACAGGACGGCCTGCGTGATGTAGTGCCGCCAACTGGCTGCCCTCCCGCAAAAGCGACAGGGGCGCAGCAACAGGAAATCCGACAGGGAGGCAGGCCCTCCACATTGCAGGCAGACCGGCGCGCTAAAGCGCCGCGTGGATGGCAACACGTCGGACAGGTAGTTGACCAGCCAGCCCGCCAACAGGCCAAGGGGAATGATGGCAAGATTGATCATGTCGGTATTATACCCGAGGCATTTGCCCCAGCCTGCACACGCAGTCCAATTGCAATGTATAATACCCACGGGTGAAAATTGCGCTTTCCATCCTCTAAAAAAGCGCAATTTTCACCCGAGTGCGGTATAAAATAAGGCTGGACGCAGGCTCGAGCGCCGTGTCAGCACGTCATCCAAATTCTGCGAGGTCCCACATGGAAAAATTCCTGATCGAAGGCGGAATTCCCTTGCGAGGCGAGATTACTCCCTCGGGCAACAAAAATGCGGCGCTGCCCCTGGTGGCCGCCTGCCTGCTGTGCGATGAACCCGTGACCCTGCGTAACGTGCCGCAGATTCGCGACGTGATCGATATGCGCCGGTTGATCGAGAGTCTGGGCGCGACGGTCGAAGACCTCGACCGCAACACCTGGCGCATCACCTCCCGCGACATTTCCACCGCCCACCTGGATCCCGACCTGTGCCGCCGCATCCGCGCCTCCATCCTGTTGGCCGGGCCGACGCTGGCTCGCGCCGAAGGCATCCGCCTGCCCCCGCCGGGCGGGGATGTGATCGGCCGCCGCCGCCTGGATACCCACATCCTGGCCCTGCAGGCCCTGGGCGCCCGCGTAACCTACGACCGCTTCCTCGAATTCAGCGCCCACGAACTGAGCGGGGCAGACATCCTGCTGGATGAGGCCAGCGTGACCGCCACCGAAAACGCCATCATGGCGGCTGTCACCGCGAAGGGCGTCAGCACGCTGCACAACGCCGCCTCCGAGCCGCACGTGCAGGAATTGTGTAATTTCCTGAACGGCCTGGGCGCGCGCATCGAAAATATCGGCTCGAATACCCTGGTCATTCACGGCGTGCCAAAGTTGCACGGCGGGGAATACACCATCGGCCCCGACTACCTCGAAGTGATGAGCTACGTGGGCGCGGCAGCCGTCACGCATGGAGAGGTGCGCGTGCGTTCGGCGGGTGTCCCATATTTGCGCATGATCTCACAGGTCTTTCACCGCCTGGGCGTGGCCTGGACCGTCGACGGGGACGACCTGCTCGTTCACGGCGGTGAAAATCATCCCATCCTCTCGGACCTGGATGGCGCCGTGCCCGAGGTCAAGACCAATATCTGGCCCGCCTTTCCCACCGACCTGACCAGCATCGCCATCACCGTTGCCACCCAGATGAGCGGTTCGGTATTGTTCCACGATTGGATGTTCTCCGGGCGCATGTACTTTACCGACAAACTGGTGGGCATGGGCGCGCGCATCATCCTGTGCGACCCTTATCGCTGCCTGGTGCAGGGACCGACCCAGCTCTACGCCGAAAAACTGGAAAGCCCCGACATCCGCGCCGGCATGGCGCTCCTGCTGGCCGCGCTGGCGGCCAAAGGCACCTCCACCATCCGCAACGTGGGCCAGATCGAGCGCGGCTACGAACGCGTGGATGAGAAATTGCGCAGCCTGGGCGCGAAGATCGAGCGGGTTTCGGAGTAGTCCCCCGCAGCGGGCGTTTTCAAACAAAAAAAGGCCGCGAGGAACTCCTCGCGGCCTTTTCTATGAGAGGGTTTGGTTTAGGGTGGGGCAAGTTTGACGATATCGTCGCGGATGACGAAGGTCCACTTGTCGGGGTTGTTGATGCAGCCGCCGCCCGAAGCGGTGGAGGGCTTCTTGGGGTTGTTGATCCAGGCGTACACCGAGTAGCAGCCCTGCGGCATCTCGACCACGGTCGAGCCGTTCTTCGACAGGGAGAAGCTGCGGTAGCCGCACTCGCCAAACGGGGTCTTCGACAGGTACAGCGACACGTTGGCCGGTCCGCTGGACTGGTTGTCGATCTTGATGGTGGTCATCTTGCCGTCGGGGTTGGGGGCCAGGGGCGCGTTGCAGGGATCGCCGTTCGCGTTCGGGGCGGTGGTCGGCGCCAGGGTGGGAACCGACGAGGTGGGCGGGGGCGGCAGGGTGGGGGCCAGTGTGGGTGAAGGCAGGGGCGTATCCGTCGGCGGGATGGGCGTGGCAGTGGGAATGGCCGCCTGGGTTTGGGCAATCATGGTGGCCGCAGCGGCATTGGCCGTGGCCAGCACGTCCGGGGTCGGCGTGGTGGGGGTCTGTGCGCCACATGCCGACAGCAATACCACCATCAGCATGGAAATGGCAATCAGCTTTTTCATCTTTCGTTTACTCTCCATTTTTTACTTGATCTTGATGCGATTCTTATACAGGGTGATCGTGCGTTGACCGCCTGTATCGAGCGTGAACGAGCCTGTGAATTGGCGTCCGCCAACCCAGGCCACGTAATCACATCTTCCAGCCGGGGCCTTGGTCTCGGTCCACTTGCCGACCGGGAACTCGATGATGCTGACGGAACCTTCCTTGTTGACGCACTGGATGGAAATATAGGCCTCGGCGTGCGATTTGTTCATCAATAGAAGTTTGCCCGAGGGGACCAGCGGCGGCAGGGTTCCAAAAGACTGGAAGCCCAGCGTGGCCGTGAAGGTCACGGGCGTAAACGTCAGGGTGGGGGTACTCGTGTTGGTCACCGCGGCGGCCGGCGTGTTCGTCAGGCTGGGCAGGGTGGTGGCGGTTTCCGTGGGCGGCAGCGGGCTGTTGGTGCTGGTCGGGGCCACACTGGCCGTCGCGCTGGGAGGAGCCTGGGTCGCGGTCGGCAGAATCTCGGGCAGGGGCGACGCGGTGGCAGTGGCCGCCGGCGCGGCTGCGTTGGGAAGGAGGGTAGGCTCGCTCGTCTGCCCCAAAAACCCTGGCATACATGCGCTCAATGCGAGGGACAGGCCAAAGGCAACCAGGAGCAACTTTTTCATAACCCAACTCCTTCCAGGTGGATCAATTTTGTGAGGCGACTTCCATGAACTGCGTTACGATTGCGCGCAGCATTTGTTCGGGCACCGCGCCCACCTGTTTGTGGACGACCTTGCCCTTGGCAACGAACAACATGGTGGGGATGCCCTGAATGCCGTATTTCATCATCCACTCGGAGTTCTTGTCGGTGTCGACCTTGGCGACCACCAGCTTGCCCTCGTAGTCCTTGGCGATCTTATCGAGGAAGGGCGCGACCATCTTGCACGGTCCGCACCATTCCGCCCAAAAGTCCACGATGACGGGCAGGGATGACTGTAATACGGTTTTTTCGAATTCGGCATCAGTGACGGGGATGGGTGTTCCAGACATACGGTTATTATATTCCCTTTCTATACAAAAATTCGTTGGGTTTCTGTGCCAAGTCACGGAGTATATCACAAATTCAAACCTTCCCTGATATAATGGCGGCTCATGGCTGAACTCTTCAATCGTTGGCGCAGCGGTCTTTCCAAGACCAGCAAAACCGCCTTTGGGCGCATTGCCTCCCTGTTGGGGGCGACCGAAATCACCGCCGAGACCTGGGATGATCTGGAAACTCTCCTGATCCAGGCGGACCTGGGGGTGGATACTGCCGCCTCTGTGCTGGATTCCCTTAAACGTACCGTGCGGAGCGAGGGCCTGACCCGCGCCGATGAGCTTTCATCGACCCTGCGGGCGGAGTTGCGCGCCCGCCTCGACGCGCCGCCCACGCTCACCTGGGAGAACAAGCCCAGTGTGGTGCTGGTGGTCGGTGTGAATGGATCGGGCAAGACCACCACGCTGGCCAAGCTCTCCCAGCGCTACCAGCGCGAGGGTAGGAAGATCCTGCTCGGCGCGGCGGACACCTTCCGCGCGGCGGCGGTTGACCAACTCCAGGTGTGGGGCGACCGGCTGGGGGTCGAGGTCATCTCTGGCGCCCCCGAATCAGACCCGGGCGCGGTGGCCTTCAGCGCCGTCCAGGCGGGAGCCGCCCGCGGCGTCGACATCGTCTTCGTCGACACAGCGGGACGCCTGCACACCCGCTTCAACCTGATGGAAGAGTTGAAGAAGGTATACCGCGTGGTCGGCAAGGCCCTGCCGGGCGCGCCGCACGCCGTCTGGCTGGTGCTGGACGCGACCACGGGACAGAATGCCTTGCAGCAGGCCAAGTCTTTCAAGCAGGCGGTCAACGTCTCGGGTGTGATTCTCTCGAAGCTGGATTCGTCCGCGCGCGGCGGCATGGCCTTTGCCATCCAGCGCGAACTGGGTCTGCCGATCCTGTTTGCGGGCCTGGGCGAGAAGCCCGAGGATTTACAGCCCTTCGATCCCGACGCTTTTGTGAACGGAATTTTGGACTCCAAAGTCTCCTGACGTTGGAAATTTACCCGGAGGAATGATGCAAGACTTGCTCAACCGCTTGCAGGCCGCACAGGACCTGACACAACAACTCCTGGTGCGCCTTTGACTTGCCCGCCAGGGAAGCCCAACTTTTTCAACTAGAACGGGAAACCGAACAACCTGAATTCTGGAACGATCCCTCCAACGCCCAGCGCACGATGAAAACCGTTTCGAGCCTGCGCGCGGATGTGGAAGGCTGGAACGCATTAACCCGTCACCTGGCCGACCTGACCGACCTGGCAGGCATGGGGGATGAGTCCCTGCGCCCCGAGTTGGAAGCCGAGATCGCCACACTCGAAGCCGACCTGGACAAACGTTCCTTTGCCGCCATGCTCTCGGGCAAATACGACGAGGACAGCGCCCTGCTGGCCATTCACGCCGGCGCGGGCGGCACCGATTCGCAGGACTGGGCCGCCATGCTGCAGCGCATGTACCTGCGCTGGGCCGAGAGTCACAACTTCGAGACCGAAATCCTCGACTTCACCGACGGAGGCGAGGCGGGCACCAAGAGTGTGACCATCGCAATCAATGGCCGTTATGCCTATGGCTACCTGCGCTCCGAGAAGGGCGTGCACCGCCTGGTGCGACTCTCGCCCTTTGACGCAGCCCATCGCCGCCACACCTCCTTTGCGCTGGTCGAGGTTCTGCCGCAAGACCCGATGGATGCCGCCGAGATCGAGATCAGCCCCAACGATGTAAAAATGGATGTCTTCCGCTCCTCGGGGGCGGGTGGACAGAACGTGCAGAAGAATGCCACGGCCGTGCGCCTGACGCACCTCCCGACGGGCATCGTGGTCACCTGTCAGAACGAACGCTCTCAATTGCAAAACCGCGAGAATGCCATGCGTGTGTTGCGCGCGCGCCTGCTGGAGATGAAGCAGGCCCAGAAGGATCAGGAGATTGCCGTGTTGCGCGGCGAATATACCAAGGCGGAGTGGGGCAGCCAGATCCGCTCGTATGTCCTGCATCCCTACCAGATGGTCAAGGATCATCGCACCGATCACGAAACAGGCAATTCCCAGGCCGTGCTGGATGGCGACCTGGATGGATTCATGGAAGCCTATTTGAAAAGCACAAACTAGGAGAACCGCATGAGCGAAAACATTTCCAAACTCGAACAGTTCATTGCCGCCAAGATCCTCAAGCAGCCCAATCGCAAGATCGGCGCGGACGAGGCCCTCATTTCGAGCGGCCTGGTCGATTCCTTCAGCCTGATGGATATTGCCCTGTTCGTCGAAGACAGCTTCGGTGTGCGCATCGAAGACACCGAATTGAACGCGCAGACCTTCGACACCCTGACCCAACTGGCTGCCCTGATCGAGTCCCGCAAATCATGACCACCTTTCCCGAGCGTCTCAAAAGCCTGTATGAACGCGGCCCGGAACGGGTTGCCGTTCATTTACAGCACGCCAGCCGCGAGGACCTGCCAATTACCTTTCACCAGTTGATGCGCGGTTCGAGCGCCTACGCCCGCACCTATGCCCGCGAAGGCTTGCAGCCCGGCGACGTGGTGGTGCTGATCCTCCAGCACGGCGAGGATTTGATCTACGCCTTCTGGGGCGCGATCCTGCACGGCGCGATTCCCTCGATCATGCCCTTCCTGACCGAGAAACTCTCGCCCGAACGCTACCGCGCGGACCTGTCGGCGCTGGTTTCGGTGACGCGGCCGGCGGCGGTGGTCACGTACCCCGAGTTCGAAGCCGAGGTCCACTCCGCGTTGCAGGCTGGAAGTTCGGTGCGCAGGGTCATTGCCACCGACCGCCTCGAAGCGCAGGCGGATCCTGATTTCGATTCGCTCCCGGGCTTCCAGCGCAAACCCACCGACATCGTCCTGTTGCAGCACTCCTCCGGGACGACCGGCCTGCAAAAGGGGGTGGCCCTGGCGCACCAGGCGGTCTTCAATCAACTGGATGCCTATGGCGCATCCCTCGGCCTGACCGATGAAGATGTGATCGTCTCCTGGCTGCCGTTGTATCACGACATGGGCCTGATTGCGGGCTTTCTCATGCCCATCCTTTCGGGCATTCCCCTGGTGCTGAGTTCGCCCTTCGACTGGGTGCGCGCCCCGTACAAGTTGATGCAGTCGGTATCCAGGTACAAGGGCACGCTCTCCTGGCTGCCGAATTTTTCCTACAATTTCTGTGCGCAGAAGATCCGCGAGCGCAACCTCGAAGGCGTGGACCTGTCCACCTGGCGCGGAATCATCAACTGCTCCGAACCGGTTCGCTGGGAAAGTCACCAGGCCTTCTACGAGAAGTTCAAAGCCTACGGGCTGCGTTATGAGGCCTTGCAGGCCTCCTATGCCATGGCGGAAAACGTCTTCGGCGTGACCCAGTCCGATTTGACCAGGCCGCCCGCCGTCGAGGAGCTTGACCGCGAGGCCTTCATGGTCGAGCGCGTGGCGAAGGCCCCCTTCGACGGGCGTCCCGCCATGAAGATGATGTCCTCGGGCCGCCCGCTGCCCAACACGCGCGTCCGCGTGGTGAACGAACAGGGCATCGACGTGCCCGACCGCGTGATCGGCGAACTGATCCTGCAAAGCGACTGCATGTTGACCGAGTATTACAACCGGCCCGATGCCACGGAAAAGGCTTTGGTGGGCGGCTGGTATTTCACCGGCGATTATGGCTACATCTCGCAGGGTGAGGTCTTCGTCTCGGGCCGCAAGAAGGACATGATCATCGTTGGCGGCAAGAACGTGTACCCGCAGGATCTGGAGTCCCTGACCTATGAAGTGCCCGGCGTCCATGCGGGACGCTCGGTGGCCTTTGGCATGTTCGACGAGGAGCAGGGCACCGAGGAGGTGGTCATCATCGCCGAGGTCGATTCGGAGGATGAGGCCGAACGCCAGAAGGTGGCCGACGCCATCCGCCTGCACGTGACGAAGAATTCCGCCATCGCTTTGCGGCACGTCAAGGTGGTCGGTCCGAAATGGATCGTCAAGACCTCCAGCGGCAAGACCGCCCGTTCGGCCAACAAGGAAAAATTCCTGAAGGAACTTGGGGAACAGCAGGGCGCGTAGGAGCCGAACCGAATGTCCTCGTCCGCGCGTCTACGGCAGGCGGTTGCGCTGGCTCGCGAGGGGCGCAGAGTCGAAGCGCGCGATATGTTCCTGGTCCTGGCAGACGAGGACCCGCACAATGAACTGGTCTGGGTCTGGTTGACGGGGTTGGTGGATTCATTCGAGGACAAGATCGTCGCCTGTGAGAATGTCCTGTCCATCAACCCGTCGAATCACCGGGTGCGCGCCTACTTGTCCCAACTGCTGGCCCGGCAGGATGAATTGCCGGGTGAGGCTGTCATCGCCCCGTCCGAAGTCGCGTTCGATGCGCCCGTTTCCTGGCCGCCTGAACCGCCTGTCATCCAGCCTCCCGACCCGCAGGACCTGTCCGAACAGGCGCGCCTGTTCGAGCACGAGGGCCAGTTTACGGAAGCCATTAACGCCCTGAGTCGGCTCGCCTCCCAAACGCGAGACTCGCGCGAGTTTGACCGCATCTACAAAAACATCACCCGCCTGGAGGGTCTGCAGCGGGAAAAAATCACATTCGTGGCGCCTGCCACTTCGATTGTCCGCATGGCCTTTGGCTGGCCGCTTCTGTATTTTTTCCTGATCCTGGTACAGGCGGGAGGGAAATTCTTTGCCTACCCGTCCTGGTACCTGTGGTTGGGAATTCCGTTTGTGGCAGCCGGCAGTTACCTGATGGCCCTGTCTGAGGTCAACGCGCGCCATCCCATTTGGAAAACCTGGTTTGCCGGGCAGAAATCCACCGGCACGGCCTTTGAGCGTTTTATGGTGGGCGCCACCGGGGGGCTGCTGGTGCTGATTCCGCACCTGCTGCTGGTGTTCGATTCCGCTTTGCGGGTGCGGGATTTCCAGATTCCACCCTATCCCTTCTAGCCGGAGCGCGGACATGCTTCCCATTCACGACACCGAGTCCAACCGCTATTCATTTTTCCCGTTCATCACCTTCCTGCTCATTGCGGTGAACATCCTGATTCACATGCTCGTTGTTTTCACCCTGGAGGGGAATTTCTGGACGTTTCTGATGCTGTATGGGTACACGCCGACCCTGATCGTGGATGCCCGCGGGCCTGGCGTCTTGTCCAATTTCTCCTCCATATTTCTGCACAGCGGATGGCTCCATTTGCTGGGAAACATGCTGCCGTTGTGGGTGTTCGGGCGGCGGGTGGAGGATGCCTGCGGTCCGTGGCGTTTCCTGGCTTTTTACCTGCTGGCGGGGACTTCGGCCAACCTGCTGTTTACCCTGGTTCAGTATGATTCGCCCATCCCCGGCATTGGCGCGAGCGGGGCGGTCTTTGGCGTGATGGGCGCCTACCTGCTGCTGTATCCCAGCGGGCGCATCCGCACCTTCGTCACTTTCATTCCTTTCGTGCCGATGCTGCCGCGCATTCGCGCCGTTTGGGTTGTGTTGTATTTCGTGGGGATTCAGATCATCCCGGCGGTCGACATCCTGCTGCGGGAGGCGGATTACAGCGTCAATCATTGGGCGCACCTGGGCGGTTTTTTCTCCGCCATTTTCATCCTGCTTTTCATCCGCCCCGAAGCCTACGCCCGTTACGTCAGCGATACCCTGGTGTGATCACGCTGTACCGGGTTCGAATTTCTCCGCCGTACGAGACCCTTTCCGTACGACGATGAAAAAAGCGTATTCCTTGCGCGGCGGAGAGGTTCGAATAAAAAAAGAGCGGACATAAATCCGCTCTTTTTTTATTCGGTTTGCAGGAGACTTTCACTCCGATCCGGCCGATTAACCGCCGGTGGGAAGGCGCTTCTCCAGCGTGCGGTTGAAGATTTCCTCGCTCTCCTGCGAGAGGCCGGTCTTGCTGCGCTTGGCCTTCTGCTGCTGGTTGCGGGATTTCTGGCGATTCTGTGCCTGCAGCCAGGCGATCTGCATGGCAGTCATTTCGGGTTCGGCGGAAACCGGCTCGGCTTCCATCTCGATCACCTCTTCCTGCTGCTTCCTGGGTTTGCTGCGCTTCGCGCCACGCTCGCCGCCGCTGTAGGTGTTGCGTTCGCGACGTTCCTCGCGCTCAGGCTTCTCTTCTTCGACGACTTCGGGGAGCAGGGCCTTTATGCTTAGGCGGATCTGGCGCTTGCGGCGATCCACATCCAGCACCTTGGCCTCGACTTCGTCGCCTTCCTTCACGACCTCGTTCGGGGTCTTGACGTAGCCGCGGGTCAGTTCGCTCACATGCACCAGGCCCGGGCGTTCCGCGCCGATGTCGACGAAGGCGCCATAGGTTTCGATGCGCACGATCTTGCCCTTGACGACCATCTCGGGATGGATCTCGCGCCATTCAAGGCCGAGCGGCTCGATCATGGTCAGTTCGATGCGGTCCTTCTTCACGCGCCGCACCCACACATCCACGACCTGGCCTTCTTTGACCACGTCTTCCACCTTGTTCACAGCATCCTTCTGAAGCTGTGAAATGTGGATCACGCCAGGCAAAACATTGCCGACGTCCACGAGAGCGCCGGCAAGGGTTGTCTTGACAATCTTTCCGTTCAGTTTTGTTTTTGGTTCAAGCGCGCCCACCGGCGCGATGTCGGTTGTATTCATTGCTTGTCTCCTGCAAAGGGGGGTGTATAATGCCGAAGAACAATTATACTTTCATGACAACTTTCCGTCAATTGGATTGTTGGGGGATTTGGGATTTTCTAATCTTGTGATGATTTCCGCAAAACGGCGCGGCTTGAAAACCAGACCAGGACGCACACGGCCCGGGATGGGTCATCCCGGGCCGCAAGAGGTCATGCGGGCCGGCGGCTAGCGCCAAAGGGAATCGAAGTCCGAACTCGTATGGGACTGAGACTGGCTTCCGTACCGTTCGAACATGCGGATGAAAATGTCCATGTCGCCCGGGTGCATTTCGAGAATTTGAAAGCCGACGTTGTAGGAAGTGGGGTAGAAACGATCCTGCTGACACCAGCGACTGATGGCAGTAAAGACCATGAATTGCTTTTCTGCGATCTCGTTGTTCAAGTCGATGCGCAGAACGTGCTGTTGATTGGCGGGAACGGGTTGCGTGCAATCCAGTTTGAATCCGCCGGTGCTGATTTCGGTCAGGTGTCCTACCAGCTGGCCGCTGGCGTCATCGAACACACGCATGTAGTAGGAAAACTGCCTTCTATCGTTTTGCCTGCGTTCAGCCATGCCTGCCTCCTTGCATATTTGTTAGGCTTGACCGTAGTATAAAGCATGAGTCTGATTCAGGCAACGTTTTTCAGACCTAACTCGGACGAGCCGAAACCAAAAAGGTTCAAACCCTTTGTACACGGATTGGACGGATTACACGGATGAACACGTATTTATTTAAAAGAATCGTTAGCGCGCCAAAGTGCTGGGATAAGAATCCGCTAATCCTCGCTAATCTGCGCGAATGCGCTTAAACCATGAAGGATTAGCGCAAATTCGCGCAGACCCGCCCTGAGCACAGTCGAAGGGGTAGCGGATAAATTTCTCCTGATTCAAAAGCATCCCATCGGTTTGGCGCGCTAATAAAAAATCCGTGAGACTCCGTGTAATCCGTGTCGTCCGTGTACCGAATTTTCTTGTACAAAAAGCAAGCATTTAACTTTTTAGTGCCTAATGGCACGATGGCTTTATCGTGGCAAATCGAATTATTCGCCAAAAAGGCGACTGAAATCACCACTACCAATGTGTAAATTATCCGGCCGACAGGATATGGGTCAGGATGGTCGCGCCCGAGCCGCCGATATTCTGTGCCATGCCGATGCGCGCGCCAGATACCTGGGTCGGGCCGCACTCACCGCGCAACTGCTGGGCGACTTCCACGATCTGGTACATGCCCGTCGCGCCGACCGGGTGCCCGCGGGCTTTGAGTCCACCGCGGGTGCAGACGGGAATCCGCCCTGTGGGGCCGATCTCGTTATCCAGGCCGAGGCGCACGCCCTGGCCGCGTTCCGCAAACCCGCAGGCCTCCAGGGAGAGCACTGCCATGATCGAGAAGGCATCGTGAATTTCGAACACATCGATATCTTCGGGGGCGACGCCTGCCATTTCGTAGGCGCGTTTGGCCGAGGCGTAGGCGGCCTGCAAAAACAGCGGCTCGCGGCGGCTGTGGATGGCGATGGTATCCGTCGCAGAGGCAGACCCGCTTACCCTTATGCGCGGGCGCCTGGGCAGGTGCGCCACCCTGTCGGCGGGCACCAGGACCGCTGCCGCAGCCCCGTCGCCAGTGGGAGAGGCGTCCAGCAGACTGATGGGCGAAGCCACCATGCTGGCCCGCTCGAATTTTTCGGCTGTGATCTTCTCGTGCAGGCGCGCGTACGGGTTGTGCATGGCGTTGGCGTGCGCATTGACCGGGAAGGGGGCAAAGTCGCCGTGCTTCCAGCCATATTCGTGCATGTAGCGGCGCATGACCAGCGCATTCAGGCCCACGAAGGAAACGCCCTGTTCCACTTCGTAATCGGCGTCGGCGGCGGTGGCCAGGGCGGCGGTCACGTCATGGCCGGCCTTGTCGGTCATCTTTTCGACGCCCATCACCAGCGCAGACTCGATCTCGCCCGAGGCGACCGCCATCAGTCCCGCGCGGAAGGCGGCCGCCCCCGAGCCGCAGGCGGCCTCCACTTTGACGGCTTCCCCGCCCCACATGCCGATCCAATCCGAATAATAGGTTCCAAGCTGATTTTGCCCGCTGACGATGGGCGAAAGCATGTTGCCCACGAAGAGCGCATCCACCTGCTTGACGCCCGCATCCTGCAAGGCGGCAAAGGCGGCCTCCCCGCCGATCTCGCGCAGGGATTTTTCCCAGTGCTCGTCCACGGCGGTCTGTCCAATTCCAATGATGGCGACTTCTCGCATAAGGTCCTCTGTTTCCTGTGTTGGTAAAATTGTACCCGATAGCACTCTCAAGTGCTATCCAACTCTCGCGGAACAATTCCAGGCGCATTTCGTCCTGTACGCGTTGTCTGACTTGAAAAAGGAGATGAAGATGTCCCGTTCCCTCTTGATCGGTATGCTGGCCTGCCTGCTGCTGGGCGCCTGCATGTCGCGCACCCCATCCCCGGCGGAACCCCAACCCACCCCTGCCGCGCCACTGAAAACGTGGAGCCTGCGCCTGGTTCAGTCGGGAGGCATCATGGGATTGCTGCGTTCGGTCGACGTCTCCAGCGACGGTCGGATGACCGTCACCGACCAGCGCGCGGACCAAACTGTTTCACGCGAATTGACCGCCGAGGAATTGGCCCGGTTGGGCGAACTGGTCGCGCAGGCCAGCGATACGGCCTCGAAAAATCCCGCGGTCTGCGCCGATTGCTTTGTCTATGAAGTGACCCTGGAACGCGATGCGGGCGGCACCCTGGCCGCCACGGTGGATGACGTGAACCTGGCCGATTCGGGCCTGGCTCCGTTGATCCACGCCCTGCGCGCTTTGATGGACAAGGCCCTGCAACCTTGAACACGCCACAGACCAACCGCAGCCTTTGGATTCAAGCCCTGCTCGACGCCCTGGATGCCAGCGGCGTGGAGGGGATTTCCGCCGCAGCCTATTTGCGGGCGCGCGGAACCCGCCTGGGATTTCGGCGTGTCCGTCCGCAGGTGGGCGCGTTCTGGACGCCCTGGCGGAGCATCGGCTTGAACCTGGCGCATTTCAGCGCACAGACGCCCTGTGACGATCCGCGCCTGCTGACCCTGGTCATCCACGAGGTGCGACACTTGCAGCAAGGCCTGTGGACGGCCCTATCCGTGTACGGGGAACTGGATGCCTGGCAGTTGCAATTCCGCGAATACCAGCGCATGACCGGCAGCCTGTTGCATCCTGCCCTGCGCGAGCTGCTCGACCTGCCGTTGGGCTGGGATCGGGCCGTTTTGCGCCGCGCGCGGGAATTGATGCAGGCCTATGCGGGCAAAGGCTACCGCGTCGACCTGCTGCCGCTGTACCCTTTGCATCGCGAGATTGCGCATTTGCTCTCCCGCCGTCCGCCGACTGGCGCATAGGCAACTTCACAAAGTTGTCAATTTGTTTTAATGTACCCCGACAGGTTTTGTACTATGATGGATGCATAGGAAAGGAGGTTCCCCATAGAGACACCGCCCGAAATCAAGGCCGAAGGGAAGACCGCGAAACCTTAGCCTGGTCGAGCAAAGTCGATGACCGGACGTCCGCCAAACGCAAAGAAGGCATTCGATCCGCTCTTTCCCTTCCACAACTTAATTTACGTGTACTGTGACGGATGGGTGCTCCCCATCCGTCTTTTTTATTTGAAAATAAGCCCCATTTTATACATCGACAGCCGTTTTTTGCACCCCAGCGCCTCGAAGGCCTGGCTGACCGCCGGCTGCCAGTCGCGGGTGTGGATTTCGATGCGACGGTCGGGGCTGGCTTTTTGGATGGCGGACAGGGCCTGCCGCGCCAGGGGTTCGGCCAGCTCGGGGTGGGCGGGATCCAGGTTAAGCTCCAGGTGATTGACGCCGCCGGGGCGGGTGCGGTATTGGTAGCCGCCCATGGCGACGGTCTCCCCTTGTGTTGTCACGGCGACGAACTGCTTCGACTTAACCCCGCTGATCTGCGATATCAGCGGACCCAGGATGCGCACAAAGAACGGGGGCCGAAAGCGGTCCTTACGGATGGGTTCATAGCGCAGAATCTCAGGCGGGGTGATGCGCAGCGCAAAGGCCATGCGGCGCTTCCAGTCGAAGGGGCCGATGGGGAGCAGGTCGAAGCCGGCGGGCAGGGGCATGGACGGGATGGCGGGGCCATCCTCCAGGTCGTATTGGGTGGTGCTGGTATAGGAGACAAATCCCAGCTCCTCGTATAGTTTATAGGCGGGCAGGTTGCCTGTCACCACTTCCAGGTAGGCGGCCTGGGCCTGGCGGGCGCGGATCTCGGCCAGGGCGGCTTCCACCAGCTTGCGGGCGATTCCGCGCCGACGGCAGGCGGGCAGGACGGTGACGTTGCTGATATGCCACTCGGGTGCGCTGCGCTGGCGCATGTGGTTGATCAAGCCGACGGGCTTGCCGTCCTCTTCGTAGATGAAACCGCGCATGACGTCGTGCAGGAGCGGCACAAAAACCCGCATGATGCGCAGAAGCGGCCAGATGCGCTTGATGCCGCTGATCTGGTCGGCCATGCCTTCGCGCTCATCCGCCTGAACGTTCCAGTCGGGGTTCTCTGGATATTGAAAGCCCTCGGTGACGAGGGCGACCATGAGATCGATGTCCTGCGGGAGTTGGAAGGGGCGAAGCGTACCCATGTGTGAATCCTTTTCTGGCAGCCGGGCGTGACATGAGTATAGCCGCGACCCGGGCCGAGTGCAAGAAAAAGAGGAAAGACCTCTTTCATCTTTCCTCTTTTTGGGGCGGTTTCGATATGCCGCGGAGGGCGCGGCTGCCCGACCACCGAGTTACACCAATTTGCTGACAATTGCCAGCAGGATACCGCCGGCCATGACCGAGCCAAGCTGCCCGGCCGTATTGGCGCCCATGGCGTGCATGAGGATGAAATTGTCGGGGTCCTCTTCGGAGGCCATTTTGGCGGCCAGGCGGCCGGCCATGGGGAAGGCGGAGATGCCCGCCGCGCCGATGAGCGGGTTGACCTTGCCGCCGCTCAGGAAGCACATCAGCTTGCCGAAGAGCAGGCCTGCCACGGTGTCGAGGGCGAAGGCCAGCAGGCCGAGCAGCATGATCTGCAGGGTGGCCCAGTTCAGGAAGGCCTCGGCGGTCATGGTGGAGCCGACGGCCAGGCCGAGAAACAGGGTGGCGATGTTGATGATCTCGTTTTCAGCGGCCTTGCTCAGGCGCGCCACCACGCCCGAGACCTTGAGCAGGTTGCCGAGCATGAGCATGGAGATGAGCGGCGTCGCTTCGGGGACGAGCAGCCCCACCGTCAGTGTCAGCACGATGGGGAAGGCCACCAGTGTTTTTTGCGAAATGGGCTTGGGCGCGTAGTCCATGCGGATCATACGCTCTTTTTTGGTGGTCAGGAGCCTCATCAACGGCGGCTGGATGATGGGAATCAGGCTCATGTACGAGTAGGCCGCCACCGCGATGGGCGCCAGCAGCTCGGGCGCGAGCTTGGAGGCCACGAAGATGGAGGTCGGACCGTCGATGGCGCCAATGACGCCGATGGAGGCGGCCTGGTTGAGCGGGAAGCCCAGCAGGATGGCCAGGATGAGCGTGCCGAAGATGCCAAACTGTCCCGCCGCCCCCAGCAGCACCATGCGCGGCTGGGAGAGCAGCGGGCTGCGTTAAGCGTGATTCTCGTTGGCTGGGTCTTCTTCCGTTCGCCCACGCCTGCCTTCGCGTTGGAATTCCTGTCACGCCTGTTGGGCAGCACCCGCGGGTTGAAGCCCCTGCCCTTCGAGTTGACCAGTCCGC
>JBMOMS010000231.1:0-5639 GCA_049324895.1 Chloroflexota bacterium
CGGTTCAAAATGTCCCACCGCCAAGCGCGCCAAGCACGCGAAGAAAACCGATTAAAAAAAACCCTTGGCGATCTTCGTGCCCTTGGCGGTTCAAAAATGTCCCACCGCCAAGAACGCCAAGGCCGCGAAGAAAACCGATTAAAAAAACCTTGGCGATCTTTGCGCCCTTGGCGGTTCAACAAGGCCCCACCGCCAAGCACGCCAAGGCCGCAAAGAAAACCCAGTAAAAAACCCTTGGCGGCTCAACAATGTCCCACCGCCAGGCACATCAAGAACGAGAAGAACTTAACAAACCCCTTACGCCTTCACGATTCAAAATTATGATGACCTTCACTCCCCGCCCCTCCCAACAGAACATCCTCCGCTATAACGGCGGACGGCTGGGCATTGCCGCCGTCCCCGGCGCGGGCAAGACGCACATCCTCTCCGCGCTGGCGGCGCAGATCATCGCGGGCGGCGCCCTGCAGGACGGACAGGAGGTGCTGATCGTCACGCTGGTCAACTCGGCAGTGGACAACTTCGAGGCGCGCATCAAACGCTTCTTCGAAAATCCGCTGCTGGCGCTGTACAAGTATCGCGTCCGCACCCTGCATGGACTGGCGCACGACATCGTGCGCGAGAAACCCGCCAGCGTGGGCCTGGAGAATCAGTTCAGCATCATCGACGAACGCGAGGCGGGCTTCATCCGCCGCGAGTCGGTCAATGCCTGGCTGGCGGCGCATCCCGATTTTCTGGATGACTACTTCGACCCCGCCCTGGACGGCTCCAAACGCGACTGGGTGCGGCGCGACCAACTGCCCAACCTGCTGGATTCCCTGGCCCTGGCCTTCATCCGCTCCTCGAAGGACCGCCTGCTGACGCCTGAGAGTCTGCGCGTCAGGCTGGACGCCGCCCCCGCCCCGCTGCCCCTGGCCGAACTCGGCTGGAGCATCTACGCGGACTACCAGCGCGCCCTGGCCTATCGCGGCGCGGTCGACTTCGACGACCTGATCCGCCTGGCCCTGACCCTGCTCGAACACGACGAGGAATTCCTGGAGCGCCTGCGCTTCCGCTACCCGTTCATCCTGGAAGACGAGGCTCAGGACTCCAGCCGCACCCAGGAGCGGATTCTGGCCCTGCTGTCTGGCTCCTCCTCCTTCCCCTCGTCCCTTCAGGACTCTCCCCCCATTTTCGCGGAAAATGGGGGGAGCAGGAGGGGGGTCGGAAACTGGGTGCGCGTCGGCGACCCCAACCAGGCCATCTTCGAGACCTTCACCACCGCCTCACCCGAACTGCTGCGCGCCTTTATCCGCGAAAACCCCAGCGTGGACATGCCCGAATCGGGGCGCTCCCAGCCGTCGGTGCTGGCGCTGGCCAACCATCTGATCGACTGGGTCATGCGTTCCCATCCCCTGCCCGGGGCGCGGACGGCGCTTTCGCTGCCGCACATCCAACCCGTGCCCGAGGGGTACCAGCCCGTCAACCCGCCCGACCAGCCTGAGGCAGTGCGCTTCATGGCCAGGAAGTACGCGCCCGAAGAGGAATTGGAAGCAGTCGCCAGATCGGTGAAAGGCTACCTCGACTCACTGGCCGACGTCCCCGATGCGGCCAAACCGACCATCGCCATCCTCGTCCCGCGCAACCAGCGCGGCGTGGAAGTCATCGACGCGTTGCGCAAACGCGGCATCGATCCGCTCGAACTGGTCTCCAGCACCTCCGAGACGCGCGCGGCGGCGGGATCGTTGAATTACCTGCTCTCCTACCTGTCCGACCCGCAGTCTGCGCGGAAACTGGCCAAGGCCTACGAAGTCTGGCGGCGGGACTGGCGCTCGGACGTCGAAAAAATGGAACTGGTCAAGGTCACGTCAGACCTGCTGCGGCGCATCGGCGAGGTGGAAACCTTCGTCGCGCCCGCCGTCCCCTTGGGAAGGGGGACAGGCATCAGGCAGGATTGGCTGGCCCTGTTGAGCGAGTCCGAGTCGGAGCTAGTCATCCAGGAGCTGGCCGACTTCCGCGTCAACGTGCGGCGCTGGCTGGACGCGGTCACGCTGCCCATCGACCAGTTGATCCTGACCCTGGCCCAGGACGTGTTCAGCGAGGCCTCGGATTTGGCGCTGGCGCACAAGCTGGCGCTGGTGCTGCGCAAGGCTGCCGCGGACCACGGCGACTGGCGCCTGCCCGAACTGACCTCGGAGCTGGCCGTGATCGCCAAGAACGAGCGCCGCTTCATCGGCTTCTCGTCCGACGACTCGGGCTTCGACCCCGAGCGGCACCGCGGCAAGGTGGTGGTGACGACCATGCACAAAGCCAAGGGCCTGGAGTGGGATCGCGTCTACATCATGTCGGTCAACAACTACGACTTCCCCTCGGACATGCCGGGCGACCGATTCATCTCGGAGAAGTGGTTCGTGCGCGGCGGATTGAACCTGGAGGCCGAAGCCCTGGCCCAGTTGACCGCGCTCGAGTCGACCAGTGAATACAACTGGTACGAGGAAGGCGCCGCCACCCAACAATCCCGCCTGGACTACGTCAAGGAACGCCTGCGCCTGTTCTACGTCGGCATCACGCGCGCCAAACGCGACCTGATCGTGACCTGGAATTCAGGCCGCCAGGGTGATGCCACGCCCAGCCTGGCGCTGTCCGAGTTGATGGGCTGGTGGGAGACAGTAAACAGTGGACAGTGAACAGCAAACAGGGATCGGCATTCAGTAATCGCCCCTCGTTGACACATGCGCATGTGGGTGTGTATAATGCCCGCATTGGAAGGAGTTCTGCCATGCAGGAATTACAACGCGTCAACCTGTTGCTGGAACGCCGCCAGCGCGAGGCATTGGAAAAACTGGCGCAGCAGAAAAATCGCAGCGTCAGCGACCTGGTGCGCGAATACATCACGGCCGGGCTGAGGGAAGACAACAGCCAGCAGCGTGAAAGGCAACTGGCCCTGGAAAATGCCCGCGCGCTCAAAGCTCGGGTGCTGAAACGCCGCAAGGGAAAACCCGTAACGGATGCCGTGAACGTTCTGGAACAGTTGCGTGAGGAGGGGGCCAATGAGTTATTGGGTCGTGGACGCTAACATCGCCGTCCAGACGGCGCTGAACATCACCGACAACCTGGAAGCCTTCTGGGATCGCATCGACCGTGAACAAGTCACCCCTTGCGCCCCGCGCCTGTGGCTGAGTGAAACCGCGTCCGCCATCCGCTTCCTTTGTTCCCACAAGGAAATATCGTCGGCTGAGGCCGGGGAAGCGCTGCGAACCATCCACGGTCTGCGTGTGGAAATCATCAATGAAGACGAAGAACTCAGTCTGCGCGCACTCGAATTGGCGGGAAAACTGAATCAATCCAGGGCCTATGATGCTTTTTACCTGGCCCTGGCGGAAAATTTGACGGTCGATTTCTGGACACCGGATGAACGATTGTACAATCGCTGCCGAAAAGATTTCAAGTTAAGGTGGGTTCACTGGGTCGGTGAACTTTAAGTCAATCAAAACGGCCCCGCTCAAGGACGCGGGGCTGTTTTCGTTTCCGCAAATGGGACAAGCAGGGTATCATTGACCCATCCAACCAATTTCAGGAGGAAGCCCATTCATGGAAAACCCCACCTCTGACGAAAAAGTCCTGGCTGCGCTGGCGCACGGCTCTGTGTTTTTTTCGTTCTTCGGTCCCATCGCACCGCTTGCCATCTGGGTCACGCAAAGGAACAAGTCGAAGTACGTCCGCTACCATGCCTTGCAGGCCCTGGGATACCAGGCCCTGGCATTCTGGGGTTGGATCCTGGGTCTGATTTTTGTGTCCATTGTCATGTTCGGGGTGATGTTCGTCGCAGCGCTTGTATCCAGCCCCGAGCAGTTGGATTCGCCCGTTTTTCCGTTGGTCCTGCAAGCTGTCATGCTGCTGTCCATCTTCGGCCAGTGGGGATTGTTTCTCCTGATAGGCCTGGTCGGCGCGGTCTTCTGCATGTTGGGACGCGACTTCCATTATCCAATCCTCGGCTCGTGGCTGAAGAGCAAGCTCTTCGAAGGCCAGGCCACGGATGAGGAGTTCGAGCGTTGGGAGGATGCCTGGGTGGGCGGGGTCTGTCACCTGACAGCCATCTTGCAACTCTTCGGGATCATCACCCCCCTGATGGTCTGGTTCAGCCAGAAGGAGCGTTCTGCCAAACTGGCCTTTCAATCCCTGCAGGCCATCTTCTATCAATTGATCTCGGTGGCAGTCACCATTCTCTCCTATGTGGGAAGTTCCGCATTCTTCCTTTTCATGGCCGCAATGATTATCCTGGCCAGCGGGAGGTACGGCAACGATGAGATTCTATTTGGCAACGCAGGCCGGCTGACCATCCTTCTGATTGGCGGCATATTACTGCTTGAGTTGATAGCGATCTTCGTGATCCCATTGTATTACCTGCTGGCGGGCATTGCCGGACTCCGCACCATGCGCGGGCACGAGTTCAAATATCCCATCCTGGGCGGCATCATCGCCCGCAGGATGACCGCCCCCCCGCAGCAGGAAACTCCTTCCAATGAACCCGTCCAGTAACCCCTCCCCCACCTCGGACGAGAAGCTGACGGCGGCGCTGGCGCATTTTTTCGGAATGCTGGCGGCCCTGATCGTGTGGGCTTTGCAAAAGGACAAATCGCGCTTCGTTAAATTTCAGGCCCTGCAAGCGCTGACCTTTGACTTTAGCCTCACGACCCTCCTGGGAACCGTGTTCGGCTGCTTTTTCACCCTGGCCTTGCTGGGCATGTCCGGCGCCATGTTTGTTGTTATGGAACAGGCCACATCTGTGAACGATTTTGGATGGGCTTTCGCCCTGCCTTTCCTCTTTCAGCCCATGATCTTTGTGTGTATTTTTCCATTCTCGCTCCTGCTGACCCTCATACGCCTGGTGGCGTCGATTTCAGTGCTCAACGGCCGCGAGTTTCGATATCCCATCCTCGGCCCGTGGCTGGAACGTTTTCTGGAAACTTGATCATGGTTCGTCAGGGGACAGGGAAAACCCGACCCGTAAGTACGGAATGAACAGGGGCAAATTCCGCATTTATGCACAGTACGTAGTACAATGAACTCAATCACCAGACAGTGGTTGAGTTTGTATGTTTTGTTTTCCCGCATGGGGTGGAAATCAACGGCCGATCAAAAAACAAAATCATGAGGCTCCCAATATTTACCCCGATTCAATCAACATCACCTGCAGAATCGCGTTGCAACGCGTCGAAAGGAAAGGAGACCCAATCCATGAACAGGGCGCTATTCGAGGAAAAATGGGAAGTGATTCGAGCCCAGGCCACCTTACGGTGGAGCCTGATGGCGGATTTTGATTTGAAGAAAGTGGACAAGGCGGAGGTCAAATTCGACAAGTTCGTCACCATGCTTCAGGTGAAGTATGGGTATACACGCCAGAAAGCCCGCGAAGAGGTCGGCAGGTTCTGGGCGGAATACGAAGCAAAAAACAGGAAAGCCCCATAACGATTCTCAAGTCCATCATTTTACAGGAGCAAGCCATGGAAACCGTACCAGACAAGAAGAAGCGCAAAAGACTGTCCCCGGGAAAACGCAAGCACATTCGCCGCGTGAAACAGGAAGCCCGCAAGGAGGGCGTCTCTGAAGCCGAATTGCAGAAAAGGTTGCGCGGCTCGTAACACACGAACCGCACATGGATC
>JBMOMS010000232.1:0-41449 GCA_049324895.1 Chloroflexota bacterium
TCCAATGCAATGCGTTTTGCCAGATCGGTATCGTAGGCCATGTCTTCCTTCCTTTTTATTGGTAGCTTATCCAAAAAAAACGGAGTGTAGACTTCAGTCCGCTTTCGCGTCGCGGACTGAAGTCCGCACTCCAGGAAATTTGAGATGGATGCTTATTGCGGATCGACCAGCCTGCCCATGAACAGGATGTTGCCCGTTCGCTTTTCGCGGATGAGAAACAGGAAGGGATGGTCGGCGCGGAAGGCGGGCGGTGGGTTCGGCGTCATGGAGCGCGACTGCATGACGATGGCGGTCGCGGCAGCAGCCTCACTGCCCTCCTCGTTCACCTCGATGAAGGCCTTGTGCAGGGCCGCGGAAATGTAGAGGTCAGCCGGGTTGCCGTTCATGCCCGCGAAGTTGGCCTTGTCGTCAAAGGCATCCGTCATGCCCAGGGATTTCAAGGCCCCGTCCAGGCGGAAGGCGGCCTCCGCCTTGAACTTGGGGATCGAGACGATCACCTTCCGCTCCCGCATCCCAGCGGCCAGTTCATCGAGCAGGGCGGGCGTCATCCGGCTTTCAAGTTGAGGCAGGCCGTCGCGCTCTTTCGGAAGCAGGATCCACATGGACAGGCCATTTCCCGCATACGGCAATTCCAGGGCTTGCAGCAACTCGTTTTCCAGATAGCGGTACTCATCCGTGCGGTTCATCATGGGCCTCGAAACCCGCCCGCCTGGCGACCAGAAATCGGCCTGCCGGGTCGCGCGCTCATCGAACTGATCGGCCCAATTGCCTTTGAAATAGATGGCGTTGACCAGCGTCAGGCGCGTCAGGTCGTTTAGGATGCCCGGGGAAATCAGATGGGTGATCTTGTTCCCGGTTTTGGCCTCGACCCAGGCATTGATCGTTTGGCTGGCGGCCTCCGCCTCGTGATAATTCACGGGGGTGACGCTTACGCCGTAATAGCTCTCGGTCAGTGCGATGAACTCGGCCAGGAACGGATAGCCCGCCTGCGGCCAGAGCGAGTTGGCAATCTTGAGCTGGACTCCGCCTGCCGCCTCGGCTTGCGCCAGTTCCGCCTGCAGGTCGGCAAACGCGGCGTGGAGGTTCTCGTTATCCAGCGCGAAATGCAGGACCTGTTTCATCTGGGCCTCGGTATTGGCGCGCGCGCCCGCGCAGGTCATTGCCAGCGCAACCGAGATGCTGAACGGCGAGAAGAACAGGTTGCCGTCCGCTTTTCGCAATTGCTGGTACAGATCGATGGCAAAGGCCTGGTTGCCCTGCGCCAAAGTTTCAAGGTCGGTTGGCCTCATGTTTCATCAATCTCCGTTGACCGCTCACTGATAACTGACTGATAACTGTTCACTAATCCCTACTTACCGCTCTCCAACTTCGCCCGCACACTGGCCACCTTCTCCTCCATCTTTTGACCGCGATCCACGCGCGTGCCGATCTTGACCAGGGTCGAGAGGCGCGGAACGCCCATCCCGTGCAGGACTTCGTGGCAGCGTTTGATGACCGTCATGACCTCGTCCCACTCGCCCTCGACATTGGTGCCGTTGGCGTGCAGTTCGTAGCTCAATCCGCTTTCGGCCAGGATGCGCTCGCAGGCGGCGACATACTTGGACAGCGAGACGCCCGTGCCGATGGGGATGACTGTAAATTCAACGATGGTATTCATGGGCTTTTCAGGAACTCCTGGATGGGCAGGATGAAGGCTTCGAAATGCTCGTACATCGGGAAATGGCCGCATTGGTCGATCAGGACGAGTTGCGCTGCGGGCAATTTCTGTTTGAAGAGATGCGCCTGCGCCACGGGAACGGTTCCATCCTGTGCGCCAAAGAGGACCAGCGTGGGCGCGCTGATCCGGTCCAATGCGCCGGTCAGGTCGGTGGCGTTGAGCGAATTCCAGGCGGCGAACGAAGGGCGGGCGATTTCGATGTTGGTGGCGTGAAAGCGGTCCGCGGCCCAGGCTTCGAAGGGCAGGGCAGCGGGCTGGTAAAACCAATGGCCGAAGATCGCGCAGCCGAGGGGCTTCCAACTGCTGAGCGGGCGCAGGAGGGGGAATACCGCCAGTCCCATGCCGTCGAAGACCCACTTGGTGCCCTGAACCCTGGCGCTAAGCGCACCCGTCACCACGCCGCTGACGCTGACAAGTTTCACGACGCGCTGCGGCGCAAGCGTGGACGCCAGATACGTGGCGATCTGTCCGCCCATCGAGTGGCCGATCAAGATGAACCGGTCAAAGCCAAAATGGTCGGCGACTTTCAGCGCGCGCCCGGCCTGTTGTTGAATGGAGTAATCCGCGCCATTTGGCTTGTCACTATCCCCAAATCCCAGGTGATCGATGGCGACACAATGAAAATCGGACTGGAGTCTTTCCACGGTTCGCGACCAAACGCCCCGATGGGAGGTGATCCCATGCAGGAGCAAAGCAGGCGGATTTGCGTCCGAACCTGCCTGGGTGTATGCGATCTGACAGCCGTCTATTTCAATCTTTCCCATGCGCATGGGTCTGCCTCGCTGGCTACCGCTCACGGATAACTGCTCTCTAATCTATCCCGTCCCAAACTGACGGTCGCCCGCATCTCCCAGTCCAGGCACGATGTAGGCGCGTTCGTTGAGGTGATCATCGATTGCGGCCAGGTAGATGTCGATGTCGGGATGCGCCGTCTGCATGGCTTTGATGCCCTCGGGCGCGCCGATCAGCCCGACGAATTTGATCTTCTTCACGCCCCAGCGTTTGAGCACCTCCGCCGTGGCGGTGGCGGATCCGCCCGTGGCCAGCATCGGGTCGAGGATGATGCAGACCGAAACGGTCGGATCGAGCGGGAGCTTGTTGTAGTATTCCACGGGGCGCAGGGTGTGTTCGTCGCGGTACAGGCCGATGTGCCAGACTTCTGCGCCAGGCATCAACTCCCAGAAGCCTTCCACCATGCCGAGTCCCGCCCGCAGAATGGGGATCAGGCCGATCTTCTCTTGCAGTTCCGCGCCGACAGTCTTTGCCAGCGGGGTTTCGAATTCGCGCGGAGAGGTGGCCAGGTCGGCGGTGGCTTCATAGGCCAACAGGCTGGCAATTTCGCGCACCAGTTCGCGGAATTTTTTGGGTTCAGTTTTCTTATCCCGCAGGCGCGACAACTTGTGGGCGACCAGCGGGTGGGTGGATGCGTGGACAGTGGACATAAGGCCTCCGAAAATGGGTTACTTTATTATAGCCCGTGAGGTGATATTTGACCCATGACTCCGGGGATGGATTTTTTGTACACTGAAAATGACCCGGGAGGCCGTGGTGAAATTTTCAGGCCAGAACATGTTATGGATTTGTCGACGCACCTGCGGGGGTGGGGCGCGGCGGGGGATTGTGGCGGGTGTTTTTCCCTTTTCGATTCTGCTTCTGCTGATGATCGCGGCGGCTTGTTCGCCTGCGCCGCTTCCCCCTGACCCAACCACTGGACTGCCCTCCAAACCGACATCGTTTGCCACTCCAACCATGCCCGCCATGGCAACGGGCACCTTCCCTGCGGGCACAGCTTCGGCTTCCATCCTATTCAGCATGAATTATGGACATGCAGGCCAGACCATCGCATCTGCTTTCATTGTTCCCTACGGCAACGCCCTGGTTGTGATGTTGGAGGATGGGCAGGCGCAAATCCTCCACCTGGAAGAAGAAAAGACGGTGAGCTTTCGGCTGCCGTTTGAATTCCCGTTTCAAGAAAATGCCGTCTCTGTCCAGCCTGGGCGCATCCTGTTTGCTGAGTACTTCGCAGATGAAAATGGGGACATCACCCTCTGGCAGGTTCTCCCTGGAAACGAAGCGGCGGTGGTCGCCTCAATCTCCGCGACGGATGCCTTCGTCACCAGCCTGGCTTTTTCCCCGGACGGCGAAACGCTGGCGGTCGGATTCAATGTCGGTGAGATTCGCCTGTACGACACCCGGGATGGCGCATCCCTGCACGTCATCCCGGCATTCCATGACTTTGTCGAGTCCCTGGCCTATTCCCAGGATGGCAGGCACATCATCGCGGATTCCTTCTCTTTCGATCCGAACACATACGTTTTCGATGTCGAAAGCGGCGAAAAACTCGCCACCCTCTGCACCGAGAGTTGGGAGCCGGGACGCGTCTCCTTTTCTTTGGATGGGAAGCTGGCAGCCGCCACCGATGCGAACGGAACACATATTTTTACCACCAGCGACTGGCGGAAAACCGGTGTAGTGATTGCGGGAGTCTGGGATGGAACCTTTACCTGCGATGGCCGGGGATTTATGCACGCCAGCGGTGGAGGGGTGGATATCTATTCCCTGGGCGACGGCTTGCGCGTTGGCACCCTGAATGGCGGGCCGTTCTACTGTCTGGCCGATGGGCGGACTGTCGCAATCGACTTGGATGACGAGGTTCGTATTTTGACTCTGCGCGTTGTGGGCGGCTTGGATGGCGTCCAACCCGGGCATTGATCCCTTTAGGTTTTTTGGCGAAAGGAGAGTTGAACCATGATCGGTTCCGGCTTTGGAATTGCGATGACAAACAGACAGTTCGTTTGTGTTCTCTGCAAGCGCGCGTTTTCCCGTATGGGAGGCGACTTGCTTTTTATCGAAGATTCGATCTGCGATGAATGCCTGGAGGAACTTGGGAAACTGGAGCTGGACGCGCGCAGGATGCGCGTAGCCAATATTCTCCTGGAGCAAGGCTGGCAGGGGCGGGAACTCGAAAATAGAATTCTCCAGGCGGTTTCGGGTCTCCTGGAGCAAAAACGGCGCATGGATCAACTCAAGGAAATGAAGCCCGACAATGAAACCTGATGGGCGCGCCGCGACGAATTGTGTGGATAATTTGGACGCCTGGTGGAATCAAATTCCACCAGGCGTTTTGATTGGGGGGCAAGTCTCTTGACATTTAGTTTACGATGATATAAAATGTAAACACTGTAAAAAATAGACAGGATAAGACCATGACCCAAACCCGACGGGAACGCAACCGACTTTCCACAATCGATGAGATCAAATCCACGGCCTGGAGGCAGGTGGGCGAACTGGGCGCGGCGTCGCTTTCGCTGCGGGCCATCGCGCGCGAGATGGGCATGACCGCGCCCGGGCTGTACCGCTACTACGCCGACCGCGATGCGCTGGTCACCGCGCTGCTGATCGACGCCTTCGACTCATTCAGCGCCGCGCTCGAGTCCGCGCGGGATGCCTGCCCAGCCGACGACCACGCGGGCCGCTTCCTTGCCATCGGCAGGGCCTACTTCCAGTGGGGGGCCGCCAACCCGCAGAAATACCTCTTCCTGTTTGGCACGCCCATCCCTGGCTACCAGTTTTCGGGCGAGGTGGGGCCATCGGCCCAGCGCAGTTTCCTGGTCTTGCAGGGAGTCCTGGGGGAGGCGGCCGCGGCGGGAAAACTCTCAGGCGCGGACTCTGCCCTGGGCCTGCCGACCAGCCTCCAGTCGCAGTATGAAATGCTGGGCCAGTATGGGATGCCATACACGCCTGAGGTCACCCATCTGGCGCTAATCGTCTGGGCCGTCATCCACGGAATTACCTCTTTGCACCTGTACAACTACCTGGATGGATTCCTGGGCGGGCAGTTGCCGTCTTTTGTCGACCACGAACTCGAAACCCTTGCCCAGCGATTGGGCTTATCGTAGGAGATGCCATGCTTCGCCAACTTCCCACCCGCCAGCGCATCCGCAAGGCGCTCGTCCTCGTCGCCTTTCTGTCCTTTCCCATCACGATGAATTTCCTCTCGCCCTACGTCATCATCGACGGGGCGATGAACGGCGTCGTCAATGGCAGCCTGATCATGTTTGGGCTGATGTTCCTCTCAGCGCTTTTCCTGGGCCGCGCATGGTGCGGCTGGGTCTGCCCGGGCGCGGGGATGCAGGAGATCGTCGAGCCGGTCAACAACCAGAAGGTCAACGGCCCGAAAATGGACTGGATCAAGTGGCTCATTTGGATCCCCTGGATTTCGCTGATCGTCTGGTTTGCCCTCGGTGCGGGCGGCTACCAGCGGGTGGATTTTTTCCACCTCACCGATAACGGGATTTCGGTATCCGACGCGGATGGGCGCCCGATCTTCTTTGCCTACCTGATCTACTACATTGTGATCGGCCTGTTTGTGGTTCTGGCGGCTGTGGTGGGACGGCGGGCGGGTTGTCACGCCATCTGCTGGATGGCGCCGTTCATGATGATCGGACGCTGGATTCGCAACCGTTTTGCCTGGCCTTCCCTGCGCCTGGTGGCGGATGCCTCCACCTGTAACGATTGCAAGCTATGCACCCGCACCTGTCCGATGAGCCTGAACGTGAGCGGGATGGTAAAGGCCGAAAGGATGGAACATGCCGAGTGCATCCTGTGCGGCACCTGCGTGGACAACTGCGCGAAGAAGTCCATCCGCTATTCGTTTTCGACGGGTAAGTAAAGACGGGAACACGCATGAATACAAAAAACTCGTGGATTCAAAGACATTCCCTGCTGGGATACTTCATCCTGGCGTATGCAATTTCGTGGTCGATCGGGATTCCGCTGGCGTTGATCGCCCAGGGGAAATTGAACTGGCAGATTCCCTTCCAGGTGCATTACCTGTATGCCTATGGGCCGATGTTGTCGGCCTTGATTATGACAGGCTTGACCAGGGGACGCGCGGGCGTTGCCGACATCTTCAAACGGCTGGCGAACTGGAAGATGAGTCCCGCCTGGTGGCTGATCGCTTTTTCGCCGTTGATCGGGTACGCCGTGGTGGTGATCGTCCTGCGCCTGATTCAAGGAACCTGGGTGAATCTCAGCCTTTTGGGTGAAATCAACTTCCTGCCCAACCTGGGTGTCGGCGCACTCTTCCTGTGGATCTTCACCTACGGCATCGGCGAGGAAGTCGGCTGGCGCGGATTTGCCCTGCCCAGGTTGCAGGCGAAGATGAACGCCTTGTCCGCCACGTTGGTGTTGGGCGTTTTGTGGGCGGCCTGGCATTTGCCCATCTTCTTTTACCTGTTCGATCCCGCCATCGCGGCGGGCTGGTTCTTCGGCCTGATGTGCGGCGCGATCCTGTTCACGTGGATGTACAACAGCACGGGCGGAAATCTGCTGGCGGTCGCCCTTTGGCATGGCGCGTTCAACTTCATTACCGCTTCCGCGGCGGGCGAGGGATTGGGCGCAGCCATCATGAGCGCCCTGGTGATGGTCTGGGCGGTCGTGCTGGTGTTAATTTACAAGCCCGCCAACCTGTCGAAGCGGGAAAAACAGGTGATTTCGTAGGCGGCCATGAAACTCAAGCTGTTCGCCATTGCTGTCATCTATTTCGCCGCGGTCATTGTGATTGCCCACTTCTTTGTCCCGCCGAACTATGACTGGACGCAGAACACCATCAGCGACCTGGGTTCCCAGGGTCACGTGTACAAGTGGATTATGCAGGCGGGTTTCATTGGTTTCGGGCTGATCCTGACTGTGGGCGTCGTGGTTCACTTCCGCCGCAACCGCCGCCAGTATTTTCTGTTCCTCGTGGCGGCCTATGGTCTATCGGTTCTCGTGACGGGTTTCTTCTGCGCCGCGGCCATCGATCCTTTCATTTCATATTCAATGCGGGAGGCTCGTATCCATTCGGCGTTTGCCACGATTGCGGGGATCGCCATGAGCCTGGGCATTTTCTGGCAGATGTTTGCCTCCACGAACGGACGTGAACGTTGGACTCGCCTGGCCTTTCTCATCCTCATCATGGGTATCTCCGCCTTGTTCGGCCTGGCCGAGAATCACGCGCTGGAGTTGGGCAAGGGCATTGTCCAGCGCGCCCTGTATCTGGTAGGATTGGCCTGGTTGATTTACGAGGAAGGCATACTTTTACTTCGAAAGGAAAACCTATGAACGGAAACGATTTCATGACCTGGGTCTTGCGCTCGCCTTTTCACGGCATGTTAAGCAACGGCATGATGCTGATCACCATCACCGGCCGCAAGACAGGGAAGAAATACACCACCCCCGTTGGCTATTACGTGGAAGGCGACCATCTGTGGGTCATCACCAGCCGCGACCGTATCTGGTGGAAGAACCTGCAGGGCGGCGCGCAGGTGGATTTGTTTCTGAAGCGCAAACCCGTGCGGGGAGTCGCCGACGTCGACCTGGACGAAAAGTCGGTGGAAGCCAGGATGTACGAGTACCTGCGCCACGTCCCCCAGGCCGCCAAGCCGATGAAAATCCGCATGGAGGAGGGGAAGCCCAATCCGCAGGACATCGCGTCCACGGCGAAGGAGAGGTTATTCGTCAGGATCAAGATATAGACTGCGTTGCCCCCACTCGTGCCCTCACCCCAACCCCTCTCCCACGCGTGGGAGAGGGGCTTTGCATGCTGTTAAGATCGAGTTGAGCACGGACTCGATGTCCTTTTCCACTTGTTCATTTTTGAAGCGAATGACGCGGTAGCCGAAACTTTTCATCTCTTCTGTTCGCAGTTGATCAGCTTCCACCTGGAGGTCATGAATTCCGCCATCGATCTCGACGATGAGTTTTCGTTCCGCGCAATAGAAATCTGCGATGAACCTGCCCATCGGCGCCTGGCGGCGGAATTTGAATCCACCCAATTGCCGTCCGCGCAGACGCTCCCAGAGTATCCTCTCGGCGGGAGTGGCTTTTTTGCGTAATTCCTTGGCGCGTTGTTGAATGGTTGGGGTGGTTCGCATATCTTTTCTCCAATCTGGCCCTCATCCCCTGGCCCCTTCTCCCGCGCGCGGGAGAAGGGGAATACAGAAGTATCTTTGTTTCCCTCCCCTTCCTCCCGGTGGGAGAAAGGGGATACAGGAACTCCCTTCATTCACCCCCTCTCCCATGTACTTCTGGAGAGAGGGTACGGGGGGAGGGCAGGAATTTTATCTCCCCATCCCCTGGCCTCTTCTCGCGCGCACAGGAGAAGGGGAATACAGAAGTATCTTTGTTTCCCTCTCCTTCCTCCCGGCGGGAGAAAGGGGATACAGGAACTCCCTTCATTCACCCCCTCTCCCATGTACTTCGGGAGAGAGGGAACGGGGGGGAGGGCAGGAATTTTATCTCCCTCATCCCCTGGCCTCTTCTCGCGCGCACAGGAGAAGGGGAATACAAGAACTCTCCTCATTCTCCCCCTCTCCCACGCTTTTTGGGAGAGGGGGCAGGGGGGTGAGGGCCAGATCAGGGCTACAGTTTCACCTTCTCCTCCGTCAGACTCCTGGCCTCCTCCATCGCCGAGGCGCGGATCGAGATGGGGAAACGATTGTTCAACGGACTCAGCCTCGCGCCCAGGGCGGTCGGTTTGAGCATCAGCCAGGTGACCACGCCGCGCAGCGGGCCTGTCATCGCGGTGGCCTGGTCGAATTCGGCCAGGGTGGCGTCATCCCAGCCGCCGACCAGTCCATACAGGAACATGTACACGGGCAGGCTGGGCAGAATCCCAATGAAGAAGATGACAATGCTGGTGATCTGTTCGCCCTGCCAGATCAGCGCGGAGAGGCGATCCATCAACAGGTAATGGACGCCCGCGGCCAGCAGCGGCGCACCCGCCGACTGCCAGAAGAAAAAGCGCTGTGGGAAGCAATATTTGTGGTTGACGAAATAAGCCACGAAGTCCTTGGTCAGCAGGCCGACGAAATAGGCGATGACCAGCGCCGTGACCTGGAAGCGTTCGAGCAAAATCCAGGCCAGCACCACACGGATGATCTGTTCGCCGAACACCAGCGTGGACTTGAGATACGGCTTGTTCGAGCCGAGCTGCACCTGGTCGCCGACCCACGAGGGATACTGCACCGCGCCCCAGATCAACAGCGGCACCGCGTAAACCGCCGCGCGCGAAAACTCGATCCCCGACGCGCCGACGATGAAGCGCGGCCCGACCGCCAGCAGCACTGCCGCCAGGAAGGCGGAAATCATCCCGCCCCACTTATAGATCATGACCGTGTAATATTGGCTGAGCAGTTTCCGCCCGTGTGAGATCGCCTCCGAGATGGAGGGCATGGCCCCATCGGTCAAGGTGCTGACCACGTTGAACGCGAACACGAAATTTTGCGCCAGCACCCAATTGCCCCAGATCTCGGCGTAGTTGATCAGGCGCGACTGCGTGATCCAAATCTCCGCCGCCTGCCCGAACGACCAGGCCGCTGAGCCGAGCATCTCGAACACGCCAAAGCGGAAGCTGGTCTTTACGATCTCCCAGTCGAAATGCGCCAGGAACAGCACCCGCACGTTCAGGCCGATGCGGCGATACAGCCAGAAGCCGAGCAGGAAGGTAATCAGCTCCGCCGCGTAGGCCGCGATGCCCAACCCGAGCAATCCGCCCATCGCGCCGCCAAAGGCGGGGTTGGCCCTGCCCCAGGCATAGGCGATGGTCACGAAGATCGGCTGGACAATCATCGGCAGCAGCACGTTCAGGCCGAGGTCGAGGTAGCGCGCATAATCGTTGCGCTGAAAGCCCGAGAACGCGTACAGGAACACGCGGTAAAAGCCAGGAACTTGAATGAAGGCATGGATGATCACGCTCCATGCGTACAGCGCGTAGGCCGACTGCGGCGCGACCGTCGCTGCCAGCGCGATAACCAGCGCCACCTGCACCGCCCCCGAAAGCAGCTGCCACCACACGAATACCTGTCCGAACTTGATGCCGCGCTGCGGGTCGTTCACGCGGTACTGCGACATGTACTTGACGAAGGCCACGCTCGTTCCCATATCGAAGAAGAACCAGGCCAGGTTGAAGAACTGCGTCACGCGCCCCCAAATTCCCAGCGCCTGCGCCGAGGGCAGGATGAACGAGGGCAGGATCAAATTCTGGTAGATGATCAGCGGGATGAAGAGCATCACGCCCATGGATAGCGCCACCAAAAAGCCCGACAGCGGGCGATGGAAGCCGACCTGCTCCCAGCGGGTCGACTCTTCCCTGGACTGGAAGCTGCTCCTGTCCGAGACGATCTGATCCAACGCCTCGGGGTGACTCTGGCTGTATCGGCGCACAAAGTAGAAGGCCCCGAACGAAGTGACCAGCATCAAACCCATCACCACGAACAGGATATTGCGCTCCGTCGTGTGCGGCACGGGCGAGATGGGATAGTCTGCGAACGAAAGCGGAGTCTGCCCTGCCGCGCGCTCCACGAGATGATAGATCAGATAATTGTAATAAGCCCACTCCTGGATTTGCGGGTTGACATTATCCAGAAAGGCGTTGAGGACATACACTTGAGGCCGCGCCTGCCATAGAATCCACTCGCCGTTCTCGTAATTCGTCACCAGCGGCTGGACAGACGAAAGCGGAGTCAGCACCTCGAAGCGTTCACGCACCTGCGGCGCTCCGTTCCAGATGATCTCCGTCACCAGCGGATCGTCCAGCGGGATGGATGTGATGCTGACGGCATCGTCGTGACGCGCAAGCGTGAGCGGAAGCCCCAGCAAGCCGCTGACCTGCCCCTCGCCCAGGCTCGGGCCGAGGATCAGCACCAGTCCCGCCTCGCCGCTTTGGGCGCGGGTCAGGATCGTCCCGTCGGCGGGAATCTCCCCGTTCAGCACGAACACATCCGCCAGCGCGGGATCATCCACCAGCGTGAAATTCGCCAGTTCCAGTGCAGTCTTTACGCTGCCGTCCGCGCCTGCATAAAAGACGCGCAGGCCTCCATCCGCGTGGACGGGTTGAACGAAAAAGAACAGCAGAACGAGAGTGAGAAGCGCGACGAGTCTTTTCATGGGCACCTTGAAGATGTAGGTCAGGCTTGCAGCCTGACAGGTTTTTTTAAATGACTGGCGGGTTGCAAACCCGCCCTACTGAATCGAACGGAGCAAAAACGGCAATCCGACCAGCGCCATACAAGCCAGGCACAGCACCACCAGCGCGATCAAACAGCCTGGCAGCAGCCGCCGCAGCCAGGTCCACCAGGCGAAGGCATTCCACGCGCCGATGGCGATGGGCTGCGCCTTGCGTAACAGGTCAGGCGCATCGACGGAGGGCTGCGGTTCGGGTTTTGGCGTTGCTACTGGCGTGACCCTCGGCGGGGTCGTCGTACTCATCCTGGGCGCCGCCTTCGTGCGCAATTCCTCTGGGATGGTCAGGTTCGTGCCGCAGAACGTGCAGGCCATGCGGGCCGCGCCTGGAATTGGGTCGTTCGGCCCGCCGCAGGCGGGACAGGGAATGGTTTCATTGCTCATGTTGGTGCGCTCCATGGTATGTGACGGAATCCAAAGTCTCCAGACGTTGGACTTCAATATCCTGTGTGGGTATTATATATTACCCGAGTGCGGTACATATCCCAACGCTCCCAACGATCATCTTTTTACCCTTGCATGAAATAGCGCCGTCAGATGCGGCCTCTCCACCCTGCCGCCGTACCGCTCGATGACCTCACGGATGCCCGCAAAGAGCTTGTCCCGCGTGCCCTCATCCATACCCCGGTGACCGGAATAGGTTCTCAACAGCTTGAGATACCGCTCACTGGTATACGTCTCAGTCCAGCGGTACTGCTTGACCGTCACTGCTCCAAAATAGTCGTACGTTTCAAAATTGCTCCTGATGACCCCTGTCAACCAGTCCAAATTGAACAACTGGTCTGGGTTTTCAACAGATGGCGCCCGCTCCTGATAAATCTTCCTTATCGCCTTCGACCAATCCGTCTCAGGGTCGAGAGGCACATGCCAGAAAAAAGCCGCAGACCCCGAATCTTTCAAGGCCCTGGCTACTTTCGGGTATCCCACCTCCGGGGGAATCCAGTGAAACGCGTCGGCAGAGATGGCAAGGTCGAAAGCCTTCTCCGCAAGCTCCCAATCCTCGAAGGCTGTATTTCGAATCTCGACGCCAGGGTGTGCGCGGCACCTCCCGGCCGCCAGGGCGGCCAGGCGTGCTCCCAATTCGATGGCGAGGATGGTGTAACCCCGCCTGGCAAACGGCAGGGTGGCATTGCCCGGGCCGCAACCGATTTCCAGAATGCGCCCATCCGCAGGAATCCCCGACAAGGCAAGCACATCCTCGATCAGTTCTTCGGGGTAGTCTGGACGGACTTCATCGTAAAGATCGGCTACCTCTTCAAACGTGATGCGCCTGCTTCTATCAATCGACATGGGTCTGCTCCGCTTCCCGAGGTGTCAGGTCACGGCTTTTCGGGCAGGGACACCCTTGATCTGCCTGAAAGCCTATATGCGCGTCTTGATTTTACAGTAACCGCTTCGCGTCAGGCGTTCATGCTACGCGTCTGCGCTGCCGCTTTGACCCTGAAGCCCAACCAGGCACTCCACCATTCCCAGGTGCCGATTGTCGTGGGTCATCCAGGTGATCACGATCGGGCCAATGTGACCGTCGTGCCAGTTTTCGCCGTGCAAGCCTTCATAAACAGCAAAGAACTCGTTGTCCTTGATTTTCGCCACGGCTGTTTGCGCGGCGGCAAACGAGCGGCGCGCATAATCGAGCAGCGCGCCCTTTTCAGGCATCCGCAGGGCGGCGGCGTTCTTTCCGTCCATTTCCATCCCAGTCTGGGCGTATCCCAGGCTTTTCGTTTCCATATTCCAGCGAACCGCCAGCCCTTCGATCTCCCACAATTGGCTTCCGCGTCCATGAAGCAATTCCTGAAGATAGTCCGCCCAGCGCGCCAGGTGCCAAACGTGAAAACCCACCGACGGGGTCGTTTCGTTCGGTGTCCAGGCAATCTGCTCCTCCGTGAGGCCGTCCACGAGTTCGAGCAGGTTCTCCTGGTTGGTGCGGTAACGCTCGGAAATCTCGGCCATGATGCTGTCGGTCATTTTGCGTCTCCTGTCGGTGTTGGTGGTCTTGCGGGGTGGATTACGTTTCTTCCTTCCCACCACTCCATAACAGGATTCCCTGCCAGACGGCCCAGATCACGCCCAGGAGGGCGGCGGCCCCTTCGAGGACGGGGAACGCAAACACGAACAGCGCCGCGATCCCGCCGACCAGGTACAGGGCGCACAGGGCGCGCGGAAGACGGCCCGAGGTCCAACCTGCCGACGCGGCCAGCATCAGCGACCAGCCCAGGAAGTTCCATCCAGCCGCTGTGACGCCCGCCACCAGGGTTGTCCAAACCAGGAGCACCGTGGTCGAGTCTTCCAGGTGCAGTTCGGGATGCATCAAGTGGTATTGACGGTTGGCGGCGCGGATGCAGGCGACCAGCACCATCGCGCCTGCCGCCAGGACGGCAGCCAGCAGCGCCCAAGACATGCGGCGCGGCGCGCGTTCGCCGATGCGCTCCCGCAGGGCGGACACCGCCGTGACGAGACTGGCCGCCCACAGCGGGCCGTACATGAAATCGGCCAGGGTGTAGGCGAACGGCCCGAGGGCGTCCCGCAGATTCCCAACCAGGTAAATGAAGGGCGCAACGATAAAGCCCGTAACCAACAGGAAGGAGGCCAGTCCACCCCATTTTTGCATCGCGCGGAGGCTGGTATCAGGGTGTGCATGGTTGTGAGGAAGGTCGGACATAAGCGGGTTCCTGGGTGCCAAATGTGGATAAAGCCGGTCGCGCGTGAGGCGTTTACGGCCAATTATAGAAGGGTTCGTCGTCGATCACCACGTAGTCCTGCGCGATATCGCGGGTGAAAACGATGTGCATTTCGAATTCCTTTTCGCGCCAATCCATGTAGCCCCAAATTTCCTTTCCTGTTTCGGAATTGGTGCCCAGGAAGTACCCTTGCGGTCCTCCGCTGAAGCTCAAATCGTGCAGCTTAACCTCTGTGCTTGGAAAGGCTGAGCGCGCATAGATGTCGGCCTTTTGCTCCGCGGATAACTTCGCTTCCACGTCCTGGTTGATGCCCGTGATCCGCATGGGCGTATAGACGCGGAAGATCGTGGCCGCGCCATAGCCTTCCACCAGTTGGCCCACATCCCAAAAGCGCAGCACGTACCGCAATTGGGCGGTGGCTCCGTACGCATACGGCCCGCCGAAATCGACCACCTGACCGGCTTCATTCAGCAATACGTACACTTCGGTGGCGGGCCTGACCTCGGCTGTATACTGCCTGGGACTTGCCGGCGTCCACGGGGTCTCGGGTTCTCCGAACCTGCAAGCCAGCGCACTCATGAAAAGAACCAACGCAACCATCCAAACCCTGTTCATACATGGCGCAAAATGATGATAGTTTTTATTCATCGTGTTGTTCCTGTAAATGGGCCGCGTGATATACGCAAAGTGTAGCATGAAGTTTGGCTGCGCTGCAAGCGGGTGAAGTGGCAATGCGGCGGATCCCTCTTTCATTGCGGCGCTTGATTGTATCCCGCGACGACGCGCTGTCTTTCGGTATAATCTAACTGCGACCCATTGAATACAGCACCTGGAACCCCGCCCATGCCCCGCTCCGATCAAGGTCTCGACCATATTCGTTACATGCTGATCCCCCGCGTGCTGATCTTCCTGACGCGCGGTAAAAATGTGCTGCTGCTCAAGGGCGCGCCCACCAAACGCCTGTGGGCGGGGAAGTACAACGGCCTGGGAGGCCACCTCGAACGCGGCGAGGATCCGCTGGCGGCGGCGCGGCGCGAGCTGCGGGAGGAGGCCGGCCTGGAGTCCGCGCTGCGTTTGAGCGGCGTGGTGGCCGTCGATGTGGAGTTAGGCCAGGGCGTGGGTATCTACGTCTTTAGCGGGGAATGTCCCAGCGGCGAGCCGACCCCTTCGGCGGAGGGCCGCGCGGAATGGCTGCCCCTCGACGGGCTGGCGGGCCTGCCGCTGCTCGACGATGTGGCTGCCATGCTGGAGCGCATCCGCGTCATGCAGCCCGAAGACCCGCCCTTTTCGGCCAGGTCCTTCTACGATGAAGGCGGGAATTTGCAGATCGTCTTTACGGAATAGGAATACCTCCCGCGGTTCGGGCGGCGGCGCCGTTGCCGCCCTTGGACCCATTCGCCAACAAAAAAATCGGACGGCCACGGGCCGTCCGATTTTGTATGCAATGCTGTATGGATGGGCGGAGATGCTCATTTTCTCCAGGCGGGCAGGGTGACGCGGAAGGTGCTGCCGTAGCCGGGGAAACTGTCCACGTTCAATGTGCCCTTGTGCTGCAAGATGACCTGGCGGGCGATGGACAGCCCCAGGCCCAGCCCGCCGAACAGGTGTTCCCCGCTGCGCTCCACGTGGAAGAAGCGGTCGAAGATGCGCGGGCGGATTTCGGGCGCGATGCCGATGCCCTCGTCCCGCACCGAAACCTGCACCTGGTCGCCGCGATTCATCAGGCTGATTTCCACGTTCCCGCCGTTTGGGCTGAATTTGATGGCGTTGTCGACCAGCGCGGTTAGCGCCCGTTCCAGCGAGTGCGGGTCGCCCGCGGCGGGCGACAGGGAGCGGTCCCTTTTGATCGAGATTCGCACGCGATGCACCGCGGCTTTTTTCTCGTAGGCGGTCGCGACCTTGTTGGCCAGGGCGGCCAGGTCGACCGGCTCGAACTCGGGCATGACCATTTCGACTTCCTGCATGAACAGGATGTCGTTCACCAGGGAGACGATCTGTTCCACGTTGCGGGCGGTGGTGGCGACGGCTTCGTTCATCTTGTCGGGCGTGACCATGCCCTTATGCATCAGGTGCAGGTAGCCGCTGGCCGCCATGAGCGGCGTGCGCAGTTCGTGGGCGATGTTGGAAAGCAGCTGGTGGCGGGTGTGCTCCTCCTCTGCCAGGCGCTGGTAGGCGTCGGCCAGTTCGGCCGCGCGCACGCGCAGGTCTTCGATGGCCAGGTCATCATTCTGGCGCAGGCGGTTGCTGATTTCGCGCACCATGGCCATCGAGACGCTGGGGCTTTGCTTGAGGATCTGGTCGAAGCCGTCCTTGTCCAGTTCGAGCGTGACCACGTCGGTTTTGGCCGCGACCGTGGCGGCGCGCGGGGCGTTGTGGATGAGCGCCATTTCGCCGAAGAAGTCGCCGGCGGTCAGGGTCTTGAGCAGGCGCGCTTCCTGTTGGTTGATGCCCTTGGTCACTTCCACATCGCCTTCGAGCAGCATGTAGAAGGTGGATTCGATCGCGTTCTCGTGGCACAGCACGGTGCCCGCCTTGTAATTATGGATGCGGCTTCTTGCGATGACCTGCTCGACCTCCTGGGCTTTGATGCCCGGAAAGGCCCGCGGTATGATCTTGCTGGGTGCGCGCACGGTTGTCATGTTTCCTCCGCCAGGGGGCTTAATTCAAGGTTTCGATGGTTGGGGAGCGGTTGACTTGCTGTTGGGAGTGGATGATAAAAATTCTAACATTTTCAGGCCTGCGCGGGGTTCACCCATTTGGACTACTTTTTTGGGCAGCCAGCGCGGCTTCGATTTCGGGATGGGTGCGCCACCCGCCATCCTGGTGTACGCGGCGGTCCCACGGGAAGACGACCAGCGCATCGCTGACCAGGGCGGTGAGGTCGGGGCGCGGATCGGCCCAGGTGTGGCTGACCAGGCTGACGGTCAGGGCCAGGCTGGCCCCGCGTTCGAGGGCGCGCGCCGCCACCAGCGCCAGCGTCTCGCCTGTGTCGGCGATCTCGTCGATGACCGCCACGCGTTGATCGCGCACCGTGGAGGGCACATCCACCCGCCAGATCGGGCGGGCATACTGCACCACGTCGCCCACGCGGCGGGTGACGCGCACGGGCGTCAATTCGCGGCGCAGGGCGCAGGCCACCGCCGTGGCGGGGAACAGGCCCGCGCGGGCGATGCCGATCACCACGTCGATGTTGCGGGGCGCCAGCGCCTCGACCAGTTGGTCCGACAGGGCGGCAAAGCGCTCCCACGAGATTTCTTCGACGCCCTGGCGGTGCTGGTAGTCGTAGCTTTTCATGGTCGACTCCTTCCTTGGCGCTCCGCGCCGAGCGCAGTCGAAGCGCGGGTGTCTTGAAGCCATTTTGTTCCTGGCAACCCTGCCCTTCGACTTCGTTCGGACGAGGAACGCGTCCTCACTCCGCTCAGGGCGGACCCTATGCGCTCGACTTCGTTCGGACGAAAAACGCGTCCTCACTCCTCTCAGGGCGGACCCTGCCTCGGTCCGCGCTGAGCGGAGCGAGGCGACAGCCGAGCGCAGTCGAAGCGCGGGTGTCTTGAATCCATTTTGTTCCTGGCAGCCCTGCCCTTCGACTTCGTTCGGACGAGGAACGCGTCCTCACTCCGCTCAGGGCGGACCCTATGCGCTCGACTTCGTTCGGACGAAGAGCACGTCCTCACTTCGTTCAGGGCGGATTAAAATTTATACCCGATCTTCCTCAGGAAGTCCTTGCGCCAGGCCTGGTCTTCGGGGCCTTCCACGCCCTTTGGAGAGAAGCCATCCACCACGCCCAAAATGCCGCGGCCTTGGTCGGTTTGCGCCACCAGCACCTCGGTGGGGTTGGCCGTGGCGCAGAAGATGCGCGCCACCTCGGGCAGGGATTTGACCGTGTTCAGCACGTTGATCGGGTAGAAGCCCGCTCCCAGGAACAGGATGAAGGAGTGCCCCGCGCCGACCGCCTGCGCGTTGGCCCGCGCCAGCTCGATCATGGCCTCGTCGGTGCCCGACCAGCGGATCAGGCATTTGCCCGAGGCCTCGCAAAAGGCCACGCCGAACTTGATGCCCGGCACCGCGCCGACCAGCGCCTCGTGCAGGTCCTCGACGGTCTTGATGAAGTGCGACTGCCCGAGAATGAAGTTGATGTCTTCGGGCTTTTCGATTTTTACGGCCTGAATTTCCATGCGGTCTCCTGAATTGCGAAATGATCTTTTTTATGATACAACAAATCCCGCCCAAAAAAAGGTTAATGAGGTTGCAATGTCCCGTTTTTGGAAAATAGCCCTGATGATTCCGCTGCTGCTGGCTGCCTGCGCGCCTGCGATTGCGCCCGCATCCCCGACCTCCACCGCCCTGCCGACCCTGCCGCCCACGCCGACCTCCACCGCCGCGCCCACATCCACGCCCCTGCCCACGCCGACGGCCATCCCGCTGGTGCCGAACTTTGCGCACATCGTCATCGTCGTGTTCGAGAACAAGGAATTCGGCTCGGTCATCGGTCGACCCAACATGCCCTATTTCAACGTGCTGGCCCAGACCAACACCCTGTTGACCCAGCATTACGCTGTCACCCATCCCAGCCTGCCCAATTACATCGCCCTGGTCAGCGGGGATACGCACGGCATCACCGCCAACTGCGAGGATTGTTTCATCGCCGCGCCCAGCCTGGCCGACCAGGTGGAGGCCAGCGGACGCACCTGGAAAACCTACCAGCAGAGCATGCCCTCCCCGTGTTTCCTGGGCAGCACCCTGGCCTATGCCCAGAAGCATAATCCCTTCATTTACTTCGACTCGATCCGCCTGGATGCGGCCCGCTGCAACGAGCGGGTCGTCCCGCTCGACCAACTGGATGTGGACATCGCCACCCGGACCCTGCCCAACTTCATCTTCATCACGCCCAACCTGTGCTACTCGTCCCACGACTGCGCGCTCGAACTGGCCGACGCCTGGCTGAACACCCTGCTCGACAAGCTCGTCCCCGCCCTGGATGCGACCGCCGAACCCTACCTGCTGGTGCTCACCTGGGACGAGGGCCAGGGGAATCACTCGTGCTGCGGGCTGGCCCCCGAGGCGGGCGGCAGGGTCGCCACCGTCCTGGTCTCTCCGCAGGCCAAACGCAATTTCCAGGACGATACGCCCTACTCGCACTACTCCCTGTTGAAGACCATCGAAGAGGCCTGGAACCTGCCCTACCTCGGCCACGCCGCCGACGGGAGCGCCGCGCTCATCCTGCGCCCGTGGAAGTAGGGTGGCCCGCGGGTCCGCAGGTTCCACGGGCAGACTCTGTCGGCGTCCAAAAAACTGTCAACAAAAGTCAACTTTTTCAACGGGTCTTCCCCTATACTCGGGGCCATCAAACATTCATAGGAGAGAGTCGTGTTCCAATATCCGCTTACGTTCAGTTTTTCCGCCTTTGCCGTTTCGCCGACCATCCAGGTCACGGATGCGGCCGGGCGGGTCGTTTTCACCGCCGCCAAGAAGTTGATGTCCGCGAAGGACGAGATCAGCCTCAACGTCTCGGGCGGGGTCTTCAAGGTTATCAGCCAGGAGAATCGCATCACCGACATCCCCAGCAACTGGGACATCCTCACGCCCGACGGTCAGGTCATCGGGGTGATCGACGATGACTTCGTCACCGCCCTGGATGGGATGAAGTTCGCCGACAACCCCGCCCTGAGCGATTTCCTGGCTGGCAGCGCCCACCGCAGCCTGGGCCTGCGCGCCGCCCCGATGTACTGGATCAAGGACCCCGCGGGCGACCAGGTGGGCTTCATCGCCCCCGACCCGCGTTCCCTGGCCATCGAGCAGATTCCGCTATCCCAGTTCACCCGCCAGCTGCCCTTCGCCTCGCGCCTGGTCACGCCCTTCTACGTTGTCCAGTTGAACGGCAAGCTGGTGATGAAACTCAAAAAGGAGCGCACCTTCTTCGTGGACAAGTATACCCTGCAGGCCGTTGAACCGTTCACCGAAGCGGACGAGAAGCTGCTCCTGCCCAGCGTGGCGCTGACCATCGTCTACGAGCGCCAACGCCTGAAGGATCTGTACGAGTAAACTCCCGACGCCGAAAAGCGGACGCGGAATACAACGCATACCCCGGAACTCCGAAGCGCTTCACGCAAAACTTCGGAGTTCTTTTATTGGGGCGATTTTCTTTTCAGAGTAAAATGGTTTCCAATGAAAACCAAGCCTTCACGAATAAACTCCGCTGCGAATCGACGCAGGCAAGCCCATCGGCATTCGTTTATTCCTGCCTGTATTCGTGCATTCGTGGACAGTCCTTCCCCCACAGGCAGATAGCATGGCGCGCGACCCACATCCAAAATTCGACCCACAACTGCACCACCGCAGATCGATCCGCGTCAAGGGATATGATTACACCGAGCCGGGCGCGTATTTCGTGACCATCGTCACGGTTCGGCGCGAACCCTTGGTTGGGAAAATCGAAAACGGCATCATGATGTTGAATGATTTCGGCAAAATCGCGGACGAATGTTGGCGCGCCATCCCCGAACATTTCCCAAGCGTGGAATTGGGCGCGCACATGATCATGCCCAATCATGTGCATGGGGTGATCGGGATTCGCGCGGATGAATCCGCATCCACCGTCGTTGTGGCGCAACACGTAGGGGCGACGCATTGCGTCGCCCCTACGAACCATTGCGTCGCCCCTACGCCAATCATCACGCGTCCCACGGGACCCAAACGCGGTTCATTGGGGGCAATTATTGGTTCATTCAAATCCGCCGTATCATATCGCATCAACAAGGAACACAATGCCACCGGCATCTGGCAAAGGAATTACTACGAGCATATAATTCGGGACGAGAAAGACCTGCAACGCATTACGGATTACATCGAGACGAACCCGTTGCGGTGGGACGAAGACGACGAGAATCCAATAAAGATTCAGCCACCCATGTAGGGGCGACCCAATTGGGTAGGGGCGAGGCATTGCCTCGCCCCTACGAAAGGCAAACTACCATGGCACGTGACGACGCATACAAACAAGCCGAACAAAAAATCCAACAAGCCCTGCAATCGGGCGCAACGGAACTTGATCTCCGCAGCATGAAGTTAACCGAATTGCCAGAATCAATCGGACAACTAAAGCAATTGCGTAAACTTGATCTTGGCGGAGATTCTTGGAAAGATGAAAAGAACCAACTGACCACCCTGCCACCCTCGCTGGGACAACTTACGCAGTTGACAGAACTGAATCTCTCCAGCAACCAACTGACCACCCTGCCACCCTCGCTGGGACAACTCACCCAGTTGACATCCCTGGATCTCTCCAGTAACCAACTGACAACCCTGCCAGACTGGCTCGGTCAACTCACGCAGTTGACATCCCTGAATCTCTCCAGCAACAAACTGACGACCCTACCAGACTCGCTGGGACAACTCACGCAGTTGACAGAACTGAATCTCTCCAACAACAAACTGACGACCCTGCCAGACTCGCTGGGACAACTCACGCAGTTGCAGACGCTGAATCTCTCCAACAACCAACTGACCGCCCTGCCAGACTCACTGGGACAACTCACGCAGATGGAGAATCTTGACCTAACCGATAGTCATCTAACAACATTACCAGAATTTATTGGAAAATTAAAATCCTTACAAGAACTATGGTTACATACAAATCAACTGACATCACTTCCCAACAGTATTAGCGAACTCGTAAATTTAAAAAAATTACTCATGGACAACAATGAATTCTTATCGTTGCCTGTGGCGATTAGTCAATTAACAAGTCTTACAAGTCTTTACGCATCAGTTAACAAATTAACCGAACTTCCAATATGGATTGGGAATCTTAGAAACCTGAGGGACTTAACTCTTCGCGAGAACCAATTAGACTCGATCCCAGTAGAAATTGGAAACTTAACTAGGCTAGAAGAAATTCGCTTACAAGGTAATCAAATTATTTCTATTCCAATGTCGCTAGCACGACTTGAGCATTTGAAGTTGCTCTTCCTCGACGACAACCCCCTCAACCCCGCCCTGCAAAGCGCATACAACGCTTGTAAAGGCGGAAATTATGAACCACTCTTTGCCTACCTCCGCAGCCTGGAACAGAATGCCGAACCGCTCTACGAAGCCAAACTGGTGCTAGTCGGCGAAGGCAACGTCGGCAAGACCACCCTGCTCAAGGCGTTGAAGGGCAAAGCAGGCGAAGCCCCGCAGGAACATGAACCCACCACGCACGGCGTCGAAATTGACATTCATGGACTGCGCCTGCCGCACCCCGCCCAGAACGGCGTCGAGATCCAACTCAACGCCTGGGATTTCGGCGGGCAGGATGTCTACCGCGTCACGCACCAGTTCTTCTTCAGCCGCCGTTCGCTCTACCTGCTGGTCTGGGAGCCGCGCCGCGGCGTCCAGCAGGGTCAGGTGGAAGACTGGCTGAACATGATCCGCCTGCGGGTCGGCGACGACGCGCGCGTCATCATCGTCTCCACGCACTGCAAAACGGGCGAGCGCATCGCGCGCATCGACCAGCCTGTCTTCAAACAGCAATACGGCGACATGATCGTCGGCTTTCACGAAGTGGACAGCCTCGTCCCCGACCCCGCCACAGGCGAGATGGCCGGCATCGCCGAGTTGAAAAAGGTCATCGCCGAACACGCCTCAAAACTCGAACAAATGGGGATGGGCTTCAACCGCGACTGGAAAGCCGCCCGCGACGAACTGCTCGCCCGCCTCGAACCGCGCATCTCTTTCGACGCCTTTAGCGGAGTCTGCGCCGCACGCGGCTTGAGCGGAATCGACACCGAGACCCTCGCCCACCTCATGCACGACCTCGGCTACATCGTCCACTACTCTGACGACGAAAAACTCCGCGACGACGTCATCCTCAAACCCGAATGGCTCACCAAAGCCATCGGCTTCGTCCTCGAAGACCGCGCCACCGCCGAAAGCGAAGGCATCCTCCCCGACAAACATTTGTACGAAGTCTGGCACGACCACCACTTCAAGGACGAACCGCGCTACACGCCCGACCTCTACCCCTTCTTCCTGCGCCTGATGGAAAAGTACGACGTATCCTATCGCCTGCCAGACGACCGCCACGCGAGTCTGGTAGCCCAACACGTCCCGCAGGTGCGCCCCGACCTGCCCTGGCTGCCCGAGCAGGAACCGCCCGCCAACCTGCGCCGCATCGCCATGATCTGCGCCATGGAAGAAGACCCGCCCGGCCTCGTCCCGTGGATGATTGTCCGCACACATGATTATTCTGTCGCGCAAGGCAATCATCATCTCCACTGGCAAAAAGGCGTTTTCTTGCGTCACGCACCGCACGGCGAAGCCCTGCTCGAAAAACGCGAGCGCGAGTTCCACATCTACGCCCAAGCCGCCTGGCCTGAACATTTTATGAATGTTCTTCATTCCACATTGGAAAAACTGATTGCGGATAATTGGCCTGGCCTGAAAGATCGGTATCGCTTTATGGTTCCATGCCCTGAAATCATTAATGGGCAACCGTGCAAAGGAAGATTCCCTATTCACACCTTGCGTCAATGGTTGGCCGAAGGCGACACAATTGCGCGCTGCCATGATTGTTCTAAAAGGCAATCTATTGCTGAGTTGTTGTTCGGCTTTGAGGAACGCTCAGCCGAAACTCAATTGATTCAATTGATGGAACTCAAAGATCAAGTTTCGCAGGTCACAGATCAGATCACACAAGCCCAAGGTCAGATTTCAGAATTAAACAGCCGCATCGCCGATTATTTCTGGGCAACCATGCACGCCATCGCGGATGAAGGCAAGAACGGCCCGCGCTTGTTCACTTTCCAGCAGCGCGGCGCTGATCCCTCGCTCAAACAACTTTTCACGCGTCCATTGGAACTTCAACTGTGGTGTGAGGCAGAAGGCTGTCAACATCCCGTTTACGATTATGGCATCTACCCAATCGATCAAACCCGCGACTGGGTCGCTACGCTCGCGCCGTACGCCAACTTTGTTTTGGGTGTGCTTAAAGCCGTCTCGCCGATTGCCGCGCCTGCCATCAACGTCGCATTTGGCGCAAAAACAACCGAGACTTGGGGCATCAAGGATAAATTAGATCTAACGAAAGCGATTCTCGATAAACTGCCCACAGTGAAGGTAGAACATCGCAGCGCCAAACCAGGTGATGTCCTCACTGAACCCGAACGCTCAGGCATCCTGGCCCTGCATCGCTTCCTGAACGAACTCGATCCCACCCAGGCCAAACTCGGCTTGCACCGCGTCGCCACCTACACCGGCGATTACCGCTGGCTGTGCAAGCATCACTACGAGGCCTGGCAGCCCAATATCCCGGATGTGATCGATTCGCGAGGTTAACAACCTGTGAACGAATTTTAAAATTGGTCGCTTAAAACCCTTGCCAAAATCAAGGGCTTGTGTGAAAATAACGTTGCTCCAGCCAGGGTGCCCCCCTCACCCTGGCTGGAGCATTTAACAGGCTTGTGGTTCGCCGGTGCGTCAAATTGGTCGCTTAAAAACCCTTGCCAAAACCAAAAAAATGTGTGAAAATATCGTCGCTCCAGCCAGGGTGCCCCCCTCACCCTGGCTGGAGCATTTAACGGACCAGCCATACACTTGAGATTGCTTCGGGCGGGGTTTCGATACGCCGCAGAGAGCAAGAGCGCGGCTACTCAATCACCAGCCCTCGCAAGGTCATGACAAAAAACAGCGGATGAGATGTTCTCATCCGCTGTTTTGATTCTGTCTGGGAGACCGCTATGGATAGGCCGTCGGCGGGGTGGAGGTGGGCGTGGCAGACGGGGTGGCGGTGCCGCCGATGACCACCACCACGGTCAGGGCATCGCCGAAGTAGGCCCCGTTCGCGTCCGACATGCGCCAGGTACCCTTGAGCGTGCCGGTCTTGGCGGTGGGCGCGGTCATGGGAATCGAGATGTCGAACTGCGCGCCGGGGGCCACGGCGGTGGACAGGGTGAGGGTGGCTCCGCCCAGGGCATCTCCGCCGACCAGGCTGAACTTGTAGCCGGCCGCCCACGGGCAGGTCCCGGCGTTTTGCACGCGCCAGGTCTTGGTGAAGGCCTGTCCCGGTGTCACCACGGTATTGTCGGGGATGGTCACGTCCGAGATGTACAGCAGGCGGTTGCAGGTGTTGGTCGCGCCGCCGCCGACCGGGGTGTTGGTGGGCGGGGTGCCGAGGGGCAGGGTGGGCAGGGGGGTGAGGGTGGGCAGCGGGGTGTTGGTGATGGTGGGCGTCGCCGTCGGCGGAACGGCCTGGGCGGTTTGGGTGCGGATGGCCTCGAAGGTCTCGACCGCTGCGGTTTGCATTTGTTCCAGGCTTTGGGTGGGTGTTCCTTCGGCGGCGCTGCTTCCGCAGGCGCTCAACAGCAACCCTCCCAGCAGTGTCAGAATCATAAGAAGTTTGGTGTAGCGCATTTTATCTCCTTTCGCATAGCCAGAATTGCATTCTCCAGCCAAGTGAGATATTTTACCCGAAATTGGAGTGCGTTATCCCGAAGCGGTACTATGGGCCCAGGGTCTGCTAAAAGCCACGCTTTCCGCCTCCGCGATTCGCGGGCGGCGCAAAATTCGCCCCCGTTTTCACACAAAACCATCCGTGTCTTCCGAGTACAAAAAAGTGCCTTCCGACTTTAAGAAAGCCCTGACTTTGGGCCACCCGCGCCAGAAGAACCCAGCCCCTGTGGCCTGACGCGAGTCGTTAAAAAAAGCCACGCTTCAGGCGTGACTTTTTTCGGTCCGGCAACATCCGCAAGTGGAACTTGCAAACCCCCGTTTGGATTATTCCTGTACCAGCCACTCCCTGGCGTCGGTCTCGTTGTCGAAGTACATCAACGGCTGGCCGGTCAGGCGCGAGAGCATGTCGCCCAGGGTGCGCTTGACGCCGGTCACGCCCAGCACGGCGGTCTTGCGGACGTGATCCTTGGTGCGGGTCGAGGCGGCGTTCATGGCCGAGAGCACATCCCCGCCCACCTGGGTGTCGCGCAGGTCGGTCAGCACCAGCAGGGAATGCAGCGGCTGGTTGACCACAACCTCCTGCACCTCGTTGAGCTCGGCGATGACGGCTGCGCTGTTGTAGAATTGCCCGGAGAAATTCTGGTAAAAGATGGTTTTACCCTTATATTCCTGCCAGGTGGATTTCATGACTCACTTCCTTTGGATGAGACGGTCGAGGCGCAAGGCCAGACCCGTCGCGGCAGCGCCCAGGCCTTCCCAAATGGCCACGCCCAGGAAACGGGTGGGAGCCAGGTGCATTACCACCGCCGCGGTGAAAACAGTCAGGGTCACAATGCGAAAGGGAACCGTCCAGCGATAGAAGGCCTTGATGTTGTTGAGGGCGGCCAGGATGTAGTACACGCCCATGTTGAAGGACGCCATGGAGGATGCGATCATGAAGGTGATGGTGAAATCGGCCTCGGCGCGCGCCGAACGCTCGATGATCTCGAAGCCGAGCAGGGCCAGCAGGTTCTCGGGGCGGATCAGGCCGTACAGCCCAAGTGCAACGGCCAGCGCGCCAAAGACGAAGATGGTCCAACCCGAAGCGTCTCGAATTCTCATAAGTGCCAATCCTTGTAAACGAATTTGAAAAGGGCGTCTTTAATTTCCAGTTGATACCCGCAGGGGTGGTCGGGTGACTGCGGTTGCATATGCCCGCACAACCACCCGCTCCAGCTCAAATGGAACACACCCATCTGAAATGAATTGCACGTATTATACCCGCTGCGGGTGGGATTTGTATGGAAACATCCGCGCGCTTTTCTGCTATACTTATCAGGACAATCTTTGTACTAATTTTCTTTCCCGAGGGTTTCGAAATGGCAAAACACCTGGTTCTTGTGGCAGGCAATATCGGCGTGGGCAAGACTTCGCTCACCGAGCGCATCGGCGCCCGCCTGGGTTGGTGGACGGGTTACGAATCCGTCATGGACAATCCCTACCTGTCCGACTTCTACGCCGACATGCACGCCTGGGCCTTTCACCTGCAAATCTTCTTCCTCGGCCATCGCGCCGAGCAATACCTGGAGGCCTCGCGGGATGCGCGTTCCTCCATCCTCGACCGCAGCATCTACGAGGACGCCTACATTTTCGCGCGGGCGCTGCATCACATGGGCGACCTGTCCGAGCGCGATTATCTGGCCTACCGCCGTTTGTTCGACCTGGTGGTGGACAGCCTGCCGCGACCCGACCTGTTGATCCACCTCAAGGCGCCGGTCAACGTGCTGATGGACCGCATCCGCCGCCGCGCCCGCAACATGGAAACGGGCATCTCCCCCGACTACCTGGCCCTGCTCGACTCTTTCTACGACGAGTGGCTGACCGCCTTCGACCTGTGCCCCGTGCTGACCATCCGCACCGACGACCTGGATTTCGTCCACCAGCCCGGCCACCTGGAGACCGTCGTGCAGCGCATCCAAGAGAAATTGGTCGGCAGGGAAATCATGGACCTGCGCGGGTAGCCGTATGCAAAACCTCCTGGCCCGCATCCCCCTGTTTTCCGAATTGCCTGCCGTGGAACTCGACAGGATCCTCCCGATGCTCACCGTCCGCGAACTCCAGGCGGGAGAGACTCTCTTCCGCGAAGGCGACGTGGGCGAGGACCTGTACGTGGTGGTCAACGGCGAATTGCAGGTCCTCATGGGCGCAGGCCGACCGGACGAGCTGGTGTTGAATGTGCTGCGCGAGGGCGAGTATTGCGGCGAAATGGGCTTGATCCTGCCGGGCGGTCACCGCACCGCCAGCGTCCGCGCGCAGACCGCCGCCGTGCTCCTGTCCCTCAGCCGCTCCCAATTCCTCGACCTGACCGCGCGCTATCCCTCCCTGTCCGCCGCGATGCTGCACGTGCTCAGCCGCCGCCTGGATGCCACCAATACCGCCGCCTTCAACGACCTGACCGAAAAGAACCGCCAGTTGCAGCAGGCCTACGATGAACTCAAGGCCGCCCAGGCCCAACTGGTGGAGAAGGAACGCATGGAGCGCGAACTGCAACTGGCCGCCGAGATTCAAAGCAGCATCCTGCCGGATGCGCTGCCGGTCCTGCCGGGCTATGATTTCGGCGCGCGCATCCTGCCGGCCCGCCAGGTGGGCGGGGATTTTTACGATGTTTTCTCCATTACCGAGCACCTGATGGGCGTGTTGATCGGGGATGTGTCCGACAAGGGTGTGCCGGCCGCCCTGTTCATGTCGCGCGCCCATGCCCTGATCATGGCCGAGGCCGATACCGGCCTGGACCCGGGCGAGGTGATGCGCCTGGTCAACGCCCACATCACCCGCCTGCAAAAGTCCACCCAGTTTGTCACCGCCCTGTACGGCCTGTTCGATGGGCGCACCGGCGAATTCAAATATGCGCGCGCGGGACACGAACCTCCGCTCCTGCTCACGCGCGGGGGACACGTGGAGCGCCTGCCGCACGGGCCGGGCATGTCGCTGGGCATGTGGGACGCCATTGTCGTGGATGAACGCAGCCTGGTGCTGCCGTCCGGTTCGACCCTGTTGTTCTTCACCGATGGCATGACCGACTGCCGCAACCCGGCCGGCGAGTCTTTCGGTCTCGAACGCATCAAGTCCACCCTGGCCGGGTTGGACGGCCTGCCGGCCCAGCAAATCTGCGACCGTCTGCTGGAGACCCTGTTGTCCCACCAGAACGGTTTCAGCCAGGATGACGACGTCACCCTGGCGGCCATTCATGCGAGCTGAGCGTTTGCGGGGAAATTATGCGCGAAGGCAGATCCTTCGTGCGCGCTGAAAATTGGCGGGCCAGCCGCCCGGTCAGGCTACCACTTCCACCTGTTTGATGATGCGGTTCTTGCCGAGGCGCTTGGCCTCGTAGAGCAGGTGATCCACGCGGCGGATGGCTTCGACCGAGTTCACGCCCTTCTTCCATTCCATGACCCCCCCGCTGATGGTAAGCGACATGTGCCCGCACACGTAATCGATCCCGCCCAGGTATTTTCGCAGCCGCTCCATGATGTGCCAGGCCTCCTCGGCGGTGGTGTGCGGAAAGATGATGATGAACTCGTCGCCCCCCATGCGGGCGGTGATGTCGGTGGGACGGATATTGTTGAGGATGGCTTTGGCAACCGTCCGCAGGGCTTCGTCGCCGCAGGGATGCCCAAAGTTATCGTTGATCTTCTTGAAGTCGTCGATGTCGAAGATGGCCAGCGCCACGTCCACGCTGTACCGTTCCGAGCGGCGGAATTCGCGTTCGATCACCTTGTCCAGGTAGCGGCGATTGTACAGACCGGTCAGGTCGTCGGTGATGGCCATCAATTCCATTTGCTGGCGTTTTTCATCGAGCGCCGCTTCGATCTTCTTGCGGTCGGTGATGTCGCGCAGCACGGCGATGTGGCCTTCGGTCTGGCCGCGGTCGCCGAGCACTTCGGTCAGGCGCACATCCAGGTGATGGTCGGGGTTGCCGGGCAGGATGACTTCCATGGGGGCGGGGGGCTTTTGCAGCAGGGTGGCCGCCAGCAGCGGGTATTGGTGGAAGGTCATGAACACGTCCTGCCCGATGGGCGCGTTCTTGAAGCTGAACATGTTCAAAACGGCGCGATTCATATCCACGATGCGATTGCGCAGGTCGATGACGACCACACCGTCTTCCAGCACATCCACCAGCGTATGGCGGGCGATGGGGATGAGTTCCATCAGGCCGTAGACGTGGGTGCCATACGCGATGAAGAGGCCCGTGATCGCAAAGGAGAGCGCCGACAAGTCCAGTCCGGGCATTGGGTTCCATCCCAGGAGATACAGTAAGCTGCCCAGGATCGGCCCCAGGGTGGACAGGAGGAAGGCCCCGTATTGGCGTCGATACGTGGGCGAGGCCCGCAGGTATTCCTGGCCAAGCAGAAAGGCCGATGCCCCGGTGCAGGCATAGGCATAAATGGCATGCACCCAAAACAGGGGGCCATACTGATACACGTACAATACGGAGTTGGAATAAAAATGCGGCTCGAATCCCACCCAGAACAATCCATGAAACTCGTTTGTCCAAACCAGTAAGAGAACCAGGATTGGAGTAATCGAAAATAGTATCAAATTTCGCCGCGTCAGCAGGTATTTTCGATGGGTGTAGAGCAGCGTGAACACCAGCAGCAAAGGTCCCGCGCTGACACCCCCCAGGTATTGCACCTTCGACCAGATGATTTTGGCCGAAAGAGTGGAGACGAATGCTTCGGCGGCAGCCGTGAGGGTCCAAACCTGGATGGCAACCATGATCCAGAAAAGCACTCGTCCCCCTAGTGCATCCCTCCGCTTCCAAACGACCAGGGTTGCCCAGGCGACCACAGCAGCGGCAATCAGGAAATAAAACGCGGCCATTGGTTTTGCGAAATATAACACGAAATATTTCCCAAAGGCTCATTATCGAATTGGAACTGCATTGCAGTTTCTAGAGAAAGGATGGCAACATTGCAGAAAAAAAACACCCTCCTGGCAGTGCTGGCCCACCCGGATGACGAGTCGTTCGGCATGGGCGGCACCCTGGCGCAGTATGCCTCCCGCGGCGCGGATGTGTACCTGGTCTGCGCCACGCGCGGCGAGGCCGGCACCGTGGATGAAATCCACATGCAGGGTTTCCAGTCGATTGCCGAATTGCGCGAAGGCGAGTTGCGCTGCGCCGCGCAGCACCTGGGTCTCAAGGATGTTTTCTTCCTGGGCTATCGCGACTCTGGCATGACCGGTTCGGCGGACAATGCCCATCCTGAGGCGCAGGTCAACCATCCCGTCGAGGAGGTGGCGGTCAGCGTGCTGGGCCACATTCGCAGACTCCAGCCTGACGTTGTGCTGACCTTCGACCCGATTGGCGGCTACCGCCACCCCGACCATATCCACATCCACAATGCGACGGTGCTGGCTTTCGAGAAGGCGGCGGACGCCTCTTTCCACCCCGAGGCGGGGGCGGCCTGGCAGCCGCGCGCTTTGTACTATCACACCATTCCGCGCGGACTGTTCAAGTTTGGTGTGCGCCTGCTCAAACTGTTTGGCAAGGATCCGCGCAAGTGGGGCCGCAACGGGGACATCGACCTGGTCTCGCTGGCCGAGGTGGATTTCCCCGTCCACGCGCGCATCGACTACCGCGCGGTGGCCGAACGCAAGGTTCAGGCCAGCGCCTGTCATGCCAGCCAGGGCGGCGGCCAGATGCGGCGGGGCTTCGTGGGCACGTTCTTCCGCCTGTTCGACGGGGTCGAGACCTTCATGCGGGCTTATCCGCGCGTCGAAGCGGGGACGCGAGTCAGCGCCGACCTGTTCGATTTTTAAGACAGATCCCGTGCGTATCGTAAACGGCCGGCAACCTTTGCGGCCGTTTTTGCATTAATGCCGAATTTTGCCCGCCGCACCGGGCTTCTGGTGCGCCTGGCGGAGAAGCCGCAGGGCAAGCGTAAAATGTGAGTGTCACATTAAAGGGGGCATTCAAAGCATGTTAGAATGACAAAATTGTGAAGGGCTTTCCCCCATGACCGAGAATTTGACTGACACGAATACCTCCCCCGGAAAACGCTTTGACCTTTCGAATATCCCGAACTTGTTCCTGCGTCCGCGACGGGTCTTCGAGTCGATTGCAGCCAATGGACATCCCGCCTGGCAAACCCCGCTGCTTATCCTGAGTGTGACAGCCCTGCTGGTCGTGCTGGTGGGTGGATATTTCAACGCCCGCGCGGCGCAGATGGGCACTTCGGCTCTGCCGGCCGATTTCGAATATTGGACGCCCGAGATGCAGCAAAACTATTTCTCGGCCCAACAGGCCATGTCCGGGCCGACTTTTGTGTACGTCATCCCACTGGTCGGCGCGTGGATTTCCCTGTGGCTGGGCTGGCTGGCGCTGGGCGGGCTGATGCACCTGGCGTCCACCCTGCTGGGCGGACGCGGCAGCATGTCCAGCGCGCTGCACGTGGCGGCATGGGCCAGCCTGCCGTTTGCCTTGCGCGACGTGCTGCGCATCGTTTTCATGCTGGTCACGCAGCGCGCCATTTCCTCCCCCGGGTTGGCCGGCTTCGCCGCCGATGGCTCGGCCTTCCTGACGCAGATCCTCACCCACGTTGACCTGTTCCTGGTCTGGCAGGCCTTGCTGTTGATGATGGGCTTTTTCCTGGCCGATAACCTCTCCAAAAACAAGGCCATCCTGGGTGTGCTCATCGTGCTGATTCTGATTCTGCTGGCCTGGTCCGGGCTGGGGACGCTGGGGGCGAGCCTGGGCGGCACCGCCATTCAACGGCCTTTCTTCTAGCTGATGACCACCCCCCTGATCCGTGTGGCGGGGTTGACCCGTCATTATCAAATGGGCGGAACGACGGTGCGCGCGCTCGACGGCGTGGACATCGAGATTGAAGCGCACACCTTCACCGTGGTGATGGGGCCTTCGGGTTCGGGCAAGAGCAGCCTGCTCTACCTGCTCGGCGGCCTGGATCGTCCCTCGGGCGGCGAGATTTGGGTGGATGGCCAGCGCCTCGACACGATGGACGAGAACCGCCTGGCGGTTTTTCGCCGCGACCGCATGGGGTTTATTTTTCAATCCTTCAATTTGGTGCAAAGCATGTCGGCCCTGGAAAACGTGGCCTTCCCCATGCAGTTCGCCGGCGTGGTTGCCTCACAACGCAGGGAGCGCGCCGCCGGCCTGCTGGGCCAGGTGGGACTGGCCGACCGCAGCCATCACAAGCCCAGCGAACTCTCGGGCGGACAGCAGCAGCGTGTGGCGATTGCCCGCGCCCTGGTCAACAACCCAACCCTGATCCTGGCCGACGAGCCGACCGGCAACCTCGACACCACCAGCGGCGTGACCGTCATGCAGATGCTCTCGGACCTGCATCGCGACGGGCGGACGGTGCTGGTCGTGACCCACGATCCGCGCATGACGCGTTTTGCCACTCACAAGATCTTCCTATTGGATGGCAAAGTGGTCAGCGAGGCCGAGTATCAATCCGCCGCGCTGGAAGCTCCGCTGGCCCCGTCGGATTAGCGCCCGTCCGAAAATTTGCGGAGCGCGGACTTCAGTTTGCAAGGTCAAGGCAGACTAATGCGACTTAACAAAATAATCGTGCAATAAACCGGGTATTGGGTACCGCAAGATTTATCTTGCGAGTGGACTGTACGGTCAGGCACACGCAACGTGAACGTTGCGGTACAACCCCCCATGTCTTTTATTGCCAGATTTAATTGTTAAGCCACAACAGTCTGCGCTCCGGTTTGTTTGGATAGGTTCTTCGCTGGAAAATGGAGTGTATATGAAGTTACGTTTACGTTCCCTGATCGCCATTCCCTTCGTCATTCTTGCCCTGGTATTGGGCGCGGTCCGCTTTGTCTCGGCTGCGCCGGCTTCGATCTCTGTCAGCGGATTTTCGCCCAACCCCATCGATGCGGACACTCCCACGGTGATGACGATCTCAGGGTCGGGGTTTGACGGTGGGACGCAGGTGGCGATTGCGTCGGACACGAGCCGTTACACGTTCTCTCCTTCGGCCTGGCAGCCCGACCAGTTGACGGTCACGGTTCAACTGCCGGTCGGACAATACACGGTGTATGCGTACAACTCTCCTTCCGATTACGCTTCCGCCGGCGGCCTGCTGGTGATCGACCCGTCCATTCCGCCGACGGCCACGCCGCCCTTTGTGCGTCCGCAGGTGGCGATCAATTATTACAAGGCCAACGTCTCGGCGGTGACCTCGGGCAAGGAGTTCAGGATCACCCTCGGATTCGGCAACCCGGGTACGGCCGATGCGTACAACGTCCAGGCGGCGTTCACCTCGGCGGACATGGTTCCCACCCAGACGGGCGGCGTGGTCGTGGTGGGTGGCATCCCCGTGGGCGGGGTGGTGGAGACTTCGCAGACCTTCCTGGCCCTGGATTCCTTGTACGGCAAGAGCGTGGTGGTGGTCGACGTGGCCGTGAGCTACTACGACAGCGCGGGCACGGCTTATTCAGATAAATTCACGTTGAGCATCCCTGCCAGCGGCGGGACGGGGGCGGTGGCCGCCACCGCCACGCCGACCGGGGTCCATACCGCGCAATTGGTCGTCACGGGCTACTCCTCCACTGTCGACCCGCTCCAGCCGGGCGATACCTTCCAACTGAGCATGACCGTCAAGAACATGGGCAATTCGGATGCGAAGAATGTCACCCTGATCGTGGGCGGCGGCTCCGCTGGGGGCAGCGGCGGGACCCCCGAGCCGGGCGGCGTCTCGGGCGGAAGCGGAGAATTTACCAACTTTGCGCCGGTCGGCACTTCCAACATCCAGTCCCTGGGCAACCTCTCGACGGGGGGAGAAATGCAGGTGTCGCAAAACCTGATTGTCAACGTGTCGACCTCCCCGGGCGCATACCCGATGAAGCTGACCTTCTCCTACGTCAACGACAAGGGCGAGGTGGTCAACGATGACCAGGTCATCACCCTGCTGGTCTACGGCCTGCCCAAGGCGGATATCGGTTTTTATCGTGAACCCGATCCGTTGTTTGCCGGCCAGACGGGCAGCCTGCCGATTCAGGTGGTCAACCTGGGCAAGCGCACGGCTGTGCTGGGCAACATGACCCTTGCGACGAATAACGGAACCCTCGAAACCGAAACGACCCTGGTCGGTTCGCTGGACCCGGGCGGCTACTTCACCTTCGACGGCTTCATCACCCCCGATACGGCCGGACCGCTGCAGCTTACCCTGACCATTGAGTATACCGACGATTTCAACCAGCCCCGCACGATCAGCAAAACCCTCGACCTGACCGTGGAGGAGGGCTTCATCGACCCGTCGATGGAACCCGGCCTGGAAGGCGGGGACGGTGAATTGCCCGCACCGTCCGAGGAGACTTTCCTGCAAAAGATTTGGCGCTTCATCCTCGGCCTGTTTGGCCTGGACAGCGCTGCGCCCAGCGACAATGTCCCGCTCGAAGGGGCCCCGACCGAGTTCCCGGTGCCCATCATGCCGGGCGGGGGTGGGGGCAAGGGAGGCTGACCCGTGAAATTCCTCGACCTGCTGCGACTGATCAGCGGCAATCTCAGCCGGCGCAAGGCGCGCGTGGGCCTGACCGCCATCGGCGTCGTCATTGGGACGGCGGCGGTGGTGATCCTGGTCTCGCTGGCCATCGGCCTGCAGAAGAACGCCAACGAGCAGTTGTATGGCATTGGCGACCTGACCCTCATCCAGGTCTCGCCTTCCTATGGGGAAGGCATGATGGTTATGGGTCCCATGATGGGCGGCGGGGGAGGCGGCGGCGGGCAGGCGGCGGATACCCCCGTGCTGAACAACGCCGCACTGGACGAAATCCGCGCCGTGCCGGGTGTGGTGGCGGTCATGCCGCAGGAATATTTCTATTCCATGATGATCATGAAATATCAGCGTCTCGAAGGCAATGCCAGCCTGCGCGGCATCGCGGTCAACGACCTGTCCATCCTGGGACTGGAGGCCATGCAGGGCGGCACGGAATTTAAACGCGGCGGGGTTATCATCGGGGCGATGGTGGCGGCGGGATTCTACGATCCACGCCAGCGCCCGGGCCAGGAGCCGCCTCCGCCCCCTGACCTGTACGACCAGCAGATCCAGGTGATCGCCTTCAAATGGGATAACGAGGGCAATGAGATCCGCAAGAATCTCAGCCTGCGCGTGACGGGGGTGCTGGCCGAAAAGGGCGACGAATCGGATTGGTCCGTGTTCATCCCGTTCGAAGAGATCAAGGTGCTGAACGAGTGGACCAATGGCGTCAAATACAATTACAACAAGGACGGTTACAACCAGGTCATCGTCAAGGTGGCGGATGCCAAGCAGGCCCTGGACGTGGCCGACCAGATCATCGCGCTCGGCTTTCAGGCCTTCACCATGCAATCCTTCGTGGAGGGTTTGAACAACTTCTACATGGTGCTGCAGGTGGTCTTCGGCGGCATGGGCGCGATTGCCTTGCTGGTGGCGGCCATCGGCATCGCCAACACGATGACCATGTCGATCCTGGAGCGCACGCGCGAGATCGGTTTGATGAAGGCGGTCGGCGCCACCAACCGCGACGTGCTCTCGATCTTCCTGGGCGAGGCGGCCGGAATCGGCTTCCTCGGCGGGCTGGGCGGGGTGATCATCGGCTGGCTGGCGGGACAGGCGCTCAACGTGCTGGCCATCGTCTACCTGGCGAACCAGTCCACCCAGCAGGGCGGACCTCCGCCCAGTGTGGCGGTGTATACGCCCGTCTGGCTTCCGTTGTTTGCGCTGGCCTTTGCCACACTCATTGGCATGATCTCGGGCCTGTATCCTGCCCTGCGCGCGGCGACCATGATCCCGGTCCAGGCCTTGAAATACGAGTAGCCACATTTGGTTATTGCATCAAAAAATTCCCCACATCTGGCACTTGACTACCTAGAACAAAAATTCTAAAATAAGGACACTGATTATCCAAAATTACTCAAGGAGAAAACAGATGTCCAAGCGCAATGTGGTACACGTCGAGATTCCCGCCTTCCATGTGGCCGAGGCAGCCGGCTTTTACGAGGCCCTGTTCGGCTGGAAGATGCAGCACGTGCCCGAATTCAACTACACCATGTGGGAGGATGGCAGCGGCTTCGGCGGCGGCTTCAATGAGGTCTCAGATCAAAATCCTGCTGGTCAGGTGCTGGTCTACATCGACAGCGACGATATCGAAGCCGACTTGAAGCAGGTGGAAAGCCTCGGCGGGAGTGTGCTCCAGCCCAAGACGGAAATCCCCGGCACGGGTTGGTTTGGCGTCTTCAAAGACCCGACCGGCAATGTGCTGGCCGTGTACACCAGCCTGAATCCCGAATTCAACAAATAATCTGCGGCGTGGCCTTCATGCCGCAACGAAGCTCCGCAGGATCACAGATCCGTCGGGAGCGCGAAATCCCATTGCGAAGCCGTAGGCTGTCGAAGCCTTGCGGCTTCATGATTCTTTTTTGAGGTGAGCGATGTATGCCATGACAGGAAGACTGGTCTCCCAATTGGGCAGGCGCGGCGAGTTGGTGCATATTCTCCAGCAGGCGGCGGAGTTGGTCGGTGAGTTGCCCGCCTGCCGCATGTACATTGTCGGCGAGGATGTTTCGAACGATACGCATGTGTGGGTATTCGAGGCCTGGGATGACAAACAGGCTCACGATGCCTCTCTGGCTGATGAGCGGGTGCGCGCCCTGATTGCGCAGGCGAGGCCGTTGCTGGCCGCCGCTCCCGATGGCGCGGAATTGGAGATCGTGGGCGGGCATGGAATTTAAAATCCGCGCTTGACGCATCTGTACCGCGGTGGTATCCTTGCGCGCAATGTCCAGACAGCTTATCGTCGACACCACCACCAATACCACTCGTACCAATTGGTTACGGGGCGTTGGTGGCTGCCAGATGAACGGGTAAAGGTTCATACCCACAGGCACACCAAACGCCCCGAGATGCTCGGGGCGTTTTTCATAATCCATGGACCCTGAAGGTTTTGAAAACCTGCGGTCTGAAACGAGGAGAATTTTCCATGTCCATTTCCAACGCCACGCCCGTCTTCGCCGTCGAGGAGAAGAATCTCATCCCCGTCAGCGAGCATCTCAAGCAGATGGCCGACATTCCGCCTTCGCGCATGTTCCTGATCAACAAGTCGCTCAAGGTCTACCTGGAGAAGAACCCGGGCGCGAAGATCTTCGACGCCTCCCAGGGCGACGGCGGCGCGTCCCTGCCGGGTGTGCCCAAGGCGATCCTCGAACGCGCCGCGCAGCTGCAGATCGAGCATGGCACAGCCTACGACATGCCCTTCGGCACGGATGCCTATCGCAAGTCGGTGGTCGAGCAATATTGGAAGCTGGACGCCGACCTGGGAATCGGCCCCGCCAACGTGCTGGGCACCGCGGGCGGACGCGATGCGCTGGTCAAGGCCTACCAGGCCATGCTGGCGCTCGGTCACGGACGCCAGGGTGACCTGATCATGGTCTCGCGCGTGCCGTGGATCTCCTACAACTGGGGCCCGTACAACGTCGGCGCGAACGTGTTGTGGGCGCCGGGCGACCCCGCCCAGGGCTGGGCCTACTCCGAGGAGGCCATCCGCGAGAGTGTGAAGTTCGCCGAATCCAGGGGGCGGAAAATCGCAGGCATTGTCATCACCAATCCCGATAACCCCACAGGCCTGACCATTTCCATCGAGAAGCAGGTCTCGCTGGCCAAGGCCGCCCTGGAAGCGGGCGTGGCCTTCGTGCTCTTCGACTGGATGTATCACTACGTCACCGACGAATCGCCGATGGACTTGAACTTCTTCCTCAAGTTCTTCACGCCCGAGGAGCGCAAGCGCCTGATGTTCCTGGATGGCCTGACCAAGTCGCTGGGCGCGTCGAACATCCGCAACTGCCACCTGATCGCGGACGAGAGCGTGATCAAGTTCATCGTGGCGCGCGCCTCGCACACCGTCATGCCGCCGTTCTATTCACTGGCCGTGGCGATGGCCGCCTATGAGATGGGCTACCTGGAAGCCGCCAAAACCATCATCGAGCCGACCAACGCCAGCCGCGTTGCCTTGAAGAAACTGCTGGCCGAAAGTGGATTGCAGCACATCATCGGCAAGGGCTATTACGCCTTCATGAACGTCGGTGAATTCCTCCAGGCCAAAGGCTGGGCGGACAGCGAACCGCTCGGTCAATACCTGGCCGAGAATCACGGCGTGGCCATTGTGCCTGGCGCGTTCTTCTCCCCCTTCGGCGCGGACTGGGTGCGATTCTCGTATGCCACGCCGGTCGAACGCACGGAAGGTGCGTTCCAGAGATTGGTGGAGGGGCTGAATTCGCTCAAGGGTTAAATAAACACGGTGGTCGAATAGCTCCAAACAGAGTGAGGAGCGTATCGAGACCATGCGGGATCAAGAAAACTTTCGTTAATTGGTGGTCTCGATACGGGCGAGGAAATCACTCGCCCTACTCGACCACCAGGGTAATTATCCTATCTCGTTAATCCTTGGTGAAAATATGCCCTCGAAAAAATTTGCCGACAAATACCAGCTTGCCGTGGAGCAGGCCATCCAGGAAAAGCCACAGGGCGGCCTGAACGGTTTCGAGCAGGAATGGAATCTGCTCGATGAGGACCTGCGTCCGCTGCTGACCGTCGGGGCGGGACCCAGCCAACAGTCCTTTGTCGATTACCTGCGCGCCGAATGCATCCCCGCCTGGCAGACGCAGTTCAGCCAGCTCGAAGTCTTCCACTGGATGATCGAGTGGGCCACGCGTCCGTACTACACGCCGCGCGGGGCGATCTACGAAGCGCGCCTGATGGAAGCCGCGCTGATCAATTCATTGCATCGCGCGGGCGTCCAGTTTGGCGAGCGCCTGCACTACTGGCACGGCAACCTGCTGTTCCTGACCGACATCGGCCATCACTCCATCCCCGGCAACTGGGGCATCGCCAAGCGCCGCTACCTCGAAAAATGCGTCGACCTGTACGCCGACACCCTGGCGACCACGGGTATCCACACCAACATGTCCCTGCCCGACCCGCTCTTCGCCTGGGACTTCATGCACCTGCCCGTCAACGAGCGCGGCGACCGTCACCTGGATGAATTCAAGTCCGAGTTCTACATCACCGCCACGCGGCTGCTGCGCGCCTTTGCATCCCTGTTCATTGCTGCCAGCGCGTCCACGCCCTTGCAGGCCGAGGTGCGCGGCGGACGGGCCGTGGTGGCGCTGACCGGGTTCGACTCGATCCGCAACCTGACCTTTCCCAATCCGCCCAGCATCGACCTGCCTGACCTGTACCGCTCCTACAACGATTACCTGCAAATCTCCTACGATCTCGTGCGGCGCGGCGTGCGCTTCGGCAACAACAACTGGACGCCCATCCGCGCCCGTTCGTTTGCCGACCCCGTCGAGCGCATCATCTCCACCACCAGCGATCAGCTCACCTCGCTCTACGCCCGCGGCCTGTTCGCCGTGGGGGAGGCGACTCCGCCCGAGGAGATGGCCCTGCAGATCGAGAAGCAGAACCTGATGGCGCGCATCAACCTGCCAATGGGCCGCGTCGAAGTCCGCACCGACGAGGGCGGTCACAACCTGGACGTGGATGTTGCCAACCTGACCCTCAAGCACCTGTTGATGCTGCGCATTTATTCGGACCCGCAGTTTGCGCGCTCCTTCCGCTATGACCGCGAGGACATCAGCCGCGCCCGCGCCAACGAGGCCCTGGCTGCCAAGCATGGCCTGCGCGCCGAGATCGAAAATCCGTTGACGGGCAAGCCTGTCTCCATCCGCGCCTTCCTCAAGTGGACGCTGGGCGAGGTCAAGCCGCTTGCCGAAGCCCTGGGCCTGTGGGATGACCTGCATCCGCTGGTGGAGATGTCCGAGGGTGGGCGCAACACCGCCGATAAGATCCGCGCCCGCCTGCAAATGGAATTGGGCGAGAACGATGAAGTCCCGCTGGGCCTGCTCAAGGAATTGTTCTACGAGCGCGAGGCCCAGGTCAAGGCGGATGTGGAGCGCATTGCCTCCGACTATGGCTCGCTGGGCGCAGACGCCGCCAAGATCGCCGAATTCCTGCAGCGTTCCAGGGATGCCGCGCGCACCGTGCAGCAACCGCCCATCCAATTCAGACCGAGGACACAAGCCGTGATCGAAATTTCCTACCCCGATAAAACCTCCGAAATCCTGGACCTGGCCCAGCAGTTGATTCGCATCCCGTCGGTCACCGCCTGCCCGAACGAACGCCTGGACGAAGTCCTGCGCGCGGGCACCCTGGTCGATGACTATCTGCGCAGCGCGGGCCTGGACGTGAAATTCTTCGACGGGAAATATCCCGCCGTATATGCCAGCTTCCCGCAGCGCTCGACCCATGCCGCCCAGCCCATTTTGCTGACGGGCCATTTCGACGTGGTCGAGCCTGAACCCGACGATGCCCAATTCACGCCGCGCATCGACGGCGATTACCTGTGGGGCCGCGGCGCGGCGGATATGAAGACCGTCGTGGCCACCTACCTGGTCTGGATGAAGGACAGGATGAAATCGGGCAAGCCCTTCCCGAACATCTCCCTGATGCTGGTCGGCAATGAGGAGAATGGTGAGGCTGAATCCTGGGGCACGCCGCATGTGCTGAAGGAATTGGGTAGGGGCGAGTGTAGGGGCGAGTGTAGGGGCGAGTCTCAGACTCGCCCCTAC